>NZ_CP011372.1:1250425-1563032 GCF_001017575.1 Campylobacter lari | reverse complement strand
TATTTTTCTTATAAATTATGATGTAAAACTTAAAATTCTAGCTTATTTTTTATAAAAAATGGTTAAAATTATTCACATAAAAATTTAAATTTCACATCTATGTGAATAAAAAGGTGAAAAGTTTGAAAGTTTTAGGGATAGATCCTGGTTCTAGGTATTGTGGATATGCTATTGTAGAAAGAATTAATAATAAAAATCAACTCATAGAAGCAGGGCTTATCAAAATCAAACCTAATGATTTACAGTATCAAATCACAGAATTATGTGAAGGACTTGATCTAATCTTTAAAAATCATCAATTTGATGAGGTAGCTATAGAAGATATATTTTTTGCTTATAATCCAAAAACGGTTTTAAAGTTAGCACAATTTCGTGGAGCTTTGAGTTTAAAAATCTTACAAACTCATGGAGAATTTGCAGAATACACACCTTTGCAAGTAAAAAAAACCGTAACAGGTAAAGCAAAAGCTACTAAAGAACAAGTAGCTTTTATGGTGAAAAGATTGCTTGGAATTTCAAAAGATATCAAGCCACTTGATATCACAGATGCTATTGCGGTGGCTTTGACACATTTAGCAAATTTGAGAGTAAAAAAGTGATTTTATTTTCCACTACCTATGAAATAAATTTCAACATCATGTAAAAGTTTTTCACATATAGCTGAATCAGTGTTTTTTTCTACTACTAGGTTGATGTGATTTTTAGTATCTCTAAAGCTACCTGCAGATTTTGAATTTTTTAATTCTAATTTTTGATTATCTTTTAAATATTTGATAGTTATTACAAACTTATGTGCTGCACTTGCTTCGCCTAGGTTAGTTTCTATTAAAACATTCATATTTGATGCTTTTGCTAGAGTTGCTTGGGTTTTATTGATTACTTCTTTCATTCTTCTATTGAGTTCTAAAATTCTTGAAATGAATTTATTATCTATACTTTCAAATGCGATTTTTAGTTTATTCATTATTTCTTGATTGGTTGGTTTATCTGGAGCTACATACACCATATAAAGGCCGTTTTTAATATCTACTTTAGTACTTTTTGTATCACGCCCACTACCAAAAATTTTAATATAAATGGCATTATCAAGATATACTCTATCTATCATAGGTCCATAAATTTCATATTCTCTTTTTCTTACGATTACTTCTCTTGCGGCTACTTGAATTTTTACTGAACAATCATGAATTATAGGTTCCATTTCTTTTTTTATCTCAAGTAGTTCTCTAAGCATTTTCCATCCTTGTGTATTTTTAAATAAATTATAACAAAAAAAAATTGAATTTTTTTGTTAATTTTAGTTTGTGATATTTTTATATATTTTTGATTTTAAATTAAAAATTTAAGGAAAAAAATGAAAATAAAAACTATAGTTTCAAGTTTAGTTTTAGCAAGTGCTTTATTTGCTGCAAATTCTCATCATGCTCATCATGGAGCTTCTGGAAGTATTTCATCACAAATCATGATGAGTATGCATGAACCTATGATGAAAAATCCTTTAGTACAAAGTAATGATATAGAAAGAGATTTTTTAGCTAATATGATCCCACATCATCAAGGTGCTATTGATTCATCTAAGCTTTTATTAGAGCATACTAAAAGTGAAGAGATGAAAAAAATCGCTCAAAATATCATCAAAGCTCAAGAAAAAGAAATTCAAGAATTTCAAGAAATTTTAGATAAAAATCTTTATACAAAAACTCAAATTGATGAAGAAACTTATAAAAAATTCGTTCAAGAAGAAAAAGAGTTAATGCAAAAAATGATGATTTTAATGAGCTCGGTTAAAGAAAGTAAAAACATCAATAAAGACTTTTTAGAAGCGATGATAGCACATCATCAAGGTGCGGTAGATGCTTCAAAACAAATTTTATTTTATTCTAAAGATAAAACTATCACTGATATAGCGAAAAAAATCATCTTAGATCAAGAAAAAGAAATTCAGGAATTTACGAATTTGCTAAAATATATGTAGTGAATTGATCGAAAGAAATAAAAAATGGTGGTCCGATTGAGTTTTAACTAATATTTATAAAGGCTTATTTTTAGATATTTGCAGTTTTTTATATTTTTTAAAGAACCCCAAAAAGAACCCTATTTAAAATATAAAAAGGGGAGGGTCACTCGAATACGCCACTATCCCCCTCTAATAAAATTATATCTTCTTATTTTAATAAGAAGATTAAAAAATAAGCCAAAATTTTAAAGTAAAGCCATTTGTAGAATTTTTAATGCAGGTTAATCAAAGGAGAGGGTCTCATCCCGCCACTATCCTCCTCTGATGAGATTATTATAACTTTTTATCCTGATAATTTAATAAGAAATTTTTTTATTTTTCTTTTTGGTTCTTTTTATTCTCTTTTTAATTTTTATAAAAAGAGAATAAAGCTACATTTTATAGTAGTATTATATTAATTACAATACATACTTTTTAAGTATTTATGCATTCTGTGATTTATTTATTGATAGTTCTAAATTACTAACTAATTTAAATCTTTTATTTCATGTTGTAAATCCATGATTTGTGTTTGTAATTTCCAGTAGTCATCGTTAATATTTTTTTCTAGTTTTTGTACTTTATCTTCTTGCATGGTTTCTTGAAAAAGTGGAGAATAAAGTTGAGGATTTGTTTTTATATAATAGTTCAAATCTATTTCTGCTTCTTGTAATATTTCCATAGTAGTTAAACCATTTTCTATTTGTTTTTTTGAATTTGCACTAGATAAAATTTCAATTTCCATTTTTTCCTGCGGTAATACCAAAGTCATTAGATCTGACATTCCTAAAGTTTTGATTGTATTTGGATAATTTTCAGCCCATCTTTCTAATATTTTTAAAGCATAGTGAGAAATTTGTTTATTTATCCATAAATTATAAATTTGATGAAATGATGTTTCATTTAAAATAGATTCTAGTCTTTTTATATTTGGATAATTAAAATTCATAACATTCCTTTTTTGATTTTTATTTAATTACAAGTATAAAATATTTTGTCTTATAAATATAAAAATTAAGATGAAAATTTTAGTAAAAGCAGGATAGCTATTTACTCCAAAAAATGACACCATTTTTTAAGTAAATAACAAAATATTCTCTGCGAGGCTCATAGAAAAAATGATTTTTTTGAGATTAATTTTTTTAATTTATGATTTGTAATTTTTATGTATATCTAAAAATATTTTAAATAATTATCTTATGTATTTTTATTATAATTTCACAAAATAAATATCATGATTTTACTCAACAAATGAATAGTAATTTATTAGATAATAATTTAAGAAAGGCGTAAAATGGAAAGAAATGAATTGCAAAGCTTACAAGAATTAAAAGAAGAAGAAAAAATAAAAATTTTAGATCGTGCAAGTAATGGTATATTAGAAAACGAAAATGCAGATTTTCTAATAAAACTTATCGATAATGCAGAAAACAAAACAGAAGTTTTAAAGATATCAGCTCTAGGCATGACTTATAAAAGAACAGGTTTTCATTTTGATGTGCGTTTAGAGAAAAACGAAGGACAAACAATAAGATATTTAAAAAAGAATGAAAATCTTAGTTTTGATCAAGGTGGAATTACTCATAAACTTATAATAGGCGATAATTATCCTGCTCTTTTAAATCTTTTAATTAACTACAAAAATAAAATTAAAGTAATTTATATAGATCCACCTTATGGAAAAGATGATTTAGGTGAATTTGCACAAACTAATTACAACAATGCAATTACAAGAGATAATTTGCTTTCTATGCTTTATCCAAGATTAATACTAGCAAGACAACTTTTAAAAGATGATGGTGTTATTTTTTGTAGTATTGATGATAGAAATCAAGCTTATGTTAAATGTTTGTTTGATGAAGTTTTTGGGGAAGAAAATTTTTGTGGAAATATTGTTTGGCAAAAAAAGAAAGGAGGTGGACAAGACTCTCAATATTTTGCTAAAGAGCATGAATATATTTTATGTTATAAGAAAAATACATGGATTATAAATAATAAAACCGAAAAATTTAGTGAAGAAAATTTTAATAAAATAATTAATAATAGAAAAGCTTCTTTAACTAAACTTGAAAAATGGGGTATAGGAGCATTAATGGAAGATGCACCCAGTCTTTATTATCCAATAAAAGATCCAAATAATAATGATTTTTATCCTATGGCACCAAATGGACAAAAAGGACGTTGGAGAAAAAAACCCGAAAACTTAGATGCAGATCATATATTTTGGAAGGAAAATTCAAAAGGTAGACTAACGCCATATGAAGTAGTATATTTTGATGAAGTTGATGTCAGAATAGTAAAAACGAGAACTATATTTACAGATTATGGAACAACAACAGATGCAACAAAAGAAATTCAAAAAATTTTTGGAAACAAAATTTTTGACACACCAAAGCCTGTATCTTTAATTAAACATATTATTGATATATCTACAGATTTAGATGATGATATTATCCTAGACTTCTTTGCGGGTAGTGGAACTACAGGACATGCTGTTTTGGAATTAAACAAACAAGATGGTGGTAATAGACAATTTATTTTAGTTACTAATAATGAAATAACAGATTCAAATCCAAATGGAATTGCCTTAGATGTTACTTCAAAGCGTTTAAAAAGAATCATGAGCGGAGAATGTTATGATAAAAGTAAAGATTTTAAATGGTTAGAAAAAAATACTTCTTATGGAGATAGCTTAGAAGTTAGTGAAATTCAAAGTATTGCTTCAAGCGATCATTCAGTTTTTGAAAAAATAGATGAAAAACTTTATGGAAAAGTTTTTGAAAATATCCGTGATAAAATAGAATGGATATGTAAAGAATTTGAGTTAACTTGCAGAAAAATAGAAGGTAAATGATGAAACAAGAAATTATAGAATTACAAAATGAAGTTGTAAGTTCCTTGTTTAATTTAGCTATGCAAGGGAAAGAAAATATCACCTTAAAAGCACCCACTGGAAGTGGTAAAACATACATGATGGCAAGTTTGATGAATAAAATGCTAGAAATCGATGATGATTTTATTTTTATAGTTTCTACTCTCTCTAAAGGAAATTTAGCAGGACAAAATTTTGAAAGTTTTGTAAATTTATCTTTAAATACTTTTACAAGATTAAACCCTTTTTACATTAGTAGTGGTGCAGAAAATACAAAAAATACAGAATATAGTCTATATATTGATATAAATCATAATGTGTTTGTTTTACCTACCTCACAATATACTAAAGCAAGTAGAATTAATAAAGAAAAAAGCTTATTAGTATTTTTAGAAACTTGCAAAAATCTAGGTAAAAAAATAATTTTAATAAGAGATGAAAGCCATATAGCTACAAATCAGCTAAATGGGTTATCAAATTATTTTACTCAAGTTATTAACTTTTCAGCTACTCCTAAAAATGATCAATTTGATGTTTGTATATCAGAAAATGACGCTGTTAGTGCAAATTTGATTAAAAAAGTGGAATATATAGAAGATGAAGAAGATTTAGAAAGTGGATTAAGCAAAGCTTTAGATAAATTTAAAAGCATTAAAGCAGTTTATAATAAAGAAGGGATAGTTCCTGCTTTTATAATACAAATTTCTAATCAAAATAATGCAGAATATGAAATGGAAATCATCAAAAAAGTTTTAAAAGAAAAAGATTTAAAATGGGTATGTTTTGTAGAAAAAGAAAATGGCTATGAAAGTAATAGTAGATTAGAAAAAGTAAAAAATAAAAGCCTGTGGCAAAACTATATTAAACAAAGTGATTTTCCTATTGATGTTGTAATCTTTAAAATGGTTATAACAGAAGGCTTTGATATGCCTAGAGCTTGTATGCTTTATCAAGTTAGAAATTCGCAATCTAAACAACTTGATGAGCAAGTTATTGGGCGTATAAGGCGTAATCCTTGTTTAACATATTTTGAAAAATTAGATAAAAATACTCAAGAAATTTTTAGTACAGCTTATGTTTATGGTATAAAACCTAAAGAAGATCAAAATAAACGCACAATAGTAAAATTAAAGGGTGAAATTAATAAAGGTTTATTTGAAAACGAAATAATTAAAGAATTTGCTCCATTTAAAATCACTGTTCTTAGAGAGGTTGCTTTAGATGATATAGATATATCAGATTGTATTAACAATGATATAGAATACTATAATGAGTCTATTTTTAAAGCTTATAAAAAATTTCAATCTTATAGTGATAAAGTAAAAGAAAAGCAAAGAGAATTTGTTACAGATTTTAATAAATGGTTTGTGTTTAATGCTAATTTAGATAATATCAGCAATAAAGTAAGTTCTGTTGTTGAAGATTATGAAAAATATGGAGATGTAGTTGAAGTTCAATTAAGAGATGATATTTATAGTTTTTTTGATAGCAATGGAAAGCCTGCTATAATTAATGATTGGATTTGGACTAATAAAGAAGATGAATTTCAATTTGATAGTGAAGCTGAAGAGAAATGGTTTAAAATTCTTAGCAAAATAAAAAACAAATGTTGTAAAACTATAGAAGTTGAAGGCGAACTGGTTTATTTATTTGGTAAGAATTTCATAGATAAATCAAATATTAAATTTGATTATTATCACATAAGAAAACACACAAGTTATCCTGACTTTATCTTTAAAGATAAGCAAAATAAAATTCATATTTTTGAAGTAAAAAGTGTAAATAAAAGTAGTTCTTCAAATATAGATGAGATTTTATATAAAGAAAAAATTAAAAAGCTAAAAGAAGCTTATATTTATGCAAGTGAAAAAACAGGGTATATTTTTTACCTTCCCGTGAAAATTGGTGATGATTGGAAAATATGGAAATGTGAAAATGGAGTGGTTGAGGAAAATATAACTGAAGAAATGTTTGTTGAATATATGAGAGGTAAAAAGTAGGGTAGGTTATTTTGATTTTTGTTAGCATGTGATAGTTCTTGAGTATGAGCGAATAGTTTTACTTAAAGAACTATCAAATCAAGATTAATTATAATATCTTAAAAATTTTCCTCTTTCCACCTTTTTCTTGTGCTTCATAAAAAATACTCCAATAAATGTTTTTATATTTATCTAGCAGTTTCCATAAAGCATTTCTACCTACTATTTCTACATAATCTTGTTCAATTTTCTTTTTGATTTTACTTGCTAAATCTTGCTGACAAATACCATTTTTGTTTTCATTAAGAATTTCTTTAACGAGATTAAGGGTAATTTGTGTTTTATGATTTTCTGCAAATTCTAAATAATCCACAAATTCAAATTCTAAATTTAATGTGTTTATTTTAAATGCCTGAGATTTTGTAGCAAATCTTCTTTTTTGAGGCTCTAAAAGAATTACAAACTCTTCATCTGTTTTAATATCTTTTTTATGTAAAAAATATCCTTCATCTACACTATCTAAAAAAGTTGTTGCACCTTTGTAGGCTTTATTATTTTCATCTGGTTTTTGTTTTGGTTGATGATGCAGAAAAATAATAGTAGCTCCATTATCTCTTATTTTTTGCAATTCATCAAAAACCTTAATCATTGTAAAGTCTTTATTAAAATCATCTTGAATAAAATTTCTAATGCTATCAATTACAATTAATGTGTTTTTTAAATCTTTAGCTTTTTTTAAATCTCTAAAAAGACTAAACTTATTTGTATTGTTAGAAAAAAAATAATAAAAATTTGAACTTTTTAAAAATTCACTTCCTTTTCGTTCTTTCAATATTCTTTCATTATTATCGCCATCAAAATAAAATATACGATCTACTTTGTTATTATCAAGCAGATATTTACTTAAATATAACATAAAATAACTCTTACCACTTCCTGCACTAGCATAAAACATTACTAAAGACTGTTTTACAAGAAAACTATCTATCAACCATTCAAAATCAATGTTTTCTAGTTTTTCTATATTTACTTGCTTGAAATTCTTTTCAAAAACAATATCAAGTAGTAACTTGTTGCTCTTTATAGAATTCATAAATTCCCTTTGACCATGTTTTTATCTAGCCATATTTCAATCTCACTTCTTTTATATAGAATTGTTTTTCCTAATTTAATAAAAGGCAAGGAGCTAGCTTGATTTTGATTTTTTTGCATACGCATTTTATATTGTTTACTAAGACTAATTCCAAATTCGCATTCTAATTGCTTAGGGGTTAAAAAATTTTTGTTTTTTGGTTCTATAATTTGCATGTACTATCCTTTATATTTTCATAAAATAATAATTTATTTTCTAAAAATTGTCAATAATTATCATTAAATTTTTTTATTTTCTTTAAAATTATTTTATTGTAGAATATATTTTATGAAAACGATAGGTGAAAAATTAAGAGATTTGCGGAATGCTTACGGATTAAGCCAAAGAGAATTTGGAGAAAAAGTAGGTATTACTAAAGGTAGTATCAATTCTTATGAAAACAATGTAAATTCCATTACTCAAGGTGCAAAATGGAAAATTTTGCAAGCAACAGGGATAGGGTTTGAATACTTTGATTCTGATATGACGCTAAGTGAGGCCTTTAAAAAATACAATATAGATATAAGTAAAAAACTTGAATTTAAGAAAATAGAAGAAAGTATTTGTGCTATATGTGATGGAGTTAAAAACTATATAGATGGAAAATATTTAGAAACATTTAATATAAAATCATTATTTTTAAATCATTTATTTGATGGTATGGGATATTTTGATTTGTGTTTTTTAAAAGTAAAACATAATGAATTAGAGCCTTATGCAAAAAATGGTGATATTTTAGTTGTATCAAGTAATAAAAATGCTGAAAATGGAGATAAAATCATCATTAATTACAAAGAAAATATTCTTATAGTTCAATATTTTCATGAGTTTGATAAAATAATACTTAAAACTATGAGTGGAGAAGAAATAAAATTTTATAATAGCGAATTTAGTGATTGTGTAGATATTTTAGCAATTATAAAAGGTAAATTTTATTTTGAAGTATGATTTATTTACTAAAGAGATAGAAATGAATAAAGGGCTTAGAATTCTTAAGCTTTACAATGAGTTAGGAAAGCTTTTGTAAGGTAAAGAAGTATTGAATATTTAAAAAATTATGTTAAACATTCTAAAAATTTGATTTTATGGATAATTTTCCTACAGAAAGTAAAAAGAAAATTTTACAATCTGTTTCAAGTTCTGTAATATAAGGTTTTATACTCTTTTTAACGAAATTAAAAAGAGTATAAAAATAATTATGAGAAATATAATATAATATAATATATTTATATTCCTAAAAATTCTAAATTATTTAAATAATCATCATACCATTGTAAAAGTTTTCTTTTTTGAATGATGGTTGCTTTTTCTCTTTCATAAGAAAATTTTATTTGATTAAGTTCTTTATGTGCTAAAACGCTTTCAATAACTTCTTCGCTAATATTTAATTTTAAGAGCTCTGCCTTATGTTGAGAGCAAATAGTTCTAAATGTAGCTCTAAAACCATGAGAACTAGCTCGCTTGTGCCATTTATTTTTACCTCCTAAATTTTTAATGGCTTTACCTATGCTATCTCTATTAATATGTCCTTGTATGGTTTGTGCAGGAAAAACAAAATCGCTAATTTCTCCGCTAAATAAAAATTGCTCTTTTAATACCTTAATCATTGTTTTTGTAAGTGGAATTTCATGTGCAATTTTTGTTTTTGTTTCATTTGCTGGTATAGTCCAAATTTGTTTTTCAAAATCAATATTAGCCCATTTTACACTAGCAGTATTAAAAGGTCTATTGATACTAAGAATTTGTAAATACAAAGCCCTTTTTGTTTGTTTTTCCATTCTATTATCTTGCTTTAGATCTTGAATAAATTCTTTTAAATCTTCTGATTGAATTAAGGCAGGGTATCTTGTATCTATATTATGGTTGTTTTGAAATCTTTTAGAGGAAGCAAAGTTATCTTTTAAGCCATCGCTAGGATCAAAATCAATATATCTATCTTTTAATGCTATTCTAAAAATACCCTGAATATGATTGATTAAACGGTGTATGGTTTCTAACCTACTTGTATAAGGATTATTTGGATTATAAATAGCATTAAATATAGATAATAAATCGCTATATTTTATGTTTTTTACATCTAAATTTCCTAAACTTGGCATGAGATATTTTTCTACCATTTGTATAATTTTTTTAACATAGCTATCGCTAAGACATTTTTTTTGTTTTTGATCTATATAAAGAATAAATAAGTTTTTAAACTTATATTTATCATTTCCATTTTTTAGCAACCGTATATCTTTACATTTTTCAAATTCTTTTAAAAACTGAATAGCTTCTTTTCTAGCTTCAGCTACACTATAAATTCCTTCTCTAAATTCTTTAAGTTTTGTGTATTTGTCATTAATTTTAATACTAAAAGTTTTTTGACCACTAGGATATACAAAAATATAAAGCTCTTTTGGATTACCTACAGCTTTTTTGTATCGTTTATCACTAGGTTTTAAATTTCTAATATCTTTATCTTGTAAGCTTTGTTTTGCTATGTTTGCCATTATTTTCCTTTAAAGAACCCTATTAGGTTTTAAGAACCCTAATAATGACCTTAATTAATTGAAAATAATTATAACACAAAAGAAATTAATTGAAATCAAAGATCATTTAGTTTGTTTATATATAGCATTTTGAAAGCATTTTTTGGAAATTAAAGAAATCGAAAGAAATAAAAAATGGTGGCTCCGATTGGACTTGAACCAACGACCACCACCATGTCAAGGTGGTGCTCTACCAACTGAGCTACGGAACCAAAAAATGAAAATTATATAAAAATATTTTTACATTGTGCTTAAAATCACTTTTTAACTTTTTTCATATCATTTAGCCATAAATCTAGCTGTGCTTCAAAGCCTATGCCTTTACTATGATAAAATTTCAAGTCTTTTTCTAAGTATCTTTGCTTAACCCAGCCACCAAAATCATGCGGATAAAGGTAGTTTTTTCTTTGAGGGTTGTTATTATCAAGATAAGGAAGTATTTTTAACGCAGGATTGTTTTGCACATAATTTAGCGCTTCATTTATAGCAAGATAGCTTGAGTTTGACTTGGGCGAACTTGCTAAAAATACCACACATTGAGCTAAGATGATCCTAGCTTCAGGATAGCCTATGTTTTTTACTGCTATGAGTGTGCTTGTGGCTAGATTAAGTGCTTGTGGATTTGCATTTGAGATATCTTCACTTGCAAATATCACTAATCTTCTAGCGATGAAATCCGCACTTTCGCCCCCATCAATCAACCTCGCAAGATAATACAAACTCGCATCTACATCACTTCCTCTTAAGCTCTTTATCATAGAACTAGCTAGTTTATAGTGTGTATCTTTACTTGAAGTGCCATCGCTTAAAACATTTGCTCTTAATTTTTTCAAAGTTTCAAGCGTGATATGAGTGCTATCTAAAGCCAAAGCAAACTCACATAAATTTAAAAAGCTTCTTGCATCATTTGCACTAGAAGTGATTAAGAAGTCTTTGGCATCATCATCGATTTTACATTGGAGTTTTTCTTGCACTTTTGTGGCAAGTTTTTCTAAGTCTTTATATTCTAAACCTTTAAATTCAAAAAGCATACTTCTACTTCTTATGCCTGAAGTTAAAGTAAAATAAGGGTTTTCAGTGCTTGCACCTATGAAAAGGCATTTTTGATTTTCCAAAGGAATTAAAAGCATTTCTTGTTGGGTTTTTGAAAGCCTATGTACCTCATCGATAAAGATCAAAGGTTTGAATAAAGAATTTTCATAATTAATTAGTATTTTTCTAAGCTCTTCAAGCTTAAAATTTCCTCCATCAAACTCATAAAAGTCTAGTTTATACTCATACGCTATAGCCCTTGCAAAAGAAGTTTTTCCACAACCTGCTGGACCAAAAAATACACTATGAGGGAGTTTTGAAACTTGTATGAATTTTTTAAAAATTTCTACTAAATTTTCTTGTCCTAAAACCTCATCTAAAGTTTTAGGACGAAAAGTTAAGCTTAAATTTGTCATTGTGGATTTATGGTAAGTCTTTCACCATTAATGATAGTTGTAACATCACTTTTGTTAGAATCATCATAGATAAAATCAAGCACATAAGAGCCATTATTATCTACAAAATAAGTATCAAAATTTGCAAAATCAGGCCAAATTTGACTAGGAAGAATTTCAGTGTTTGCATGCAATTGTGATTTTATATTATTTTCAGTGAAAATAGTTTGCCCATTTGCATCAAATTTTTTACCTTCTTTTTCAAAGCTTAGATTATTTAAGATGATTTGTGGGTTTGCTTTTAAAAACTGACTTGCTAAAAGCATCATAGAAAAAATATCAGTGTTTGAGTTTTGCACTAAACTATCATAAGCTTTTTTAGAAAGATTATTAAAATTCATATCTAAATTAATGTTGTTTAGCATAAAGTTTTCATTTGCAAGATTAAATTTAGCTAAATCTAGTTTTAAAACACTATCATAATCATTTTGAGCATTTTGAGCTGTTTTTGCAAAAATTTTTAATTTATCAAAGTCAAAAGTAATAGAACTTATAAAATTAACACTATCAATGCTTATATTTTGCTCACTATTTCTACTAGGACTAAAGATATCATTAAAACTTAATTTTTGTATAGGAAATTCAGAAATTTTGATATTTTTTGCTTCTAATTTTTCTTCATGAGATAGTTGTTCTAACAAAACATAACCTAGATTAAGCTCCATATTTTTTACAAATTCTTCAGAACCTATAATCTTAAAAGATGTATTATTTAAAACTAAATTTGTATCATTGCGGGTAAAATTGATATCATTTATTTTTGCATTGATGTTAATGTCTCCACCTTTTGCACTAACTAAGATTTTAAAGATTTCTTCATTTGGAAAAATACCTTTTAAGTCTTCATTTTCATTTAAAATAGAAATGATAGCATTATTGCTTGCAAAAAAATTATTAGAAAAATCCACATTCACTTTAAAACTATAAGGCAAGTCATTAAGTGTAGCTATAAAACTTCCTTTGGAATTTAAAAGTCCTTTGGTATAGTTAGCATCTTCAACACTATAATATGCTGTATCTTGGCTCATTTGAGCAAATATTTTTCCATTGATTGAGTTAATGTAAGAAGCTGAGGTAAAAAATCCTATAACTAATAAAACTACTACTACAACTCCTGCGATGATTTTTTTCATTCATTTTCCTTAAGTGAAATTTTAAAAATTATATATTTTTATTGCTAACTAATGCTTATAAAATTCTCACATTTATACATTACTTAACTTTTTTTCTTATAATTGCACTATTTAAAATCAAAGGTAAAAAAATGAAACTTTTTGGAACAGATGGAGTACGCGGTAAAGCAGGGGAGTTTTTGGATTCGTTTTTAGCTATGCGTTTGGCTATGGCTGCTGGAATTTATTTTAAAGACAAAGCCCTTACAAATAATATCTTAGTAGGAAAAGATACAAGAAGAAGCGGTTATATGATAGAAAATGCTATCGTTTCAGGGCTTACTTCTATAGGATATAATGTTATAGAAATAGGCCCTATGCCAACACCTGCTATTGCGTTTTTAACTGAAGATATGCGTTGTGATGCAGGGATTATGATATCAGCTTCACACAATCCTTACTATGATAATGGTATTAAATTTTTTGATGCACATGGAAATAAACTTGATGAGCAAGCAGAAGCAAAAATAGAAGAAATTTATTTTAACGATAAACTCATAGAAGAAGCAAGAACAACAAAATCACAAATTGGGCAAGCAAAAAGAATTGATGATGTGATAGGAAGATATATTGTTTCTATAAAAAATTCTTTTCCTAAAGAGCTGACTTTAAAATCTTTACGCGTTGTTTTAGATGTGGCTCATGGAGCTTCTTATAAGGTAGCACCTACGGTTTTTAAAGAACTTGGTGCAGATGTGATTGTGATCAATGATAAACCAAATGGTTTAAATATCAATGAAAATTGCGGGGCTTTACATCCTTTAAATTTAGCCTTAGAAGTAAAGAAATTTAGAGCAGATATGGGTTTTGCTTTTGATGGAGATGCAGATCGTTTGGTTGTTGTGGATGAAAAAGGAGAAGTAGCCCATGGAGATAGTCTTTTGGGTGTTTTAGCTTTATTTTTGAAAAAACAAGGCAAGTTAAAATCAAGCGTAGTTAGCACTATAATGAGTAATGGTGCTTTAAAAGAGTTTTTAAATAAACATAAAATCACACATGAAACTTGCAATGTAGGTGATAAATACGTGCTTGAAAAACTCAAAGAATGCGGTGGAAATTTTGGTGGAGAGCAAAGTGGGCATATTATCTTTAGTGACTATGCAAAAACTGGAGATGGTTTGGTAGCTGCTTTACAATTTAGTGCTTTAATGTTAAGTGAAGCAAAAAGTGCAAGCGAAATTTTAAATCAAGTTAAACCTTACCCACAGCTTTTGCATAATCTTAAAATTTCAGAGAAAAAAGACTTAAGCAAGCTTGCAGGTTTGGAAGAGTTGAAAAAAGACTTAGAAAAAAAAGGAATTGCTAGTTTGTTTAGGTACTCAGGTACAGAAAATTTAATACGCTTATTGCTTGAAGCAAAAGACATTAAGCTTTTAGAAAAAGAAATGAAAGTTGTTGAAAGCTTTTTTATGAAAGCATTGAATGCTTAAAATCTTGCCTTTAAAATTTTGGCTTGTTTTTGCTTTAGTTTTTATACTAGATCAAGCAAGCAAGTATTTGTTTTTGCAAGGGCTTGAGTATAAGGGTGAATTTTTTGACTTGGTTTTAACCTATAATACCGGTGTGGCCTTTTCAATGTTTGCCTTTTTAGGAGAGTATTTAAAATATATACAGCTTGTTTTTATTTTGGCTTTGTTTGGGTATTTGCTTTATCAAAAAGAGTTTTTTAAAACGCATTTGATTGCTTTTGCTATTATGCTATCTGCTGGGTGTTCTAATTTACTTGATCGCTTTGTGCATATAGGCGTGGTGGATTTTGTATTTTGGCACAAGTGGTTTGAATTTGCTGTGTTTAATTTAGCTGATGTGATGATAAACATTAGCGTAGCTTTGATTTTAATAAAAGAAATTTTTAATAAAAAAGGAGAAAAATGTTAGATTTTTTAACCGACTGGTATTTATGGATTAAAATGGTGCATTATTTAGCTTTTGTTTCATGGATGGCTGGATTGTTTTATTTGCCAAGACTTTTTGTATATCATACAGAACATAAAGACAATAAAGGCTTTGTGGAAGTGGTAAAAATTCAAGAAAGAAAATTGTATTTTTATATCCAAACTCCTGCTATGATTGTAACTTTAATAAGTGGTAGTTTAATGCTTCATGTTAATAAAGCTTTAATGGTTGGATCAGGTTTTATGCATGCTAAATTAACCTGTGCTTTGCTTTTAATTATTTATCATTTACAAAATTATTATTATTTAAAACAACTTCAAAATGATACTTGCAAAAAAAGTGGGAAATTCTTTAGAGCTTATAATGAAATTCCAACGATATTATTTATAATCATCGCTATTATGATGGTGGTAAGACCGTTTTAATAAAAAGCCTTTTTTAAGGCTTTTTATCCTTTAAACTCCATACTTTTAAAATCAAGTGGATCAACATTTTCTTGCATGATATTAATGTGTTCTTTATCTTGTAAGCGTTTATCATCTCTAAATACAGCACGCACTAAATCCATGCCTGTGTAAAAGTCTTTCATCAATACCATAAACAAATAACGTCCAAATTCACTTGTATATAAAGTATTGTTTTCTTTTTTTATAGCTTTACTTAGTTTAAGGCCTAAAAGTTCGATGAAAAGATCTTTTTCTAAATTACATTCTAAAGTTTTGTTAAATTTATCAATTTCGATTTTACCAGTAAACATTTCGGTTAAAAAGACATATTTGATGATTTCTTTTTTGCCAAAATTAGCTTTAGCAATATTTGCATTTTGTTTTTCTTTGATGAGTTTAGAATAATCATTTAAATTAAAAGCATTGATTAAAAGTTCTCCGTCTAAAAAGCTAAAAGCCCCGCTTCCCACGCCCAAATACTCATGATGGCTACTTACATACTCATCATTAAAGCTACTTTTTTCTAAAGAAAATGACCATGCATTATTTCTTTCATAATCTTTGAAAAAATCTACAATGATTTTATAAAACTCAAATTCATTATCTTTAAAACTTACTCCTAAAGTTTTTGCGATATTATCTTTTGTGAGGTTTGATTTCATCAAAGGATAAGTTGTGATTTGTTGAGGTTTTAAACTCTTAGCTATTTCTAAATCATTGAGCAATTGCTCTTTAGTTTGAGAAGGAAAATTAAAAATCAAATCAAGACTCATAATAGGAAGCACACCTATGGCTTTAGAGAGTTTTTCTTGAAGTTCTTTGCTAGAGCCAAATTTATGGTATCTTGCTACTTTTTTTAAAGTATCATCATCAAAACTTTGTATACCGCAACTTAAACGATCTATAAGCCCTTTAAACATTTCTAATTTTTTTGGGTCAATATGGTTTGGATCGGTTTCACAAGAAATTTCTTTGATGTTAAATAATTTTTTGCAAAGTTCTAAAGTTTTAGCAAGCTCTTCTTCGTTGATCAAAGTAGTGCCACCACCCACATACATAGAAGTAAAATCAAATCCTTTACTTTTGATTTGTTTGATCTCTTCTCTTAAACTTTCAAAATATCTTTTTGCTAAATCTTCATTGTAATAATACTTATGAAAGCTACAATATGGGCAAAAAGTATGACAAAATGGTATGTGAGCATAAAGCATATAAGATTTTTTTGGATTAACTTTTTTTTCTTGTCCTTCTTTTAAAAGTTTCACATCAAAACCATTCTCTAAAGATTTTTGCATAGCCTTGTGTGAGTAAGAAAGAGCTAAGTTTTGTAAAAAATTCATATTTTTCCTAAATTTTCATTTTGTAGTTATTTAAAAAGACTATAATTGTATCATATTTTTACAAAGGCTTTATAATGAAAAAGATTTTTATAGCATTTTTTGTATTTTTGTTAGGATTTATAAGTGTATCAAATTCTGCACCTTTAGATGAAATTTTTCAAGATGTTAATGTTTCAGGTAGTATGCGTTATCGTTTTGAACATAATAGCCCAAAAGATAGAGGAAATAATAATTTTAATCAAAGAATTCAAATTCAAATGCATTGATGATTTATGAAAAAAGTAATTTTAGTATTTATCTTTTTTGCAAATATAGCTAATTGCATCCCTATTGAGGAAGCTGTTAAAAAACTTCCTGTGTCACCAAAGAAATGTTATTATTGTGTAGTAGATGATAATAACTCAAAAACAACTAAGCCTTAAAGGCTCAGTTGTTATAAAAGTTTTCCTTTAAGTTTTCTTCCATAGCTTTGATGTTTTCTTTTGATTCTTCTTTAGCGTTAAATCCTCCACCAAAAGCTTTCATAACATCTACAATGGAATTTGCAAGCTCATAAGATGAATTAGTATAAGAAAGTTTAGCATTTAAGTAATTTCTTTGATCTTGTAAAAAATCAGCCAAGTTAATCACACCATTTTCATATCTTAAGGTAGAAATTTCATAAATTTTACTTTGAGCTAGAAATAAATTTTTATAATTTTGCTCATTTTCATAATAGCTTTGGCGATTAAATAAAGCAAGTCTTATTTCTCCAAAGGCTGTTTTTAATGTATTTTCATATTGTAAAAAAGCTTCATCTTTGGTAAGTTTTGCAATATTAACATTATTCATAATCTCACCCCAATGAAAAATTGGCATTGCAAAATTTCCAGCTACATTCCAAGTATTACTTCCATGTTTGACTAAAAGATCTAAATCATTACTTTGAAAGCCCAAAAGTCCTGTTAAAGAAAGGTTTGGCAAAAATGCAGTTCTAGCTACTCCAACAAGATAGTTTTTTTCTTCTAAAATTTTTAAACTAGCTTGCACATCAGGTCTTTGAAGTAAAATTTCACTACCAATGCCCTCAGGTATGTTAAGCTCGTATTGTCCTATTTTTTTATACTCTATGCTATTATAAAGTATATCATCAATATCATTTGAAGTTAAGATTTTTAAAGCTTTAGTATTAGCTTCTTTTTGAATTTTAGCATTTGTGAGTAAAACTCTTGAATTTTCAAGCTCAGCTTTAAATTTGTTAAGCTCATACTCACTAATCATTCCAAGTTTAAAATGCTCTAATTTTAACTCATAAGTTTTTTGATAACTTTGGGTTGTTTCTTCTAAAATTTTTACTTGCTCGCTTAAGCTTGCTAGGTTAAAATAAGTTTTTACTACATTAGAAATTAAACTTAATCTCGCACTTTCATAGTCAAACTCACTAGCTTGCAATTTTGCTTTTGAGGCACCATAAGTATCTCTGTATTTACCCCATAAATCTACTTCATAGCTTAAATTTAAACCCATATTAAAATCGTTACCATAAGCAAACTCGTTGCTTTTATTACTTGGAGCATTAATGCTAGTTTTTCCTCTTGCTCCACTAGCACTTGCATCAAGATTAGGAAGCAAATCGCTTCTTGCTATACCTAAAGTTTCATAAGCTTTTTGTAAATTCATATATGCAATTTGCAAGTCGTTATTATTTTTTAAAGCTTGATCGACTAAGGTATTTAAATAATTATCATCAAAAGCTTTCCACCACTGTTTATTAATGCTAATATTTTGGTCTAAGCTTTTGGTGTAATTTACATCTTTGATTTCTAAATTTGGTTTTAAACTACAAGCTGTTATTAAAAAACAACTTGCAAAAATTATTAACTTATACATGTTTTTTACCTCTTTTTTTATCAAGCCATTGATTAAAACTTTCTAGTAAATAGAAAAATAAAGGTACAAAGAAAATAGCTATGGTGGAAGCTGCTATCATACCCCCTATAACACCTGTACCTATTGCATGACGACTTGCGCTTCCTGCTCCATAAGCAAAATATAAAGGTAAAATACCACAAATAAATGCTAATGAAGTCATTACAATAGGTCTAAATCTTAACTTAGCTGCACTAATAGAAGCTTCAAAAATACTTTTTCCTTTTTTAAGATGTTCTTCCATAGCAAACTCAACAATCAAAATAGCGTTTTTAGCTGAAAGACCTATTAAAAGTAAAAGTCCTGTTTGAAAATATATATCATTTTCTAAGCCTCTAAGCCATACAAGAAGTAAAGAACCAAACACCGCAAAAGGCACAGCAGTGATTACTGCTAAAGGCATGAGCCATCTTTCATACTGAGCTGCTAGAATCAAAAATACAAATAAAAGTCCTAACATAAATGCTATTTGTCCTGCGCCACTACTTGTAACTTCTTGATAAGCTGAACCTGCCCAAGCAATAGAATAATCCTCTCCTAAAGTTTCTTTAGCAACTTGTGCAATAGCATCAATGGCTTGTCCTGAGGTATAGCCTGGAGCAGGATCACCTTGCACTAGTGCTGATGGGAACATATTAAAGCGTTTTACATCATCAGGTCCAACACCTCTATGGAGGGTTAAAACGCTATCTAGGGCTATCATAGAGCCATCTTTTGCTCTAACGAAAATATTCTTTAATGCATTTTGTGTATTTCTAAAATCTCCTATGGCGCTAATATTTACACGATAATTTTTCCCAAGCATAGAAAAATCATTCACATAATAAGTTCCTATAGTAGCATTTAGCGTGCTAAATACATCTGCTAAATTTAAACCATAAAGTTTTACTTTGTCACGATCAATTTCTAATTTTAATTGTGGAAAATTAGTATCAAGTGTCGTTCTTACATTGTTAAGTTCAGGACGTTTATTTGCTGCTTCAACTAATTTATTTACATCTGCTTGAATTTCATCATAGCTTTTACCACCACGATTTTGTGCATACATTTCAAAACCACCGGTTAAACTTAAACCTTGGATTGGTGGTGGATTAACAAAGAAAGTTTGGAAATTCGGATTTAAGAAATATTGTTTATTATACATTCCTGTTAAATCAAAACTACTAGTGCTTCTATCGTTCCAATTTTTAAGCATTACAAATATAGCACCAGCATTTTCTTTTAAAGAGCCTGTAAAAAGATCATAACCTATAAGACCTACAGCATCTGTTATATTTTCATTCTTACGAATTTCTTCAGTCATAGCATCCATTGATTGAGTAGTTCTATTAAGAGAAGATGCTGCAGGTAGATTAACAATAGTTAAAAAGTATCCTTGATCTTCGGTTGGAACGAGTGAATTAGGTACTAATTTAAATAGTCCGTATAAACCGCCTATTAGAATAAAAAATATTATAACAAAACGCACAGTTCTTTTAAGTATATAAGCTACACCGGCTCCAAAAACTTCAGTAGACCAATCAAAAATATGATTGAATTTTTTAACTAAATAAAATGGCTCCCCTTCATTTCTTCTTAAAAAAATCGCACATAAAGATGGAGTTAGTGTTAAAGCTACAAAACCTGAAATTGTAACTGAAATTGCTAGGGTTATAGCAAATTGTTTTTGAATTTCGCCCACAAAACCGGATATAAATGAAACAGGTATAAATACTGCACAAAGTACAAGAACGATAGATACAACAGGTGCAGCAACTTCATCCATTGCTTTAATAGCTGCTTCTTTTATGCTTATATTAGGATCTTCATGCATAATTCTATCGATATTTTCAACCACAATAATTGCATCATCAACAACAATACCAATGGCGAGTACTAAGGCAAAAAGTGTAAGCAAATTAATACTAAAACCTAAGACATATAATCCTGCAAAAGTTCCTAAAATAGAAACAGGCACAGCAATCATAGGTATGATGGTTGAACGGAAATTTTTTAAGAATAAATACATTACAATTACAACCAAAATAAGTGCTTCAAAAAAGGTTTTTACAACTTCTTTGATTGAAGCTTTTACAAATAAAGTAGTATCGTAAGGTATTTTATAATCTAAACCTTCTGGAAAATTTTTTGAAAGTTCTTCTAGTTTCTTTTGTACTAAATCAGCTGTATTTACAGCATTTGCTCCAGTTTGCAAGAAAATCAAAATAGGAGTAGCGTTTTTACCATTTAATCTACCATTAAAAGTATATTCTCTTGAGCCCAAAGATACTTCAGCTACATCTTTAAGTCTTAAAAAAGAACCATCACTATTTGCTCTTATGATAATTTCTTCAAATTCTTTGGTGTTTTTTAACCGCCCTTGCATAGTGACTGAATACACATAAGGAGATCTTTCCACTACAGGTTCTTGGCCTATCTTACCAGTAGCATATTGAGCATTTTGCTCGCTAACTGCGGCAATCACATCAGTAGCAGTAACTTGATATTTGTTTAATAAGTCAGGATTGAGCCAAATTCTCATAGAATAATTTCTTGAACCAATAGCTACAGCATTACCTACACCAGGAACCCTAGCAAGATCATCTAAGATATTTAATGCAGCATAATTATACACTTCGAGTGAATCCATAGAGCCATCAGGTGAGTATAAAGTAGCAACTTCTAAGATGCTTGAACCAGTTTTTCTTACACTAACACCGGTTTTTTTAACATCTTCAGGCAGTTTTGCCATGGCAGCTGAAATTCTGTTATTAACATCAACTGTTGCTTGGTCAGGATCTGTACCTATGTTAAAATATACACTTAAACTCATATCTCCTGAAGAACTTGAGGTTGAATCCATATAAATCATATTTTCAACCCCATTGATAGCATCTTCAAGAGGAATGGCAACTGTTTGAGCCACCGTTTGAGCATCAGCACCTGAGTAATTTGCACTTACTTTTACAACAGGTGGAGTTAGAGAAGGGTATTGCTCTACAGGCAAAGAATAAAGGCCTATAATCCCTGCTAAAGAAATGATAATAGCTACAACAGAAGCAAATACAGGTCTTTCTATAAAAAATTTAGAAAACATTATTTATTCTCCATTACGCTAACGCTTGCACCGGGACGTATTTTTTTGAAGTTATTTAAAATCACTTTATCGCCATTTTTTAATCCCTTATCAATAACTGCTCTATCAGGGGTTTGATAGATAACATTAACAATGGTTTTAACCACTTTTCCATCTACTAAAGTATAAACATAAGTAGCACTATCATCTTGTAAAAGAGCAACTTGAGGAATTTCAAACCCGTCTTTTTGAACAAAACCACTAACATGAACATTTGCAAAAGAACCAGGCATTAAACTTGAGTTATTATTGTCAAAAATAGCCTTTGCTTTTACCCCGCCACTGCGAGTGTCTATAACGCTATCTATAAAATATAATTTTCCATTAAAAAGTTCTCCACCAACATTAGCTTGCACTTGAATGTTTTCTAACTGCCAATTTCCACTTTGAATATTTTTATTCATATTAATTTTATCTACATCAGAAATATAAAAATCTGCAAAGATAGGGTTAATGTTTGTAATACGCACAAGCTCAGTAGAAGAGGCATTTACATAATCACCTACATCCATCAGTGCATCTCCTAAAACCCCATCAAATGGAGCACTTACTACAGTGTATTTTAAGTCTAATCTTGCATTAGCAAGTTTTGCTCTAGCACTTTCTAAATTAGCTTTTGTGGAGTTAAATTTAGCTAAACTTGCATCGAATTCTTTTTGTGAAATAGCATTCTTTTCTATTAGAATTTGATCTCTTTTGAAATTTTTTTCAGCATCATCAAAATTTGCTCTTGCAACTAAGGCTTCTCCATAAGCCATATTTACGCTTGCTTGATATTTATCAGGTTCTATAAGAAAAAGTTTATCGCCTTTTTTAACAGCTTGACCACTTTTGAAATATTTTGCTTTGATTTCACCGCTTACTTTAGGCTTGATTATCACATCTAATTCAGTGCTTAATCTTGCAGGATAAGTAAATTCTAAAGGTAAATTAGCACTTTGCATAGTCATAATGCTTACAGGTTGGGGAGGGAGTTGTTTAACTTGTGCGTTTTTATCATCTGAACATGCTACAAAGATAAGTGAAGCACAAGCTAGAGTTAAAAGTTTTGTTTTCATTGGTTTCCTTAAAATTATTTATTTAGCTCAATAAAAAAGTAATTTATATTACAAAAATATATGCATAATTATTCTATCAATATATAGTTAATTAAAGTTAATAACCCCACTAATAAAAAGTTTTACGATTTTTGATGCATGCTCTTCTTGCTCTTTTTTATTCATTAGTACTTTATTTCCAAAAATACTTTGCATAAAAAAAGTTCCTCTTAACATAGCACAAAATGTAACACTTAAAAATTCAGCATTGTTAGCTAAATGCTCATTTTCCATTTCAAATCTTTTTCGTAAAACATTTTCAACTTCTTTGCGATTATTACCTTTAAACCATGAGGAAAAATCAAATTTATCATTATAAATTTGAGAGTATAGAAGTCTTACTATAGAAATGGTTTTTTTGTTGTTGAAAATTTTTAAATAAGCCAAGGAATACTGATATAAATATTCTTCTAAGCTTAATTCATTCGTGATTTTCATATTTTTTTTTAAATTAGCTAAGAAATGATTTTCGGCAAAATCATTTAGTATTTCTTCAAATAAACCTTCTTTACTTTTAAAGTGCTCATAAACACTAGAAAAAGATCCACCGGTTTGTTTAATAATGTCTTTAAGATTGGTTGCTTCATAACCATTTTTTAAAAATGATTCTGAAGCAATTTGTTTGATTTTCTCAAGTCTTGCTTGAGATTTAGTAGAAAGTTTTTTTTTCATTTTCAATGTTTTTTGTGTTTTAAAACAGAATTTTTTGGATAGACAAAATTACTTTCTCTTGTAATAACGATATTTTTATCATCAAGCGCATAAGCTTTAATGGTTAAAGGTATTACTGTATCTTTTCTATCATTATTTGCTAGTTTTTTGGTAGCTTTTAAAACAACTATTTGTTTATCTTTTTCACCGGCTTTTAATTTAAAAGATTTTTTTGGTCTAATGATTTCTAAACCATCATCAATTCCTTGTAATTTCACATCAAAATAATACTCATGAGTTTTATTATCTGTGTTTTGGAATAAAAATACATAAGCATTAGTGATTAATAAATCTCCATCATGTGTTTTTCTTACTTGATAAAGCTCGCTGGAGCGATTGATATTTAAAAGCATATTTTCTTTTTTGCTACCCATTAAAACTAAGGCCGCAAAAACACCACATAAAACTACTAAATACCCGATGGTTCTAAATCTAAAGTACCTTACTTTTTCTCTTGTTTCAATAGCTTTTGCACTAGTCCAGTTAATCAAACTAGGGCGATCAAATTTAGCTTGAATTTTTGAACAAGCATCAGCACATTCAAGACAGTTAATACACTCAAGTTGCATTCCTTGGCGTATATCTATATGAGTAGGGCAAATTTTTACACAGGCTTCACAACCTATGCATTCACCTTGTGGTGGTTTTTGGTAAAGTTTAGTATGTCCATCATAAATCACACCGCCTCTTTTATCATCATAAATAACTTGAACGGTGTTATTGTCAAACATTACAGATTGAATTCTTGCATAAGGACATACATAAACACAAAATTTTTCGCCCAAATACACTATATCAAAAGTAAAGGCCAAAGAAGCACAAAACAAAATCCCCAAAAGCAATAAATGATCAGCAGGATTTTGAATATATACAAAAAAATCTTCAGGTGGTACAAAATACCATAAAAATGCACTCATCATTAATAGAGAAAAAAGATAAAAAATCACAATACTTAAAACTTTTTGAACAAAAAATCCATCAGCTTGTTTTTGTTTGTTTGCGGTGCTTTTGTGAATTTTAAAGATTTTTGTTTGCAATAAATCTCTATAAATAACTCTAGCAATAGTTTGAGGACAGCTCCAAGCACACCAAATTCTTCCTGCTAGAGTGGTAACAAAAAGTATAGTTAAAAACATACCCATGATAACAAAAGGCATTAAATAAAGCTCTTGGGTATCAAAAGCAATAAAAAATAAATTAAGTTTTTTATGGTCAAAACTTAATAAAAAGAAATGATTTCCATTGATTTTGACAAAAGGTAACGCTATGAAAATAATCATAGAAATGATATAAGCTATATACCTTTTTTTAGTATAGTTGGTAATACAAGCACTCATTTTTATTTTCCTTGAGAAATATTTTTTTAATTGTAGTACTAGAAAAATTAAACCAAACTTTGTCTTAATTAAGAATTTATGTTTAATTTTTATTTATGTAATTATTACAAAAATAAATTTTATTTTCAAGTGAAATTGTGATATAATCCTTTTTTTAATTTTATTTAAGAAAGGTGGTGAGGGTCGTGCCAGGAATTAAGGTACATCCTAATGAGTCTTTTGATGAAGCATATAGAAAATTCAAAAAACAAGTAGATAGAAATCTAGTTGTTACTGAAGTTCGCGCAAGAAGATTTTTTGAGCCTATGACTGAAATTCGCAAAAAACAAAAAATTTCAGCACGCAAAAAAATGCTTAAAAGACTTTATATGCTTAGACGCTACGAGTCAAGACTCTAATACCAAAAAGCCGAGAAATCGGCTTTTCTTCATTGATTACTTATGTTTCTTTGGATTTTAATCATTCATTTTTTTGGACTTATTTTACCAGGACCTGATTTTTTCTTAGTAAGTTCTTATGCTTTAAGAGAAGGTATTAAAAGTGCTTTAAAAGCTAGCTTGGGCGTGAGTTTGGCTATGAGTTTGTGGATTATATTTTCTATACTTGGTTTGAGTGTGATTTTTCATCAATTTCCATTTTTGCAGATTGCTTTATCAAGTTTTGGGGCTTGTTATCTTTTGTATTTAGCTTATAGAATTTACAAAAATGCAAAAATAGGTAATATAAAAGTTCAAAAAACTCACATATCTGCATTTTTAAGCGGGATGATTACAAATTTATCTAATCCAAAAGTTATTTTTTATTTTGCTAGTGTTTTTGCAAGTTTTGATTTTACCCAAATGCGGTGGATGTTGATAGTTTTAATTTTTGTTTTGATCTTAGAAACTATAATTTACTTTTCTTTAGTTTCTTTACTATTTTCAAAACCTTTCATGGTAAGAATTTATCAAAAGAATTTAAAACTCATTGATTATTTAAGTGCTTTTATATTTTTTGTTTTTGCTATGTCTATTTTAAGTAGTAATTTAATGACTATGATAAATTAAAGCAATTAATTTTTATTAATACTTTTTTTGTTAAAATCTTATTTAAGTTAAACTTATTAAATTATAGGAAAGATTATGAAACACATTAAAACTATACTTAAGCTTAGTATGATAAGTGGTATTGCTGCTATAAGCGCAGGTGCTTTAAGTGCATGTAGTAGCAATGCAAGTGATTCTAATAATGCGTTAAGCCAAGCAGCAAATACTCAAGGTGCTTTTGTTATCATCGAAGAAACTGCTCCAAATCAATACAAAATCAAAGATCAATTTCCAAGTGATGAAACTAGGGTGGTTTTAAAACAACTTGATGGAACTGAAAGAGTTTTAAGTAAAGAAGAAATGGATAAGCTAATCCAAGAAGAAGCTGCTAAAATAGACAATGGTACTTCAAATTTAACAAATCCAAATAACGCTCAAATGAGCAGCGGAGGACTTTCTTTAGGTGAGACATTGCTTGCAAGTGCAGCTGGTGCTATACTTGGTAGTTGGATAGGCTCTAAGCTTTTTAATAATCAAAATTTTGCAAATCAACAAAGGGGAGCATTTTCAAATCAAAGTGCTTACCAAAGAAGTGTAAATAGTTTTAATAAAGCAAGCACAAGTGCCACTTCAGGCTCAAGTGCGAAAAAATCAGGCTTTTTTGGCGGTGGTTCTAAAGCTACTTCGAGTTCTTCTAGTTCTTTTGGCTCTTAAGGGTGTAAAATGAATTTTTTAAAAGTAAATCCTTTAGAAAAATCTTACTTAGATCAAATTGGCTTTTCATGGCATACGGATAATGATGGAAGTGATTATTTAGATTCTAACTTAGTTTGTGTGAGGGAAAATGAAGCAAATGCATATTATGAAGCAGTGAATGAGCTTTATGATATGTTTGTAGCTGCTGCGCAAGAAGTGATTGATAATAATCGTTTTGATGAGCTTGGAATTCCTTTTAATTTAGTTGATGCAATTAAGATGAGTTGGGAAAATGATGTGCATTGGCATTTATATGGAAGGTTTGACTTAGCAGGTGGGCTTGATGGTAAGCCTATAAAGCTAATAGAATTTAATGCTGATACTCCAACATCTTTATTTGAAAGTGCTATTTTACAATGGGCTATTTTAAAGCAAAATAACCTAGATGAAAGCTCGCAATTTAATAATATATATGAAGCCTTAAAAGATAACTTTAAAAGACTCATCACTTTAGAAGAAGATGTAAGTGAGTTTGAAAAATATTATGAAGGTTGGAAGATATTATTTTCTTCAATCGCAGGTAGTGATGAGGATATGATCACAACCAAACTTTTAGCACATATTGCTAGTGAAGCAGGTTTTGAGAGTGAGTTTTCTTTTATAGATGAAGTAGAATTTTCGCCCGAAGGTGTTTTTAAAAATGATGTAAATTTTGAGTATTTTTTCAAACTCATTCCTTGGGAAAGTATAGCCATAGAAGAGGGTGAGCTTGCTATGCTTTTAACGCAAATCATGCAAAATCAAAAAGCAATCATTTTAAACCCTGCTTATACTTTACTGTTTCAAAGTAAGGGTATAATGAAAATTTTATGGGAGCTTTATCCAAATCATCCTTTATTACTTGAAACAAGCGATAAGCCTTTAGTGGGTAAAAAATGCGTTAAAAAACCTGTTTTTGGTAGAGAAGGAGCTAATGTTTCCATTATAGAAGCTAATGGAGATGTAAGTTTTGAAACAAAGGGAGATTATCAAAACAATCGCTTTATATATCAAGAATTTGCTGAGTTTAATAAAAATGAAAATGATTATTATCAAGCAGGAGTTTTCTTTGCTTATGAGGGTTGTGGGTTAGGTTTTAGAAAAGGTGGATTAGTACTTGATAATTATTCTAAATTTGTAGGACATATAGTAAAAGATTAATGAAAATAGTGTGCTTAGATGCTGCTACCTTAGGTGGAGCGGATTTAACGGCTTTTGAAAGTCTTGGCGAGTTTGTAAGTTATGATTTAACTTCTAAAGATGAGGTTATTGCAAGAATAGCTAATGCACAAGTTGTGATGATAAATAAAATCATCATTGACAAAAAAGTGATTGATAGCGCCAATCTAAAACTTATTTTACAACTTGGTACAGGGGTAAATAATATAGATGTAGCTTATGCAAATTCTAAAGGTATAGTGGTAAAAAATGCAGCCGGTTATTCTACAAAAAGTGTTTTAAGCCATACCTTTGCTTTGCTTTTTGCTTTTTTAAATCAAATTCCATATTATGATAAATGGAGTAAAGAAGGTAAATGGTGTGAGAGTGAAATGTTTTGTGATTTTAGCAAGACTTTGCATGCTTTAACCGGTAAAAAACATGGCATTATAGGACTTGGAGCTATAGGTAAAGAAGTAGCTAAGGTTTCTCAAATGTTTGGTTCTAAAATTTGTTACTATTCTACCTCAGGGACTAATAATAATGATGAGTATGAAAAAGTAAGTCTTGAAGAGCTTTTAAAAACTTGTGATGTAATTAGTATCCACGCACCTTTAAATGATAAGACAAAAAATTTATTAAGTAAAAAAGAATTAATGCTTTTAAAAGATGATGCTATTTTGATTAATGTAGGACGCGGTGGAATCATCAATGAAGCAGAATTAGCTCAAGTTATGAATGAGAAAAATATCAAAGTAGGGCTTGATGTGCTTGAAATAGAACCTATGGTTAAAAATCATCCTTTGCTTAGTATAAAAAATAAAGAAAATTTAATCATCACTCCACATGTTGCATGGGCAAGTGAAGAATCCATACAAAATTTAGTCCAAATTGTATTTAATAATCTTAAGGAGTTTATAGAAAATGGCAAGTGAACATAGTTTTGATATTAGCGGGGAAATCGATAAGCAAGAGTTAAAAAATGCTTTAGAGCAAGCTAAAAAAGAACTTGATAGCAGATATGATTTAAAGGGTATTAAAAGTGAAATAGAGTTAAATGAAAAAGAAAGTGTTTATAAGCTTATTTGCTCTAGCGAAGCAAAGCTTGAAGTGCTAAAAGATATTGTTATTTCAAAGCTTATTAAAAGAGGGATAAACCCTAATGGTATTAAAGAGTTAAGCAGGGAAAGTGGAGCAAATTTTAGACTAAATTTAAAAGTTAATGACACTATTGATACTGATAGTGCTAAGAAGATTAATAAAGCTATAAAAGATAGCAAACTAAAGGTAACTTCAAGCATTAGAGGTAATGAAATTCGCGTAGTTGGTAAGCAAATTGATGATTTACAAAGCGTGATAAAAATAGTAAAAGAACTCAATTTAGAACTTAATCTTAGTTTTAAAAACCTTAAATGAAAACTTTACTTCAAATAGTTTTTTTGTGTTTTGTGTGTGTTTTTTTAAGCTCTTGTGCTTTAAAAAGCAAAACACAAGCACAAAGTACTTATATTATTTTAAAAACCCCAGAGTTTAAATTTGCTGATTATGGTTTTTTATATGAGGGAAAGAATTTTACAAGCTTAGAGCTTTATAGCGCTTCTAAAGCCTTACTTGAGTTAAAAATTAGCGATAAAATTTGTGTTAATGGCATATGCTATGCAAAAACTTTTTTTAATAAAAGATTTTTTAATAATGAATATTATGATGATTTTTTGCAAGATCTAATCTATAAAAAGCCTATTTTTTATGGAAAAAATAAACAAGCTACCTCTTGCGGTTTTACTCAAAAGATTATAAGTAAAAATTATGATATTTTTTATGAGGTTTGTGATAAAAATATGAGTTTTAATGATAAAAAATCCAAAATCAAATTTAGTATAAAATCAATATAAAGGAAAATATGAAAGATTTAAAACTTTTTCTTAATGATACTTTTAAAAGCAATATTTATAAAAACTTACAATGCAGTGAAGATGAAATTTTAATTTTAAAGCATTTATGCAAAAATTATTTGCAGGCAAATGCAAGTATTAATGCTTATAATCTTCTTAGTGAAGTTTTTAAAAATGATGAATATGAGTATTTAGATCATTTAAAAGATCTTAAAAATCTTATAGAAAAAGGTTTTATTGTTCAAATTTTTTCTGATTTTAAAGCAAGTAAAAACTCAAGTTTGCTTTTAAATTTATTACAATGTGAGTTAAGTTTAAGTGAAGTTTTCTTGCAAGTTTTAGAAAATAAAAGCATACAAGATTATATGCAAGATCAAATTTATGAAGATCATATTGCGTATTTAAAAGATGAATTTTTTAAAATCGAGCTTTATCAAAGATTGCGTTTTTTTGCTAAAAGCTCTCAAAGTAAGAATATTAAAAAAGATATAGCAACCTTTGAGGCATATATTAAAGAGCGTTTAAAGAAAAGTAAAATTTCTAATGTTTTAGCAGAGATTTTTAAAGAATATGCTTTAAACGATAATGAATGTTTGATATTTATTAGTTTATTAAAAGAAGAGTATTTGCTAAATACTGAAAATTCTTATAGTAGAGATTTTAATTTTTTACTTCATTTAATTAGCGAGGATGAGGCTCAAAAGCAAGAAAACAAAGCTTTGTTAGAAGAAGATTCTAAGCTACTTAGTTCAAATCTTTTAGAATATGATGAATTTGTTAATTCTTTGGGTGATATAACTAAGATTTTTTATTTAAGTGATGATATTTTACAAAGAATTATTAATTTCAAAGAGCCAAAGAAGAATAAAAAAATTAAACTTCAAAATTTAGTTAAAGAACAAGATATCTTTGAGCTAATCGAGCCAAATATCAATATAGATGATGTTATTATGCCTCAAAGTACTAAAGATTTATTAGAAAGTATATTAAAACAACAAGATAAAAAGGTTTTAGAAAGATTAAATAAATGGGGTATAAAAACTAATAAAAACATAGAAGCTAAGATAATTTTCTATGGTCCTGCTGGTACAGGTAAGACTATGAGTGCATTAAGTATGGCAAAAGCTATGAAAAAATCTATTTTAAGTTTTGATTGCTCAAAAATTTTAAGTAAATATGTGGGCGAGAGTGAGCAAAATGTAAGAAAGATTTTTGATACTTACAAAGAACTTTGTCAAACAAGTAAGCAAAGTCCTATTTTGCTTTTAAATGAGGCGGATCAATTTTTAAGTACTAGAGTAGAAAGTAGTGCTGGTGCTGATAAAATGCATAATCAAATGCAAAATATTTTTTTAGAGCAAATTGAGCGTTTTAGTGGAGTTATCATAGCTACAACAAACTTTTTAGAAAGTTTAGATGTGGCTTTTTCAAGAAGGTTTGAGTATAAAATCGAATTTAAAAAGCCAAATTATGAACAACGCTTAATGATATGGCAAAAGGCTTTGCCTAAAAATGCTAAATTTGACGATAGTTTTGATTTAAAAAATTTAGCTTCATATGAATTAAGTGGAGCTCAAATTGTAATGGTAGTTAAAAACACAGCTTTAAAAGCGGCTATTTCTAAAGATGGTGTTTTTAAAATGAGTGATTTTTTGCATACTATAGAAAAAGAAATAGAATCTTCTTTTGATAAAAATAAGATAGTTGGTTTTAAAAATTAAAATTCACACAAATTTCACAAGCAAACAATATCATTCTTTCAACTTTTATCTAAAGGAGAAAAAATGAAAATGAAATTAATGGTAGCTAGTTTAGTTTGTGCAAGTTCTATGTTTGCAGATATGGTTGTTAGCCCAAATGCTTTACCTCAAAAGGCTCAAGAATTTTTAAACACTCATTTTAAAGGTGTAAATGTAGGTTATGTAAAGCAAGATGTAGATTCTTATGAAGTAAATTTAGTTGATGGAACTGAAATTGATTTTATCATTAATGGAGACTGGAAAGAAGTTGATGGAAAATATAAAGCAATTCCAACAGGATTTATCCCAAAAGAAGTTATTGCAAAAGTACAAGCAGCACAACCAAATGCAGCTATTGTAGAAGTAGATAAAAAAATCAATGGTTATAAATTCAGAACAAACAATATGATGGAAATTTATACAGATTTTAAAGGTAATATTTTAGGTCAAAAATTTGATGACTAATCGCTTAATCCTTCCACACCAACTAAACCCACTAAGGGTTTAGTTTAATTATTTAAAACTTCTTCTTCCTAGCATCCTCTAAGATATCATTAGCTATTTTATTTACATTATCAGATATAGCTGCACTATCTTTTGCTATCTTTAAGTTCTCTTGGGTTACATGATCAATTTGTGCTACAGCATCATTTATTTGAGTAATACCTGTAGTTTGTTCTTTAATACTCTCACCCATTTCATTAATAGATTGAACTAAGATATTAGTATTAGCTTCAATCTCACCTAAAGACTTTTGAGTTCTTTCAGCTAGGTTTCTAACTTCATCTGCAACAACAGCAAAGCCACGACCGTGTTCTCCTGCACGAGCTGCTTCAATAGCAGCATTTAATGCAAGCAAGTTAATTTGATCTGCAATATCACCTATTATAGAAGTAACATTTTTAATCTCTTCACTTTGAGCAATAACTTCACTAGTTTTATGCGATACATTTTGCATAGAAGAAGTAATCTCTTCTAGTGCTGCTGCTGTTTCTTCTAAAGAAGAAGCTTGAGAAGATGAAGAATCTGTTAAGTTCTTAACAGCACTTTGTAATTTACCACTTTCATCTGCTAATAAAGAAGCAAATTCAGATGATTGTCTTAGCATAGCTACGATTTCTTGACCTAATACATTAGTAGTTACTTCAACTCCACCTTTAGCATTTTTAACTTCAGTAGTAAAGTCTAATGCCTTATAGCTATCAAATACTCTATTAATTTCATTCATATTAGAACCAACCTTTTGTTCTAATACATTTAGCATTTCATTTAATACATTTTTTAATTCTACTAATTGAGGATTAGCAGGAATTGCAGTAATTCTAGCTGTTAGATTACCACCTTCTATTTCTTTAGCTGTATCTACTGATTGTTCTACTGCTTTAGCATCTTGTTCTAATGCATTTTTAGTTTTGGTGATGTTTTCATTGATAGCTTTTGCCATAGCACCAAGCTCATCATTTGTTTTAACATCTATCATAGCTGAATCTTTAGTTTTATGATTGATGAAATCAAAGAAAGAGTTGAGACCGGTTTGGATTTTTTGTAGAGGGGATAAATTATAATTAATCATGAATCTTATGACTATAAGAGCTATCACTAAACTTATGGCCCCTATAATTATTTGTTTTACTAAAGCTTTATTTACCGGATCTTTGTAAATTTTTTCATCCGCAATTACACAAACATTGTACCCTGTTGAGGATTCTTGGCATATTACTGCTTTACGCGGTGCACTTCCATCTTCAATAATCATAGGTTCACTTGAAAGCTGTCCTGCCTTACCTTCTGGTGTAGAAAGATAAGCCTTTACAATGTTTTGGGATAAATCATCTTTTGTTAACAATGCTTTTGAAGATTCATGAAACAACACAGTTCCTTCATCATCTAAAACCACAGTGTAGCCACTTTGAGATCTTCCCATTGCTAGTACATTATCTGAAAAAGTATTTAAATCATAATTTCCACCAACTGCACCTATAAATTTACCATCTACAACAATAGGATATGAAAAAGCTAAAGAAGGAGCCTTTAAACTTGGAGCCATATAAGGTTTTGAAATAACGACTTTATTTTCTCCAGAAGAAACGCTCGTGTACCAAGTTCTAGTTCTTGGATCATAGCCATCAGAAGGCATTTGATGGTTTCCATTTGACCTAATCATTGCTCCATTTTTTGCAAGTCCTACATACAAAACATCAAAACGACTTGACTCTTTTGCAACTTTAACCATAGTGTAGATTTCTTCTAAACTTGCATTGGGGTTTTTTTGAATTTCAGCCGCAACGGCTTTTATAGCATCGCTTCTTGAAGCAGTGTAATCATCAAAGCTTTTTAAAACATCTTGCATAGTTTTAACTTGTATATCGTTGATAAGTTTTTGTACATCGTGCTTTACTTCGGCATAGTTAAAAGCATTTGCAATAAATAAAATAGCTATAATTGCTAAGAATGCAAAAAAAGTGAGTTTACCTGTTAAGGTTTTGGTAATTTTTCCCATAAATCATCCTTATTTATAGTTTGTGTAGTTTTTAGGGGAAAAATTATCTTATATTATTTTTAATAAAAAAATATCTTATTTAAATGTAAAAAAATGATTATTTAATAAAAAATTATAAAAAGCAATTAAAAACATAATGAAGGATAGTAGTTAAACTAAACCCACTAAGGGTTTAGTTTAATTATTTAAAACTTCTTCTTCCTAGCATCCTCTAAGATATCATTAGCTATTTTATTTACATTATCAGATATAGCTGCACTATCTTTTGCTATCTTTAAGTTCTCTTGGGTTACATGATCAATTTGTGCTACAGCATCATTTATTTGAGTAATACCTGTAGTTTGTTCTTTAATACTCTCACCCATTTCATTAATAGATTGAACTAAGATATTAGTATTAGCTTCAATCTCACCTAAAGACTTTTGAGTTCTTTCAGCTAGGTTTCTAACTTCATCTGCAACAACAGCAAAGCCACGACCGTGTTCTCCTGCACGAGCTGCTTCAATAGCAGCATTTAATGCAAGCAAGTTAATTTGATCTGCAATATCACCTATTATAGAAGTAACATTTTTAATCTCTTCACTTTGAGCAATAACTTCACTAGTTTTATGCGATACATTTTGCATAGAAGAAGTAATCTCTTCTAGTGCTGCTGCTGTTTCTTCTAAAGAAGAAGCTTGAGAAGATGAAGAATCTGTTAAGTTCTTAACAGCACTTTGTAATTTACCACTTTCATCTGCTAATAAAGAAGCAAATTCAGATGATTGTCTTAGCATAGCTACGATTTCTTGACCTAATACATTAGTAGTTACTTCAACTCCACCTTTAGCATTTTTAACTTCAGTAGTAAAGTCTAATGCCTTATAGCTATCAAATACTCTATTAATTTCATTCATATTAGAACCAACCTTTTGTTCTAATACATTTAGCATTTCATTTAATACATTTTTTAATTCTACTAATTGAGGATTAGCAGGAATTGCAGTAATTCTAGCTGTTAGATTACCACCTTCTATTTCTTTAGCTGTATCTACTGATTGTTCTACTGCTTTAGCATCTTGTTCTAATGCATTTTTAGTTTTGGTGATGTTTTCATTGATAGCTTTTGCCATAGCACCAAGCTCATCATTTGTTTTAACATCTATCATAGCTGAATCTTTAGTTTTATGATTGATGAAATCAAAGAAAGAGTTGAGACCGGTAGTGATAACTGCAATAGGTTTTAAGTTTTTGATAATAGCAAATCTTACTAAAAGTAAAGCCACTGCTATAGCTATTAATGCAATGATGATTTGTTGAAATAATACTTTATTAACTGCATCAGTATATACAGATTCATCTGTAATAGAACAAACCATATATTTAGGATTTAGTGCTTGGTTACAAGTTACTACTTGAGTTTTTCCTTGATCGTCTTTAGCATAGAACAAGGTTTCTTGTTTAGTTGGATCAATCAAATCAGGATTTGCTTTAACGGCATTAGCTATGTTGATACTTAAATCGTTTTTGGTGAGCATTCTATCTTTGTCTTCATGAAAAACAATAACACCCTCTTTATCATATACACCTGCATAGGAGCTTTCAGAATGACCAATAGCTAAAACATCTTTAGAGAAGGTATGCAGATTATAATCGCCTCCAACTACCGCTAAAAGCTTACCGTTGACAAAAATAGGAGCTGTATAAGATATAGTTACAGCATCATCTTCTACACTTTTATAAGGATCAGATACTACAAGTTTTCCTGCTGCTTTAGCTTCTTGATACCATGATCTTGTTCTTGCATCAAATCCTGTTTCTTCCGGGCTTCTAACAATTCTATTAGATTGATATAATTTGCCATTTATGTCAAATCCAAGATATACCACATCAAAGCCAGCTGATTCCTTTATAGTAGCTAGTATATCAAAAATTTCTCTAGTCTCTACATTGGGATTTTTTTCCATAAAGCTTACAATTGAACTAATTGCCGTTCTTTTGCTATTTGAGTAAATTTCATAAGCTTTATTAACATCTATCATGGTTTTCTTTTGGATTTCTTCTAGATAGTAGCTAGTATTTTGTTTGGATTCAAAATAGTTAATAACATTAACTACTATTAAAATAATAGCTATTAAAAAACAAGCTATCATAGTCAGTTTATTTGATAAACTGTTAAATTTAAACATTTGGATACTCCTTGTCATTAAATTTTTAATCGTGTATTTTACTGCTAAAAAAATTATAAAAAAATAAAACTATTGCTGTTTTTAAGTGAGGCTTTATAGTAATAGGTATTATTTTATTTAAATTTAAGTTTTTATCTGTATAATTTCAACTTATCATTTTTAAGCGGGAATAGCTCAGGGGTAGAGCACAACCTTGCCAAGGTTGGGGTCGCGAGTTCGAATCTCGTTTCCCGCTCCATTATCACCCGCCCGGGTGGTGGAATTGGTAGACACAAGGGACTTAAAATCCCTCGGAATTTTTCTTCCGTGCCGGTTCAAGTCCGGCCTCGGGCACCACTTTTTGGTAACTCAAGGCGACATAGCCAAGCGGTAAGGCATGGGCCTGCAAAGCCTTGATCTCCGGTTCGAATCCGGATGTCGCCTCCAATGCGATGTTAATACTTGATATTTTATTCTTTCGGGAGATGGCTGAGTGGTCGAAAGCGGCGGTCTTGAAAACCGTTGAGGGTCACACCTCCAGGGGTTCGAATCCCTTTCTCCCGGCCACTTTAACATAATTTTTCATATTTTTGTTTTCACATTTAAAAGATATTTCTTAATTTCTCTAAGAAATTAAGAAAATTATTCTAAATCTAAAACCCCGCCTTTGCTAGCATTGCTCACAAGTTTTTGATACATTTTAAGCCATCTTGAATTTACTTGTTTATAAGGCATTTTAAAGTTTGCTTTGCGTTTGCTAATTTCATCTTGGGTTAAATTTACATTAATGCTGTAAGTATCCACATCAATTTCTATCTCATCGCCATCTTCTAAAAGCGCTATAAGCCCACCTTCTGCAGCTTCAGGAGAAATGTGACCTATGCTAAGCCCTCTTGTAGCTCCGCTAAAACGACCATCTGTTATAAGTGCAACTTTAGCACCAAGTCCCATACCTGTGAGCAATGAAGTCGGGCTAAGCATTTCTTGCATACCAGGTCCGCCTTTTGGCCCTTCATAGCGTATTGCGCATACATCGCCTTCTTTAACTTTACCTTTTATAATGCCTTTAATGGCTTCTTCTTGAGAGTTAAAACAAACCGCTTTTCCTTTGAATTTACGCTCACCCATAATACCTGCAGTTTTTATCACACAGCCTTGCTTGGCTAAATTCCCAAAAAGTATAGCAAGTCCACCTACATTTGAATAAGCATTGTCTATTTTTCTTATAATATTTTCATCTTTAATACTAGCATTCTCAATGCGTTCTTTTAAAGTTTTTCCGCTAATATCTAGAGTATCAAGTTCTAAAATATGGCCTGGTTTTTTAGCTATTTCAGCCATTACCGCACTTACTCCACCTGCTTTGTGTATATCTTCCATATAAACAGTATTTAAAGATGGAGCAATTTTGGCTATATGAGCTACATTAGCACTGATGTGATTGAGTTCTTTTATGTCCAAATTTACACCTGCTTCATAAGCAATGGCAAGCATATGTAAGATAGTATTTGAGCTTCCACCCATAGCCATATCAACAACTAAAGCATTGCTAATGGATTTTTTAGTAATGATATTACGAATTTTAAAACGCTCATCTAGAGCAATCTCACAAATTCTACGCGCAGTCTTTCTTAAAAGCTCTTCTCTTTCTTTGCTAAGTGCTAAAATGGTTCCATTTCCTTCTAGTGCTATACCCATAGCCTCGCATAAAGTATTCATAGAATTTGCAGTAAACATACCCGAGCATGATCCCCCGCTAGGACAAGCTTTGCATTCTATATCTTTTAAATCCTCTTCATCGATTTTTTTAGCCTCATAAGCTCCCACTGCTTCAAAAACAGAACTTAGGCTGATTTTTTCTCCGTGTTTATTTACTCCTGCTCTCATAGGCCCACCACTCACAAAAATAGTCGGCACATTAACTCTTAAAGCCCCCATGAGCATACCTGGAGTGATTTTATCACAATTTGGGATACAAATTAGTGCATCAAGTTGGTGTGCATTCATCACTGTTTCAATAGAGTTTGCGATGATTTCACGACTTGGCAAAGAATAAAGCATACCATCATGTCCCATAGCTATACCATCATCCACACCTATAGTGTTAAATTCAAAAGGAATACAGCCATTTTTGCGAATTTCATCTTTAATGATTTTTGCATATTCATTTAAGAAAAAATGTCCTGGAATGATATCTATATAGCTATTTGCCACACCTATAAAAGGCTTGTTAAAATCCTCATCATTTAAACCACATGCTCTAAGTAAAGAGCGATTTGGTGCTTTTAAATGTCCTTTTTTGATCGCGTCGCTTCTCATTTGTATCCTTTTTAAAGTAAAAACTATCATTTTATGCTTTTATTTTGCAATTTTTGCTTAAATTTTTTAAACTTAAATGGTATTTTAAAGAAAATTATTTAAAATGTGCAATTATTTTGATTTAAGGAATGTAATGCTTTTAACTAATCCAGTATTTATAGGCGTTGTATTGATGACGCTTTTGTGTTTTTTTAGGTTTAATGTTTTGCTTAGTGTTTTGCTTTCTGGGCTTTTTGTGGGCGTTTGGTCTAAATTTATGAATGTAGAGCATTTAACTTTGATGGAGTTTTTTACTCAACTTCCACAAGCTATGATGGATTCTATGAAAGTTTTAATCGATGGTATGCAAGGAAATTTACAAACAGCACTAAGTTATATTTTACTTGGAGCAGTGGCTGCTGCTATATCAAAAACTAATTTAACAGCATATTTGATTAAAATAGTTTCGCATTATATTTCACATAAAAAATACTTACTTATACTTTCTTTGGCATTTATTGCTTGTTTTTCACAAAATTTAATCCCTATCCACGTGGCTTTTGTGCCTTTATTGATCCCACCTTTGTTAAAACTTTTTAATAAGTTAAAAATAGACCGTAGAGCCATAGCTTGTGCGCTAACTTTTGGACTTACAACTCCTTATATGGTGGTACCTTTGGGATTTGGGCTTATTTTTCAAACTTTGCTTGTGGATAATTTAAATTCAAATGGGGTACAAATTAGCCTAAGAGAAGTTTCTCAAACTATGGCTTTTGCGGCTATTTGTATGCTAGTTGGTTTGTTTTTGGCTGTGTTTGTATTTTATGCTAAACCAAGAGAATATCAAGAAGAGCAAATTGCCAAAATGGATTTTGAAAATTTAAAAATGAGTAAAAAAGAATGGGGCGTTTTAGCTGGTCTTTTGCTGACTTTGATTTTGCAAATTTTAACGCATAATTTACCTTTATCAGGACTTTTGGGTTTTGTATTGATGGTGGTTTTGGGCGGAGTAGAGTATAACAAAGTTAATCTAGTTTTTGATGATGGGCTTAAAATCATGGGTTATATAGCCTTTGTAATGCTTGTTGCTTCAGGGTATGGAGAGGTTTTAAAGCAAAGTGGGGGTATAGCTGAGCTTGTAAAAACAAGTGTGCCTTTTATGGAGCAAAGTCACTTTTTGGCTATTTTTATCATGCTAGCCATAGGGCTTTTAATTACCATAGGCATAGGTAGTTCTTTTGGTACTATTCCTATCATCGCTGCTTTGTTTTGTCCTATATGTATAGAGCTTGGTTTTTCACCTGCTGCGATTATTTTTATCATCGGCGTTGCTGGAGCTTTAGGCGATGCAGGATCGCCTGCTAGTGAAACAACTTTAGGAGTGAGCGTAGGGCTTAATGCAGATAAGCAAGGTGATCATATCAAAGATACTTGTATACCAACCTTTTTATGCTTTAATGGCTCTTTACTTATCTTAGGTAGTGTTATAGCATTTTTCTTAATTTAAAATATTAAAAGTCTAAAAAGGCTTTTAATATTCAAATTCTTCCACATAACCACAATCAATTGTAAGAATTTTCATTTGGAATGATTTTATAAACTCGATTATAGGTTCAACTCCACCATAAGGAAAAGAAACGGGGTAAAAATATAATTTGGCAATATTTTCCTCTATTTTTTCTATGGAGTGAAAATAATACTCTCCATTTCCTATACAATCAAAAATATCATCAAATTCCCAGCAATCTCTGCTTGAGAAATATTCTAATTCTTTTTTGCTATAAAAATTATATATACTTTCATCTGTGTATAAATCTTCTATTTGTAAATTTTCATCTTTTAAAATTTTAATATAATTAAACAACTCACATAATCTTTTAAAAGATTTTTCATCGTTAATGATAAACTTAATAAAACAAAATTTTTCCATTTTAATACATTAACAAAATTCCGCTTGAGAGTCTGCTTGAAGATTTATTATACTCAATAAGACTCTCACCATAACCATTAAAATACTGAGTGTAAATATACAAGCCATTGTTAGAAATTTTATAAGCTCCGCTTATTTCCACTGCACCGCGGTTATTAGCAAAATTTAAATTATTACGCCATAAGATATTGATAAAATAATCATCTTGAGTATAAGCAAGATTGATATCAAAATTACCCAAATATTTTTCTATATCGGGATTATCATCCTCTGAGCTTTTTTCAGGAATTCTTAGCCAAACCCTAGGTATAAACACAAAGTCCCCAAAAAACCACGCATTGCTTAGATAAATTCTATTCCAAGATCTTGATTTTGGATCATCTTGTCCGTTTGATTCGTGCAACAAACCAACGCGTACATTTTTTAAATTTTCAAAAGCTCCATGCCCACTTATAGGAAAATTGATGAAAAATTCAGGCAAATAATTAGTTTCTCTAAAAGGCGATGAATGCTCATAAAGCTGCCACCACGAAATTTGTGTATAAGCTATGTTGTAACTTTCATTTAAACCCAAAAGATTTTCAAAAAGAGTTTTTTTAAGACTAATTTGAAATTTAGTTTCAGTGCTTTTATAATCTCTTTTGCTAAAACTATAAGAAACAGGCATAAAATAACTAAGATTATGCGTGCTAATACCAAAAGGATTATATGATTTTTCTGTGCCAAGGTAATTTGCTAAAGCTTCGCTTCTTGGGTTAAAATCATCTATTTTGCGTTCTTTTGTTGTATTTTGCTCATTATTAAGAGAAAGTTCTAAATTTTTTGTTTTCGCTGTATCTTTTAAAGCTAAGCTTTTATAAATTTGCATAGCCTTTTTATACTTACCTTGCCTTTCATATTCTAAGGCTTGATTGATTAAATCTTCATTTGCTAAAGCACTAAAAGCACATAGTATGGGTAGAATTGTCCTTTTCATGAAGCCACTTTTTGTATTCGTTTAAATAATTTAAATTTATAAACTCATTTTCATTTTCAAACTCTATAAATTCTGCTTTCATTGTATCACAAAAAAGGGCTAGTTTGTGGTTATTTTCTTGTAAAAATTGCAAAGTTTTTTCAAAATTTCTACTATGATAAAATCCGCACAAATAATGCTTGTGTTTTTTTGTGCTTGCTAAGAGTATATTTTGTGCTTTTAGATGATGAAAAAGTTTATAAATACTTTCTTTGCTTATACTCGGAGTATCTACACTAAGGATAAATACATAGGTATTTTGAAAATGTTTAAGTATAGAATTTAAGGCAATGAGTGGAGAATAGTTGTTTAAATCCTCATCTAAAATAAGTGCTAAGTTTTTTTGATGAAATTTATCTTTTTTGGTGCTAATAAAAACTTGATTAAAAATTTTTGACATTTTTTCATACTGATAAAGAGTTAAGTTTTTATCATCTACTTGCAATAAGCTTTTATCTTCTCCCATACGTGAAGACTTTCCGCCACATAAAATCACACAAGGATAGGGAATTTTTTCACTCATAAAAACCTCATAAATTCATCAAAATATTTTATAATACATTTATGAAATATACAGATTTAATACAAATAAAAGATTATTTTAAACAATTCCAAAGACTAAATTATCTCAAACGCCTTGATGATAATATCTTAGAGCTTAGCTTAGATCATCAAGTTTTTATACTAGATTTAACACGTGGAAAAAGTGGAATTTACCAAGATAAACTCCAAGCAAAAGTCTATAATGCACCTTTTGATTTTATGTTAAAAAAATACTTTTCTAATGCAAAGATTTTAAATTTAGAAGTATTAGAAAATAATAGAATTTTATCTTTTGAAGTTTTATCGGAAAAATCTTACAAAGCTTATGGAGCTAAGATTTATTTTGAATTTACAGGAAAAAACACTAATGTAATCATCACAGACACTAATGATATTATCATAGAAGCTTTACGTCATATAGATAAAAGCTACCGTATTGTAAAAATAGGCGAAAAACTTCAAGCTTTAAAAGCTTATGAGATCAAAGAAAAGTTTGTAAAGATTGATGATTTTAATGCGTATTTTAAAGAAAGTGCTAAAAAGTTACAGCAAGATCGTTTAAAAGACATAAAAGAAAATAAACTTTTAAATGTAGATAAAAAAATCTTTACCCTTAAAGAGAGTATAGAAAATTTAGAGCAAGAAAGCAATTTGTTAAAAAAAGCTCAAGAATTAAGCCAAAAAGCAGATGTTTTATTTGCTAATTTAAATTCTTTAAAAGATTATCAAAGAGAATTTATTTTGCAAGATTTTAATGCAAATGAACTTGCTTTTAAGCTCGAAGATACTCCTAAAAATAGCGCGAATGAATTTTATAAAATGGCAAAAAAGCTAAAACAAAAGGCTAAAAATATCAATATAGAAAGAGAAATTTTAAGTGAAAAACTTGATTTTTTAATCAATTTAAAAGATTTAATCACTAAAAGCACTTCTTTGCGAGAATTAGAAGTTTTAATGCCTAAAAAAAGTAAAAAAACCAAAAAAGAAGAGTTGAATGCAGGGGTTAGTAGTTTTTATTTTGATGAGTTTAAAATCAGCGTAGGGCGCAATGAAAAAGCTAATGAATACTTGTTAAAAATAGCTAAAAAAGATGATATTTGGTTGCACGTGAAAGATTATCCTAGTGCACATGTGATCATCACTTCAAATAAATTAAAAATAAGTCAATTAGTGCTAGAATTTGCAGCAAAACTTTGTGTGGAATTTTCCAAGCTAAGCTCTGGAGCTTATTTTGTCGATTATACGAGTAAGAATTTTGTTAAGGTTAGAGAAAAGGCTTTTGTAAATTATACAAATTATAAGACTATAAGCATTTTAAAGGAGTAAGTATGCCTATAAGTCCCATAGGTGGCGTTAATTATGCTAACCAAAATGCACCGGTACATTCAGCACAAGTAAGCAATGAGCTAGCAAAAGATTCTTTTGCAACTTTAGTAAATATGAGTGAGTTTCAAGCAAAAGAAAAGGCAGTTGAAAAACTTGAAAAAGTTAATCAAACCCACGAAGTAAGCGATGAAGTAAAAGAAAGACAAGAGGAAGAAAGGAAACATTCTAAACATCATCAAGAACAAGAGCAAGAAGATGAAGATGAACAAGAAGAGCAAGAAGTAGTTAAAAAAAGCTCTCATTTGCTTGATTTAAGTATATAGAAAGGATAAAAATGTTTTCAAAGACAAGAATTTTTAGTGCTATTGTGATGATAGCTGTGATAGCTGTTGTTGCTTTAGTGGATAATTTTTTAATTAATTTTGTGATTTTTGGTGTTTTATTGTTTTTGGCATTTAATGAAGCAAAAGCTATGTTTAAAAGCAAACATGCAAGTGTTTTTGTGGCTTTGTGTATTTTTGCAATAGGAGCATTTTTAGATAAACCTTTCTTTATAGGACTTATGGCTTTGATTTTGATTTTGGGATATTTAGTTTATAAAAAAAGTGAAAATTTAAATGAACTTATGCCTTATATATATCCTACTTTGCCTATTTTAATGCTCTATCAAGTATTAAGCTATGAGGGTATGTTTGTATTGTTTTGGCTTATAGTGATTGTGGTTGCTTGTGATAGTGGGGCGTATTTTATAGGAAAACTCATTGGTGAGAGAGCTTTTTCTCCAACAAGCCCAAATAAAACCTTAGAAGGGGTTGTAGGTGGCATAGTTTGTGCAGGGATTTTAGGAACTATCATAGGCTCTTTTGAATTTAGCTTAGTAAAAAGTATTTATATATCTTTAATAGTAGCTATTTTTGCTGTGATAGGGGATTTACTTGAGAGTTATTTTAAAAGACAAGCAGGCATTAAAGATAGCGGTAATTTAATCCCAGGACATGGGGGAGTTTTAGATAGAATTGATGCTGTTATCATTGCAGCATTTGCAATGGCAACTTTAGTATGATTGTACTTGGAAGCACGGGAAGTATAGGGGTTAATACTCTTTTTATTGCTAAAGAAAAAAACATAAGCATAGAAGCTTTATCTTGTGGTAAAAATATCAAGCTTTTAAATGAGCAAATAGCTCTTTTTAAACCTAAATTTGTATGTATCCAAGATGAAAAAGATAAAACCTTGGTTCATCATGATAAGATTTTTTGTGGCCAAGAGGGCTTAAAAGCGATGATAGCTGAGTGTAAAAGCTCTTTGGTGGTAAATGCTATAGTAGGTTTTGCGGGGTTAAACTCAAGTCTTATGGCGCAAAAGCTTGGCAAAACTTTAGCCTTAGCAAATAAAGAAAGCCTAGTAGTAGCAGGGAAATTTTTTGACACTTCCAAAATTAAAGCCATAGATAGCGAACATGCAGCACTAAAGTGCTTGATAGATAAAAGAAAAAACATTAAAAAGCTTTTCATCACAGCAAGTGGCGGAGCCTTTTATAATTATAAAATCAAAGATTTAAAAAATGCCAGTGTAAAAGAAGCTCTCAAGCATCCCAACTGGAGTATGGGGGCTAAGATCACTATAGATAGTGCTAGTATGTGTAATAAGCTTTTTGAAATCATCGAAGCTTATCATCTTTATGGTATTAAACAAATAGATGCTTTGATAGAAAGAAAGTCTTTGGTGCATGCTTTGTGCGAGTTTAAAGACGGTGGTATAAGTACGTATTTTTCTCATGCAAATATGCGTTTGTCTATAGCTCAAGCGATTTTAGATGAGCATGATCAAAGCTTTATAGAAAATTTGGATTTACTAGCTATACCAAGTTTAAAATTTGAAAAAATTAGTTTAAAAAAATATCCTATATTTTCACTCAAAGATGAGCTTTTGAAAGAGCCTGACTTGGGTGTGATTATAAATAGTGCAAATGAGTATATGGTGTATCAATTTTTAGCTCAAAAAGCGCAGTTTTTAGACATAGCTAAAGGAATTTTTAAAGCATTAGATCATTTTGGTGTGCCAAAGATTAACCAAATTGAAGATGTTTTTGAGTATGATAAACAAGTAAGGCTTTATTTAGATAAGGAAATGAAGTGAGATATTTTTTAAGTGTTTTGATTTTTATAAATGCAGTTTTTGCTTTAGAATTTAGTGTGAAAGAAAATGGAAAAAGTTTAGATGATAATAACACAGTTTTAATCCTTGGAGGCATACAAGGAGATGAACCAGGTGGGTTTCATGCAGCTAGTTTGCTTTTGAGTGATTATAATATCACTAAAGGTAAAATCATCGTTGCGCCAAATTTAGCTTTTGAAAGTATTATTGCTAGAAATAGGGGAAATTTTGGAGATTTAAATAGAAAATTTGCTCATATAGATGAAAGCGATCCTGATTTTCACACTATAGAGCGTATAAAAAAGCTTATTTTAGACCCTGAAGTTAATATGGTCATAAATTTACACGATGGAAGCGGTTTTTATAGACCACAATATGAAAGCAAAGATAAAAACCCAAACCGCTGGGGTAATACTAGCATTATTGATCAAAGTGAGGTAAATTCTACAAAATATGCAGACTTAGAAAGCATAGCTAAAGAAGCGGTGGAAAATATCAACAAAGCTTTGGTAAAAGAAGAACATCAATATCATTTAAAAAACACCAAGACCCAAGAAAGCAATGACAAAGATATGCTAAAGGCTTTAACTTATTTTGTAGTGTCAAATCACAAAGCAGCCTTTGCTAACGAAGCGAGCAAAAATTTACCAACACATTTAAGAGTGTATTATCATCTTTTGGCGGTGGAGTATTATCTAAAAAAGGCAAATATAGAATTTCAAAGAACTTTTGAGCTAACTCCAAATGGAGTTTATAGAGCTATTGAAAAACCTTTAGAAGTAAGACTTTTTAATGATAAAATTTTACTTTATCTTGACAAACCTACTAATGCTATAAATTTTTTGCCTTTTCCTGTTAATCAAGCTTTAAATTATGAAGCAAGCAATGAGATTACAGCGGTGATTTCAAATGCTAATTCATACTCAATCAATTACGGCAATCGCTTGCAAACAAGACTATATCCTGAATACTTTGAGTTTTCAAATGCGCTAGATAGTGTTGAAATGATAGTAGATGGAAAAAATATACAAACAAATTTTGCTCAAAAAATCATGGTAAAAAATAGCTTTAAAATTCCTTCCATTGTAGGTGTAAGGGTTAATGTCATAGGTTTTGATAGGGGTAATGATGAAAGTGGTATAGAGATAAGTAAAAATCAAATGCAAAGTCGTTATTCTTTGGATAAAAAAAGAAAAATTTATAGAGTAGAATTTTATGAGTTAAAAAATGCTAATTTAGCTGATCAAGCCTTAGAAAAAAAGACAAATTTTAAAGAAATCAAAAAAGCAAATATACCTGCAAAAGCCATAGAAAAAGCAGAGCAAAAAGACAAATTTATCGGTATGATTTTAGTGGAATTTCAATGAAAAGTTTAATCCTTGCCATAGAAAGCTCGTGTGATGATAGTTCTATTGCTATCATAGATAAAAACAGCTTTGAATGCATTTTTCATACAAAGATTTCTCAAGAAAATGCCCATAGTGTCTATGGAGGGGTGGTGCCTGAGCTTGCAGCAAGATTACATAGTGAAGCCTTACCTAAAATCTTAGAAAAATGCCAAAAATACTTTGATAAGCTTTGTGCCATAGCAGTTACAAATGAACCTGGTCTTAGTGTGAGTTTGATAGGTGGGGTAGCTATGGCTAAAATGCTTGCCATTAGTTTAAATTTACCGCTTATAGCGATTAACCACTTAAAAGGACATATTTATTCTATGTTTTTAGATAAAAAAGCTAGCTTTGATATGGGTGTGTTGCTTGTAAGTGGTGGACATACTATGGTGCTTTTTATCGATGAGCAAGGCAAAATCACAGAACTAGCAAGAACAACTGATGATAGCTTTGGAGAAAGCTTTGATAAAGTAGCTAAGATGATGGGGCTTGGTTATCCTGGTGGGGCCATCATAGAAAATTTAGCTAAAAATGCAAAAGAAAGTGATTTAGAATTTAGCATACCTTTACTTCATTCTAAAGACTTAGCTTATAGTTTTTCAGGACTTAAAAACCAAGTGCGTTTGGAAATTTTAAAAGAAGAGTTAAGCTTAGAGCGTAAAAGCAAAATCGCCTTTGCATTTCAAAAAGCAGCCATAGCGCATATTTTAAACAAGTTAGAAAAAATTTTTAAAGAGTATAAATTTAAATGTTTTGGTATAGTAGGTGGAGCTAGTGCAAATTTAAGTTTAAGAAGTCAAATAGAGCATTTATGCCAAAGCTATCAATGTGAGCTTTTGCTAGCTCCGCTTGAGTATTGCTCAGACAATGCTTTGATGATAGCAAGAGCAGCTTGTGAAGCTTATGAGCGTAAAGAATTTGTAAGTATTGAAGATGATCTTATAAGCCCTAAAGTAAAAAACTTACAAGGTATGTTATGAAAAAGGCTTTTACTATTATAGAACTTGTGTTTGTAGTGATTATACTTGGGGTTTTAGCAGCAGTTGCTTTGCCAAAATTTAGCGCAAGTAAAGATGAAGCAAGCACAGCTCAAGCTTTGGGAAATTTAAAAACTTTTATCAATGATGTAAGCTCTTATGTGTTAAAAAATGAAAGTCTTTCCAGTATAGCTTTAATGAGTAATGTAGCAAATATAAAAAATGAAGATTTATCAAATTTGCAAAATTCCACCAAAGAGCTTGATTTTAGTGTAGGAAATGATGAGCAGTGCTTTAAAGTGCTTTTTGTGGATAAAGAAAGCATTTTGCTTTTAGCATTTATAGTTGATAGCACCCAAAAAAGCAAAGCCCAAAATATAGCAGATTTAAAAAATCAAGTTTTGAAAGACCCTAAAAATCAAAGTATAAAAACTCAACTAGATGAGGCTTTAAATGCCTTTAGTCAAAGTGAGCTTATAAGCACTTCAAAATCTAAAGCTTGTCAAAGTCTAATCCACTCTAAAGCTTTTAAAGACTTAGCTACTAGGGTGTATTTTTTAAGTGGTAGTTGAGAAATATTTTAGTATTAATCGTACATTTACATATATGATGCTTAAACTTTTTATAAATAAAATTTTATTATAATTCCAATTTATTTTCATTATTAAAATTTAACATAAGGAGTTTTAATGTCTTATTTTACGGGGGGGGGGATTGAAAATTCTCAATCAAACAATACCTCTTTAAATTCATCTCATTCAAACAATAACTTTTCTTTTACTAAAAAAACTTTCTTATCTTTAGCAACTATATCTTTTCTAGCTACCTGTGCTAATGCTAGTATAGTTACTATAAGCGATCAAGCCTCTAATGGTTCTATAAAAATAACCAAAGCTAAAGATTCTAAAACACTAAAAGAAAAACAAACAAAAAATTCAAGAGATATTAGTGGTGGTAGCTGTAGTGGTACTACTTGTACTATAAGTGATAGCCAAACAGGTCAAATTAATATAAGTAATGGTGGTGGTACTTTAACTATAACCGATAAGGGTAGTGTTAGTGGTGGTGGACAAGGTATTATGGTTAACAATAAAGTTTCTAATGTAACTATTGTTAACCAAGGTAGTATTAATGGGAAAGTTAGTGGTATTAAAAGTCAAGGCACTATAGATAGTATATTAAATTCTGGAACTATAAGTGGTGGAAGTCACTATGGAGTTTATGTCAATGGTGGCTCTGTAGAAAGTATAGAAAATCAAAAAGATGGTGTAATACAAGGAAATAAATCAGGAATTCATCTTGATAATCAAGCTAAAATTTCTAGTGTGGTTAATAAGGGAACTATAGTTACAACAAGTGCTAGTGGAGTAGGTTTATATGAAGCTGGTGCTGGTATCAATGTTATAACTTGGGGTACTTCTATAAAAACAATTGATAATCAAGGTTTAATATTAACTTCTAATGCAGGTATAGGTGTATTAAGTAGTGCTACAAATGGTGATTCAAACGTTGAAACTTTAAAAAATTCAGGAACTATAGAATATACCGGATCTTTAGATATGATAAATGAAAAGAATGAAGGTTTTGGCCAAGGTGCTGGTATCTATATAAGTAATATGGATGGCATTCCAAAAATCAACACCATTGAGAATAGTGGATTAATTAATACTTACAACGGGATGTATTTTTCCTTAGGCTCTCAAGTGGAAAATATAAATAATCTAGGAACTATCCATGCCATTAAAGATGGTATTGTTCTAGGAAATGATGTAGGCTCTAACGAGAAACGCCAAACCGAAATCAAGCATATTAATAACACAGGCTCTATTATAGCAGGTAGACATGGTATATTTATAGATAAGTCAAGTAATCAAGAAGTCCCTTTCTACATCAACACTATCGAAAACAAAGGCACCATACTAGGACAAAGTGGTGCAGGTATATTTATAAGTGCACCCAAAGAACATATCAAAGACTACGTTAAATTAGATGGCTCAAATTCCCTCATAGCAGGTGGCACCGCAGGTATTCATAATAAAGGAACTATAGGTACTAATAACAATGGAGCTTCTGTAAATAATGGCAATGTAATTGACTTGCAAAACGGTGCTACTATAGCAGCATTATCTCCTAACAAAGATGGCAGTTTCAATTACAATCTAGCAGGCGATGCTATCTTAAATGAAGGAACTATAAAAGGTAATATTAACCTTGATAAAGAAGCTAATATTTATGGTGCTATAAATAATAAAAACACCATTACAGGAAATATCAGTTTAAATAATAATTCTTATGCTAGTTCTATAAAAAATGAAAAAGAAATTCAAGGTTCTATAAATTTAAAAAATGATTCTCACATAGATAGTATTATTAATAGTGGAACCATCTCACAAGGTATAAGTTTAGATAAAAGCACCATAGGTTCTATAGAAAACTCAGGAACTATAGGAAATGGTGGTATTAAGCTATACAATGAAAGTCAAGTAAGTTCTATTACAAACAATGAAGGTGCTAAAGCTGATTTAGACTTAAAAAACAATTCAGTAGTAGATTTAGTAATAAACAATGGACAAATGGAAATTACTAAAGATGATACTAGTCATATAAATGCTTTTGGTAATAATGGTAACTTACAAAGTAAGTTTAAAAACGAAGGTGAAATGAAACTTCTTGAAAACAGCAAAGATGCTATATTAGAACAAGGTTTAGAAAATACTGGTTCTATAGAGATAATTAACAATGCAGGAACCATTACAAGCATCACTAACACTTTTAATAATAAAACTAAAGATACCAAAGAAAATAGCACCATAGGAACTATCATTAATACAGGTATTATAGGAAATGAAGCTACACCTTTAGCTACTCAAGATATAACTTATGGTATTAATAACAGTGGTACTATAGAAAAGCTTATTAATTCTTCAGGTGATTTATCTGATCCTAATGCAGGTAAGAATATCCACATTTATGGTGGTATAAACAATAGTGGCTATATGGATATTTTTAATACAGGTAATATTCATGGTGGTATTACAAATAGTGGTACTTTGATTGTATCAAATGGACACATTCATCCTGCAACTGCAAATGAAGAAGCTACATGGCATGCAGGTTTTATAGGCAAAAACAATAATGGCTACCAATTAGAAAACAATGGTCAAGGTAAAATCAGCATAGATGGTTGGTATTTTAAAGATCTTGAATACACTCAAAGCAATGAACAAAGATTGGAAAATTCTATCATTATAGGTGGAGATAATATAGGTGGTATTAGTGCAGATAAAATCTATGTTAATACAAGCAAATTACAATTAAATACTATTTATGATGCTAATACTTTCTTTGCAGATAAAGATGGTAATATAGCAGGTGATAAAACCAATAATGGTGCAGGTGTAGATGGTAATAATATCTATAGTTTATCAGGTATTTATGACTTTGTAGGTTTGGGTAATGGTAAGTATGTAGCTAATGTTAATTTGTCAGAATTAAGTGGTAAAACCCTAGCTAAGTCTATGGTGTATTCTTCTAGATTAAGAAATATTAATATTTCTAATATATTAAGAGATTTAAACACTAAAAACTTCCAAACAGAATTCTCTCAAACATTAGATATGCAATTATCTAAAGCAGGAGAAGCTTATGGTAATGATGCAGATTTATTAGCTGAATTAGAAGATATCTTTATTCCTAATAAAAATCCAAATGCAAAAAATCATTCTTTCTTACTTCCTTACTATAACCACTCATCTATTAAAATAGGAAGAAGCATAGGTCAACTTGATGTTGATACTGTTGGTATGATAGGTGGATCTTTTAGAGAATTACCAAATGATTATGGTATTATAGGTTTTTATGCAGGTTATGAAGATGCCTCTAAAGAACAAAACACTCAAAGAATTAAATTTGATGATAAAACTTACTATGGTGGTTTAACTTATTATGGAATATTAGCAAGAGATGGTATTAATCAATACTATATTAGTGCTAGTACAAGACTTGATTATACTAAAAGCGATATAGAGAAATCTTACAAAAATATTCCTACTACTATAGATAGCGAGGCTAAAACTTATGGTTATGGAGTAGATGTAAAATTAGGTGCTAATTATTATAATACTTTAGATATAGCTAGAATATCTCCAGAAATAGGTCTTAGTTATTATGGTATGAGTAATAAAAACTTTAGTTTAAGACATATAGATGGTTTAAGAGAGCATTATTTAGCAGAACAGTTTAACTTTATTGATGCAAGTGCAGCTTTAAAATGGTATAAGCCATGGAGTGATAAAATAAGATCTAATGTTACTATAGGAGCTATAGTTAATTTATATGAAGATGCAAAAGGAAATTTAAAACTTGGTCAAAACACTTTAAGTTCGGATATAGAAACTTCTAAGTATTATGGCTTTGGGCAATTAGGTTTTTCTTATGCTATAGCAGATAATGCTGATTTATCATTAAACTATGCAGGTGCATTTACATTTGATAACACTACCTCTCATACTATGTTTTTAAAACTAGGAATGTGGTGGTAAGTTCTTTCACACTAACTAGTAATAGTTAGTGTGAAAAACTATAATAAATACAAATACTTAAAATAATAAAAGTTATATTTATGTAATTTAATGAGTAATAAGGTTATAAGTTAAATCATGAAAACAATCATAAAGCTAATAATAGTAATATTGATAATATTAGTCTTATTAGCTTTGCATATTATTAATAATATAGAATAGCTAATATTATGAACAATAATATAAAGTAGTGTTTAAAAACAAAAAATAACAGACATATAAAAATATAAAATCAAAACAAAAATATAAAAAAGGATAAGATTAAATATATAAATAAATTAAAAATTATAATTCAATTGCCCAGAGTTTGCTTAAAACAAATTATAAAACGACAAAAACAAAATTAAAGAAAAAGCACAATTGATATAGTAAATTAAATTAATGTGTTAATCAATAGATATAAAAATCAAATAAGGTTTTTATAAGTGTATAAACATAAACTCCTTATTAAGCAAACTCTATTGCATTAAGCTTAAAGTAAAAATTTAAGCTTAATGTGGATTAAGCAAGCTCTGGGGAGTTAAATTACTATTGTGTATTTTAGTATATAATATTTATTATATTATAGGTTTTTTGATATGCAATTTATATTTATACTTTTTAAAGAAAATAAACTTAAAATCATTCTTTTTCTGCTTTTTAGTATTTTTACAAGCTTACTAGGTGTATTGACTTTAGTTTTTATTAATGAGTTTTTATTAAAAACTAGTCTTGAAAACTCAAATATCATTGTGTATTTTGTGCTTTTATTGCCTGTGTTTTTTGCGAGTTCTTCTTTTGTAGAAATTGCTCTAAGCTCGTTCGGGCAAAGCTTTATTTTTAAAATGCAAAGAAGGGTTGTAAAGCAAATTTTAGATACAAGTGTTTTGAGTATTTTAAACACCACTAAAGCAAAGGTTTTAGCTTCTTTAAATAATGATGTGCGTAGTATTTCTTTTGGACTTTTAAGACTTCCTGAATTTATACAATCAAGTGTTTTGATTATTTGTGTAAGTGCTTATATAGCTTATCTTTCTTTGGAAATTTTCTTTTTGTGTTTAGCGTGGATAGTGTGTGTTTTTTTGGTGGATAATTTTTTGATGAGCAAGGTATATTTTTATTTTAAAAATGCTAGAGAAAATGATGATGCTTTGCAAAAAAACTATCAAAATATTTTACAAGGACATAAAGAATTAACCTTAAATCCTTTAAGAGCAAAGTATTATTATGAAAATGAGTTTGAAAAAAATGCTCTAAAAAAGAAAAAAAGCTCTACTATGGGAAATATCTTGCATATTTTATCTAACAATTGGAGCAATAGTGCTATGCTAGCTTTAGTAGGAGTAGAGTTTTATATAGCTTTAAGCTATGAACTTGCTAGTTTGCAAAGTGCTACGACTATTGCTTTAAGTGTGCTTTTTTTAAGAGCGCCACTTGGAGCTATGATAGGAAGTTTTCCTACGCTTATGATGGCAAAGATCGCTTTAGATAAAATTTCAAATTTAAATTTAGAAAACTATTCTCATGAATTTAAACTCAGTCAAAATAAAAAAACTTGGCAAAAACTTTCTTTTAAAGATGTGTCTTTTGCATACAATGAAAAATTTGCCCTAAAGCCTGTAAATTTTGAGCTTAAAAAAGGCGAATGTGTATTTTTAATAGGTAAAAATGGTAGTGGTAAATCTACTTTTTCTATGATTTTAGCGGGGCTTTTCACAGATTTTAAAGGAAGTATTTTTTTAGATGATGAAAAAGTAACTTCAGAAAATATTTATGAGTATAGAAGTTTAATTAGTGCGATTTTTAGTGATTTTCATTTGTTTGAGCATGTTTTAGAAGATGAGAAATTTAGCAAAGAAGACTTGGCATACTGGCTTGAAATTTTAGAACTTAATGAAAAAGTAGAGCTTGTGGGAAATACTTTTAGTACTATAAAGCTCTCAGCTGGACAAAAAAAGCGTCTTGCTATGCTTAATGCTTTGCTTGAAAAAAGAGATATTTTGATTTTAGATGAGTGGGCAGCTGATCAAGATCCTATGTTTAGAAAGTTTTTTTATACTAAACTTTTGCCACTTTTAAAACAAAAAGGTATTACTATATTTGCTATAACTCACGATGATGTGTATTTTGATATGGCTGATAGAATTTTACTCGCACAAAATGGTCAAATTTGTGAATTAAAAGGCGATATAAAAGAATTAGCTAAAAATGCAGTAGAAAAATTTTAAAGGAAAAAAATGAAAAAATTACTCATTTTATGTGTATTTTTAGGAGTAAGTTTGATGGCAAAATCTTTTGAGCTTGTAAAAGAGCCTGTGCTAACTACACAAATGGTTGAAGGGATTTTGGAGCTTGCAAAGAAAGAAGCAAGAAAAAATGGCTTTCATGTAAGCATTACCATAGTAGATAAATCTGGTCAAATTTTAGCAGTTTTAAGAGATGATAAAGCGGGTGTGCATACGCTTAATGCTAGTTATAAAAAAGCTTACACAGCCACTTCACAAAAAAGAGAAACAGCGGTTATTTTTAAAGGTGTAAAAGAGGGTAAAATACCTGAAGATATTCGTTATTTAGATGATAAGTTTTCCATTATGCCTGGTGGGGTGCCGATTTTTATAGATGGAGTTGTTGTTGGTGGTATAGGTGTGGGTGGAGCACACTTAGATGAGGATGTAAAAATAGCTAAAGCAGGGATAGCGTTTTTAAAATAGGCTTTGAAAATCAAAGCCTATGATTACTTAGCTTTTGCATAAATTTCTTTTTCAATGTCTATGTAAAATTGTGCGATAGCTTTGTAAGCTTCTTCCCAAGCTTTTAGTGTAGTTTCATCTGCATTTAATACTACTTTAATAGCCTTTAAAAGACAAGCACCTACTATAGGGTAATGTTCTTCTTTGACATTTAATTTTGTATGAGTGATAGCTACTTTATCAACAAAGCTTCTCATATTTTCTAAATTTTCTACATTTTTTGCTGCCATTAAAATAGCCATTGCTAAAGCTTTTGGTTGCTCGCCTGAAGCTTGTTTTTCCATATTAAACATAGGCTTTACTTCAGGATATTCTTCAAACATGATTTTATAAAATTCTTTAGTTAAAACTTCGCCATTTTTTTGTAAAACCGGCACACAATCTTTGATGATTTGAATTTGTTCTTGTGTCATTTTTTCTCCTTTGTATATTGTATTTTTGATGATTATATAAAAATGAGAGAAAAAATATCTTGATTTATGTTAATTTTGTATCATTTTATTTTAAAATGATTATGTGTATCAATTTAAGTAAATATAAAGTGAATTATTAATATAATAATCCTTATCAATTTCAAAATTTAAATTAAGGAAATTTATAAAATGAAAGCAAAAGTAGTTTTACTATCTTTACTAGCTGCTATGAGTTTAAGTGCTCAAGAGCTTACGATTTATTCTCATCGTCATTATGATAGCGATAAAGGAATTTTCAAATTATTTCAAGAAAAAACAGGCATTAGTGTAAATGTGGTGCAAGCTAAGGCTAATGAACTTGCTAAAAGATTAGAAGTTGAAGGTAAAAATTCAAAAGCAGATTTATTTATGACTGCTGATGCGGGAAATTTAGAACAAGTTCGCACAAATAATCTTTTTGTTTCAGTGAGTTCTCCTGAATTAGAAAAACTTTCTCCAAAAGAATTAAGAGGTAAAAACAACGAATGGTATGCTTTTACAACAAGAGCAAGAATTATCGTTGCTTCTAAAGATAGAGTTAAAGATGGAGAGATTAAAACTTATGAAGATTTAACTGACCCTAAATTTAAAGGTAAAGTTTTAGTAAGAAGTTCAAATAATGTTTATAATATTTCTTTGTTAAGTGCAATGATTGATACTTTGGGTAAAGAAAAAGCAAAAGAATGGGCTCAAGGCATAGCAAATAATCTTGCGCGCACTCCAAAAGGCGCAGATCGTGATCAAATTCGTGCAATCTATGCGAAAGAAGGTGATGTAGCTATATCAAATAGCTATTATCTAGGACACTTAGCAAATTCAAAAAATCCTAAAGATGTTGAAGCTGCAAATTCAGTAAAAGTGATTTTTCCAAACCAAGATGATAGAGGAACGCATATTAACGTAAGTGGTATAGGTATTTTAAAAACTTCTAAAAATAAAGAAGCTGCGGTCAAATTTATCGAGTTTATGCTTTCAAAAGAAGCACAAGAAATTTTAACAAACCAAAATTATGAGTATCCGGTAAACAAAGAAGTAAAACCTGCTAAAATTTTACAATCATGGGGTGAGTTTAAAATCGAAAAACCAAATTTTGAAGCTTACTGGGGTAATGCTAAAGAAGCTTTAATGATTTTTGATGAAGTTCAATGGAAATAATTTTAAGGAAAAATAAAATTTGAAATTTTTAAGTCTAAGGTGGTCTTTTGCCACCTTTTTTTTCTGTAGTTTAATCATACTGCCTATACTTGCTATCATCTTACACCTTCCTTTTATAGATATTAATACCTTAAAACATTTGAGCAAAAATGTCTTGCCACGATATATTTTTGGTAGTGCTTTTATATTGTTTGGGACTTTAGTATTGTGTTTGATTATAGGTTTAGTTAGTGCTTATTTGATAGCTTTTTATAAATTTTTTGGCTCGAAATTTTTTGAATGGTTTTTGATTTTACCTTTGGCAATACCTTCTTATGTGATGGGTTTTGTTTGGATTGATTTGTTTGAATTTCAAGGCTTAATCCCTACTTTTTTAGGTGTTGATAGGCGTATAGATATCATGAATGCATATGGGGTGATTGTGATTTTATCTTTTGCGCTTTATCCTTATGTGTATTTTTTTGCTAAAAATACCTTTGCTTATGGACTTGGAAATATCATTTTAAGTGCTAAAACGCTTAAGGCTTCTAATTTAAAAACATTTTTTAAAGTAATTTTGCCATTTTGTCGTGTGGGTATAGTGGGTGCTTTGCTGTTGGTGGCTATGGAAGTTTTGAGTGATTATGGTTTGGTGGCGTATTTTGGTGTAGATACTTTTAGTGCAGGAATTTTTAGAACATGGGGAAGTGGTGGTGATGAAGTCAGCGCTGTGGCTTTGAGCGTAGCTTTGCTTGTGTTTATCGCACTTTTAATGCTTTTAGAAAAAATTCAAAGAGGTAAAAAAGGCTTTAATCAAAATGTGTTTTTGCCTACTCCAAAAGATGAGTTAAAAGGCTTTAAGGCATTTCTAGCCTTTTTATGGTGCTTTTTAGTGGCATTTTTAGCTTTTGTAGTGCCTATTATATGGCTTGTTTATTGGACTGGGTTTGATTTTATACAAAATTTAAGCAATGTCTTAACACCTGCATTTTATAGCCTTAGCGTGGCTTTGGCGAGTTCTTTTACTATTGTGGGAGTGGCATTTTATTTGTGTTTTGTGGTGCGTTTAAATGATACAAAAGCTTCTAAAACCATCCTTTGGCTTACGACTTTAGGGTATTCTTTACCTGGAGCTGTGGTGGCTGTGGGAATTTTAGTGATTTTGGGTGTGTTAAATTATATTTTTGATCTTTTATCTTTTGAATATGCCATAGGTGGTGGATTTTTAGTGTTGTTTTTTGGGTATTTTGTGAGATTTTTAGCTTCAGGGATTTTTGCAACTCAATCAGGCTATGAGCGAATTTCTAAAAACATAGACTATGCAAATTTAACCTTAAAATCAAAACCACTTAAAATTTTCACTCAAATTCATTTTCCTTTGATGAAGCATTATTTGGCTTTGGCTGTGGTGATTATTTGTGTGGATATTTTAAAAGAATTGCCTATTTCGACTATACTTTCACCTTCAGGCTTTCAAACGCTTTCATCGCTTGTGTTTGCTTATAGTGAAAATGAGTTAATTTACAATGTTTCTTTGCCATCTTTGATTATAGTGTTATTTGGGATTATCCCTACATTTTTAATGCATTATTTGCAAAATAAAAACAACCAAAAAGGACAATAATGGAAATCTTAAAAATTGACAATCTTTACAAATATTTTGGAAAAACAGAAGTTTTAAAAGGAATTTCTTTGAGCTTAAAAGAAGGCGAGATTGTCAGTATTTTGGGAGAAAGTGGATGTGGTAAGAGTTCTTTGCTTGGTTGTATAGCAGGTTTTTTTGAAATCAATGATGGTAGTATTTATATAGGAGATAAACTAGTTGCTTCTAAGAGTGTATATTTAGCCCCACAAGAGCGTGATGTTGGAGTTTTGTTTCAAGATTATGCTTTGTTTCCGCACTTAAATGTAGAAGAAAATATATGCTTTGGTATAAGCTCTTTAAGTAAAAACGAGCAAAAACAAAGGCTTGATGAAGTTTTAGAAATTTTAAATTTAAATACACTTTTAAAGCGCTATCCAAATGAGCTAAGCGGTGGGCAAGCCCAAAGAGTAGCACTAGCAAGAACCATAGTTGCAAGGCCAAAGATTATACTTTTTGATGAACCTTTTTCAAATTTAAATCACACTTTAAGCGTTAAAATGCGCAAAGAAATTAAAAATATCTTAAAAGAGCATAAGCTTAGTGCTATTTTTGTCACACATGATAAAGACGATGCTTTTTATTTATCAGACAATATCGCTTTGATTAAGGATGGGAAAATTTTAGACTATGGAAGTGCCAAAGAGCTTTTTTATAAGCCTAAAAATATAGATAGTGCTTGCTTTTTAGGAGAAGCATTTTTTATAGATCCAAATACAATTTTAGATGAGAAATTCAAAGCATATTTGCAAAGTAAAAATGGTATTTTACGCCCTAATGATATACAAATTTCAACTTCACAAACTCCTTTAAAAGCCAGTGTTTTAGAATGCGTGTTTTATGGAGATTTTTATGAAATAAATGTGAGTTTGGAAGGACATATTTTTAGCATTTACCATGATAAAGAGCTTAGTAAAAATGAGGAAATTTATCTTAAGTTAAACGATAGAGAAGCTTTTTAATCGCTCTAATTCATTTTCAAATATATCTAAAATTTGCTAAAGATTATAAAATAAAGTAAAATCACAGCAAAAAAAGGAAATAAATGATTAGTGTAGAATTAATAGAGCATATTTTTAAAGCCGCCTCTATATCAAGGTGGAATGATTATCCTAGAATGACAAATTTAGTCGAGCTTGATAAGCAAGCGCATAAATTTGTCATCGCTTATTTCATTGCTAAAATGGAAAAAGATGTCAATATGCGCTTTATCATAGAAGCGGGGATTTTTGAGTTTTTAAGCAGGGTGGTAGTGACTGATATACGCCCTGATGTGTATCATGAGATAACGCGTGCAAAAAATGAGCAAGTAAGTGCTTGGGTGTTAAGTAAAATCGCACCGATGATTCAAGATATAGAAAATGGTGAGTTTTTAAAACGTTATGAGCTTTTTTTGCAAGGTAAAGATTATGCGAAAGAAAGGCTTATTTTAAAAGCTGCTTCGTATTTTGCGACAAGGTGGGAGTTTAATATAGTTTATCAAACTAGCTCGTTTTTAAGTGATATTGATGAGATTAAGGCTAAGGTTGAAGAAGAATTAGAAGATTATTATGAATTAATTGGCGCAAGAAAAATCGCTCTTAATCAAAAAATTTCTAAAATAATCGATCTAAGCGGGCGCTTGCGTTTTCAAAAAAGATGGGCGCAAACTCCAAGGATTCCTGAAACTGCGGTTTTAGGACATATGCTTGTAGTGGCTATTTTGTCTTATTTTTATTCTTTAGAAGTAAAAGCATGCGATGGTAGACTAGAAAGCAATTTTTATTGCGCTTTGTTTCATGATTTGCCTGAAAGTTTAACTAGAGATATCATCTCTCCGGTAAAATATGGCATAGATGGTTTAAATGAAATCATCAATGAGTATGAAATGAAGCTTATTAATGAGAAAATTTTACCTTTTATACCACTATCTTTTAGAGAGGAATTTAGCTATATACTTGGTATTAGAGAAGGACAAAATGAAGAAAGTGCCTTTGTAAAAAATGAATTTGAAAATCGTATTTTTAATAACAAACCAAGTGTTTATAGTGGTAGTTTAGATGCGGTTAATGAGGATCGTTTTAAGGCTATTGATGGAAAGGCTTTGAAGTATTGTGATAAATTAGCAGCTTTTATAGAAGCAGCTTTGTCAATTAGCTATGGAGTAAAGTCTAAAGAGCTTGAAAGTGGTTTTGTGGGAATGTATGAGTATTTTAAAACAAATCCGACTATTAATGGGGTAAATTTCTTTAGAATTTGTGAGGATATTAAAGGGTATTTTAAACTTTAAAAAACCCTCTCCCAGATGACTGCGGCACACACTAAGTCTAAGTGCTCTGCTGTGTTCCCACCCTGAAGCGGTGCTTAAAAATAGCATTGCACAGGTCTAAGAGAAGGCAGTTGAAATAATACCTTAAAATATCTTAAAAAACATTGAGGTGAAGTATGTTGAGTATATTTGCAAACTTTTTATCTAAATTTAGAGAATTTTTTGTTCCTAGTCATTTGTCTTTAGAATTTAGAGCAAAATCTTTTGCTGCCATTATCGTGGCAAATAAAAATATAAAAGCAGAAATTTGGCAAGTTTTAGCTGATATTGCAAGTGAAGTTTATCCAGATGATAAAAGTAGACAGGCTATTTTAGTACAAACTTCTAAAGAATATGTAGATAGAGTTTTAAAAAATGAGCTTAGTTTGGATGCTTTGCTTAAAAATATTGCTTTGCTTTTAAAGAAAAATCCAAGATATGCAAAAAAGATTAATTTTCATAGGCTTGAGCGTTTGATGGATAAAAATGAAGAAGAAGCTTTAGTGCAACTTAGAGTTTATGAGTTTTTTGAGCAAGAAATAAAATATATTTTAGAAAAAAATTCAAAAGAACCATCATGAAAGGCTAAAATTAGCGTTTCATGTTGATTGCTTTTTGTATCATTTGATCAGCTGTTGTGATACTTTTACTACTTGAATCATAAGCTTTTTGTAAGGTGATTAAGTTTGTAAAAGCTACCGATAAATCTACATTTGATTGCTCTAGTTTTCCACCTTCAAAAGTAGCTGTGCTGAAATTTCCATTGGCATCGAGTAAAAAGGTTGGGTTGCCACTATTACCAGTTTGTCCATAGAGATTTTCTCCTAGTTTTTCTAAACCTTGTTCGTTTGTAAAATTAAACAAAGCAAGTTTAGCCATAGCTATTTGATCGCCGTTAGTAAAAGTGGCGATGATAGTACCATCTGTGTTGATAGAATAATTATTTAAAAACCCTTCACCCTTGCCATCTGTTTGTGTATGTACTGAAGGTTGTTTATTTTTTAAAGCATGAAGTCCATCATAACCTGAATTTGGTATATTTGGATCATAGTAAGAACCAAGATTTATATTAACCCTTGTGCCATTATTATCTACTGAATTTAAGGTATTTGAAACTAAAGCTCCAGCTTCGTTAAAGGTGATTAAACCTTCAGTTGTTCCACCTATTTTATTGCCATCATTATCATATACTTGAGCAACGGCTTTGTACTCTAAATCTGTGCCATTTTGTGGTAAAACTCTATCTAATTTAACTCTTACCCAACTAATAGAACCATCGGGATTGATTAATTTTGCAGAAAGTTCTGAGCTATCAGCCACTTCTTTTTCTACGCTTAAATGAGATGATTCTAATTTAGCTGTTTCTAAATCTACTTTATCTAATTTTTGATTATCAATACTAAAAGCTAAATTCTCATCTAAAGTAGCTTGTAATGTTTGACTAGCACCTTTTTCATCAGTAATTTTAAAATATATAGTATCGCCAGGTTTTAAGCCATAAATTTGCTCATCTTTTACACTACCTGAAATTTTTACACTACCATCTTCATTTTTGCTAAATTCAAATTTAGAAGCATCTACATCTACATTTACCGCTTCTGTTTTGGTACTTGTGTCTAAATTACCACTCCAAGTTATATTTTGCGTTGGTTGAGGTGGTAAATAAAGATTTTTAGGTACAGAAATAGGTCCTTGGGTATTAACTCCACCCATTTGGAAATTTTCTCCAGGTGTTCCGCTCCAAGCTGTGGTAACTTTTTGTCCCATAACTTGACCAAACATATTTGAAACCCTATCGCTTAGTTGAATTTCTTTTAATGATGGATTCATAGTTCCAAGTACATAATTTCCATTTGAATCTACTAAAAAGCCATTTGCATCCGGTTTAAAAGCACCATTTCTAGTATAATAAACTCCATTGGCATTACTTACACCAAAAAAGCCTTTTCCAGCAATAGCCACATCAAATTCATTATCAGAAGAAACTAACGGTCCTTGCTCAAAAATATCATTAGTAGCTCCTGCAACACTACCATAACCAGTTTGACCTTTGTTATATGACTGTGTTGTTATGGTGCTGTAAAATACATCTTTGAAAGCTACATCAGAGTATTTAAAACCAATTGTATTGACATTGCTTATATTATGAGCTGTATTGTCTATACCATAACTTTGAGATTTTACTCCATTTACTCCATTGTAAAATGCTGTAAACATGATTTTATCCTGTAATCTCTTTAATATCTTCCCATTTAACCCAGCTACCGCCCATACCAACTAGAGCTTCACCTTCCTCAAATTTAACCCCAGTAATAGGATAAGCACCATAAGTTGAGTTCACTGTAGTCCCATCTTCACCTATATAGCTTGCTCTTACATAGTATTTACCAGATGGCACAGGATTTCCGCTATCATCGGTTCTATCCCAAACAATTTGCTTCATACCTGCAGTCATATCTTTAACTTTCATTGTTCTTACAGGATCTCCTGCTTCGTTATAAATGGTAAATGTTACAGGTTCGCTATCTGATTTATAAGCTGAATCAATCTTAGCTGTTTTGATATCAACGCTTGGGGTATGTCCTATAACTTTAAATGTTTGGTCTTCTCCAACTACTGCTTTAACAGTTTCTTCTTGACCCTTATCATCAACTAATTTTACATATATAGTTTCTCCAGGTCCTGCTATTTCTTTATCTACCTTACCTGTGATATCTAGTTTATCTTCACCATTTTTCTTAAGTTCAAAACCTTCAGTATCAATGTCAGTCTTTTTACCTTTTTGTGGTTCTTGCGGTAAATACATATTAATTTGAAATTGTATATCATCATCTGCTACTACAAGATAATTATCTTTAACTGTTGCAAGTTTCCCAACCGCAGCTAATGCACTCATACCAGTACTTGCTGCAATAGAATTTTGTAATTTAGTCATTGCTACTACAAGCTGAGTCATAGTTTTATTAGTATTATCTTGCATTTCAAGTGCTGAAAGTTGCGCTGTTTGAGTAAGCATTTTTTCAGTATCCATAGGATCGGTTGGATCTTGATGTTGGAGTTCGATTAAAAGAAGCTTTAAAAATGCATCCTTGTCAAGTTCTGCTCCGGGATTGTAAATTAATCCATTATCTCCACCGCTTTCTCCAGCTCTGGTATTTCCTTTAGCATTTGGCATATCTTTGGTATTAAGTGCTGCTAAAGGACCTTGAAGAGTTTGTGTATTTATATTTGACATAAAAATCCTTTTTTATATGTTTTTAAAGCTTAAAGCAAAAAATATTCCATTTAAAAATATTTTGCCAAAACCATTTCTAAGCTTGGTTTTTCTTGAATTTCTTTTTCAAAATTCACCTTATCTTCTTTATTATTATTGTTTTTTTGTTTTTGTGGATTATTCTGCTCTTTTCTTTCTTGGTTGTTAAAATTCATCTCTAAATTTGTAAAGCCCATATTTACAAGAGCATTTTTAAACTCAGCTTGATGTTGTATGAAAAGATTTAAAGTATTTTGATTAGAATTAAAGCTGATGTTTAGATTAGATCCTCTTTGGACTAGGGTAACTTCTACTTCCCCAAGATTGTGTGGATTTAAAGTTATACTAAAGCGTGTTATAGGTGCTTTATAACTTTCTAGTTTTTCTTTAAATTCTTGAGCAAAATCATTGAAAGTTTCTTTCATAGGAATATTTTGATTTTTTACAAAATTATTAGAAACTCTATTCATTTCTTTCACATAAGAATTTAAATTTTCCTCGCTATGGTCTTTTTCATCTTTTATAACTTCTTTAGTGCTTTTAAAAATATCACTAAAACTGTCTGTGTTTTGAGTATTTTTGTCTGTTTTTAATTGTTTGTCTTGAGTATTTAGTAAATTTTCTAAGTTAATTTTCAAATCTTGATTTTGATTTTGTAAATTTTGGATATTTTTTGTATTTGTTAGTTCGGTTTTTAAATCTTTTGAATTTTCTAAAACAGAACTTATTTTTTTACTAAAACTATCTTCGCTGGTGGTTAATTTTTCACTTTTTAATATTTCTTTAAAATCTATCTTTTCTTTGTCTTTAATTTCTTTTTTTAAGTTTGGATTTTGAGTTAGATTGATAAGCTCAATATCATTTAGTTTATCATTTTTGCTAATATTTTTTATATTTTTTGTGTCTTTGATTTCTTTATTATCTTGAATTTGAATTTTTTCTACTAATTTTTCCTTAAAATCGATGTTTTGAATATTTTCTTTTGCTTTTACATCTTTTTTTGGAAGTTCTATATTTTTTAAAGCAGAAGAAAGCAAAGAAATACCTTCATTTTCTTTGCTTTTTACATTTTTGCTTGTATTTGGTTCTTCTTTTAAAAGTTTAGTGATTTTTTGATTGATTAAATCTTGAAAAACATTAGTATTGTTTTGTTTTTGTGGTTCAATTAAGTCTTTATTATTTAAATTTGAAGTTTTAAAAAAACCTTTTTTTTCAAGATTTGGAAAGGTTTCTTTTAAATCTTTAATTTGTTCAAATTTTATGTTTTTTATATTTAATCCAAGCTCTTTTGCTATATTAAAAAGCTCATTAATATTTTTTATATTTTTTAACTTGTGTAAGTTTTTTTCAAGAGCTAAAGTAGCAGTATTATCTTGGACAAGTTTGTTTAATTTTATATCCTTGCTATCGCTTTGTAAAACTTCTAATAAAGAAAGAATTTGCATAAAATTTGCACCTTCAAAAAGCTTTATAGCATCTTTTTCATCTAGCGAAAGTTTATTATTGGTGTCTTTTAAGTCTTTATCTTTGCTTGAGTTTTCTTTTTGTGGTGCTTTAAAATCTTTTGATATGCTTTTATCTTTTTCATTTATTGCTTGCAATAAGGAATTTAAAAATTCCTCTCCATCGTTTTGTGAATTAGTACTTTCTTTGCTAGGATTTTCATTTTGTGGAGCGATGCTTAGTAAATTTAAAGCATCGCCTGCTTGGATATTTGACATTAATTAACCTACTAAAAAATTATTTTTTGCTAAATTTGGAAATAAATTTTGCAATTGTGCTGCACAATCAAGTTTTAAATTTTCATGAGAAAGATTAAAGTTTTTAAATATTACTAACAATTCTTCTATATTTTTAGCGTTTAAAACAGCATTTTCATTATGAGCATCATCTAAAATTTCACTTACTTTACTTGAAAGCTTTGCATAGTTTAATTCTTTTTCTTCGTTTGAATTTACAACCTCTAAATAATTTAAAAGTTCCATAAAATGCTTACTATTTAAAACTGAAGTTCCTTGTTTTTCTAAGTTAGCGTTAAAGATTTGAGTATTTAGGTTTGACATATTTTTCTCCTTAAAAATAATTCTTATCCAAGACAAAAGCAACAAGTGTTCCAATTTGCTAATCTTAACTTTTAAGCATTTTTTTTATATAATATTAGATTTTAAATTTAAGACTTTGGAGAAAAACTTGGATAATATTAGAAATATAGCCGTTATAGCTCACGTTGATCATGGTAAAACAACAATGGTAGATGAGCTTTTAAAGCAATCAGGAACTTTTAGCGAGCGTGAGCAAATAGCAGAGCGCGTAATGGATAGTAATGATATAGAAAAAGAAAGAGGTATTACTATACTTTCTAAAAATACTGCTATTAATTATAAAGGCACTAAAATAAACATCATAGACACTCCAGGCCATGCTGATTTTGGTGGTGAAGTTGAGCGTGTGTTAAAAATGGTTGATGGAGTTTTGCTTTTAGTTGATGCGCAAGAAGGGGTTATGCCTCAAACTAAATTTGTGGTAAAAAAGGCTTTATCTTTAGGGCTTAAACCTATTGTTGTTATTAATAAAATCGACAAGCCAGCTGCTGATCCTGAAAGAGTAATCAATGAAATTTTTGATCTTTTCGTGGCTTTAGAGGCAAATGATGAGCAACTTGATTTTGCAGTGGTTTATGCAGCTGCTAAAAATGGTTATGCAAAACTTGCACTTGAAGATGAAAGTACTAATATGGAGCCGTTGTTTAAGACTATACTTGAGCGCGTGCCTGCTCCAAGTGGTAGTGATGAAAATCCTTTACAGCTTCAAGTTTTTACTCTAGGTTATGATAATTTCGTTGGTAAAATAGGAATTGCAAGAATTTTTAATGGTAAAGTAAAGAAAAATCAAAATGTAATGCTTGCTAAGGCAGATGGTTCTAAAATCAATGGAAGAATTTCAAAACTTATTGGTTTTATGGGTCTAGAAAAAATGGATATTGAAGAAGCAGGGACAGGCGATATTGTAGCGATTGCAGGTTTTGAAGCTTTAGATGTGGGAGATAGTGTGGTAGATCCAAACAACCCTATGCCACTTGATCCTTTACATATAGAAGAACCAACTTTAAGTATAGTATTTTCAGTAAATGATGGTCCTTTAGCAGGTACTGAAGGCAAACATGTAACTTCAAATAAAATCGCAGAACGCTTAGAAGCGGAAATGAAAACTAATATTGCTATGAAATATGAAAGTACAGGCGAGGGTAAATTTAAAGTAAGCGGAAGAGGTGAGCTTCAAATAACTATCTTAGCTGAAAATATGCGTAGAGAAGGCTTTGAGTTTTGTATGGGAAGACCTGAGGTTATCGTTAAGGTAGAAGATGGGGTTAAAACAGAGCCGTTTGAGCATTTAGTGATTGATGTGCCTGATGATTTTACTGGAGTGGTGATTGAAAAACTAGGTAAAAGAAAAGCTGAAATGAAAACTATGACACCAACTGGAGATGGTCAAACAAGACTTGAGTTTGAAATTCCTGCGCGCGGGCTTATAGGATTTAGATCACAATTTTTAACAGATACTAAAGGCGAGGGTGTGATGAACCATAGCTTTTTAGAGTTTCGTCCATTTAGCGGGGCAGTTGAAAAAAGAAATAATGGTGCATTAATTTCTATGGAAAATGGTGTTGCGCTAGGGTATTCTTTATTTAATTTGCAAGATAGAGGGGTGTTATTTATCGATCCTCAAACAAAAGTATATACAGGTATGATTATAGGCGAGCATTCACGTCCAAATGATTTAGATGTTAATCCGATTAAAGGTAAAAATTTAACGAATGTTAGAGCAAGTGGAAGCGATGATGCGATTAAGCTTGTGCCACCTAGAAAATTAAGCCTTGAAAGAGCATTGGAATGGATAGAAGAAGATGAGCTTGTAGAGGTTACTCCACAAAATATTAGAGTTAGAAAAAGATATCTTGATCCTACTCAAAGAAAAAGAATGGAAAAGGCTAAGTCTTAATGGATTTTGAAGCCATAAGACAAGCTTTAAATAAAAGACTCAAAGCTTTGCAAATTTTAGCATTTGCTGAAGCTTTGGTTATATTTTTTCTTGCTTTTCAATTTAGCAAGGATGTGATTATAGCTTTATTTTTTGCTGTTTTAGCAGGAGTTTTGTTTTTTAGAATTTTAGGAAGAAAGCTTATGTGGGGACGCAATGAGCTTGTATTTAAAATGTGTGAAGAATTTTTAAAACAAAACAATGCTAAATTTGACAAACAAGGTTTTGATCAAAAAGATTTTGAAAAAATTGCTTTTGATTTTTCTTTAAAAACTTATCATTCTCAAAATTCTTTTATTTTCGATGATTTTATTCTTTATGATGTGAAATTTAAAGATGAATTTGGGAATTTCTTTTGTGGAATTTTGCTTTATAGTAAGAAATTAAAAGAAGATATTAACTCAAATGAAAGTATTTTTGAAAAAGTAAAAGATAAAGAATTTTCTGCACAAAGAGTTTTAAAAAAAGATGATTACTTGCTTATAGCAAGTTTGAAAAATCCTTTTTTTGCTGATTTAAAAATATCTTGCGAGTTAAATTTTAAACTTTTTAGAGCTAATTTAGAAAAAATTCAAGCTTTTATAAATGATTAAGTTTAGCTTACTTAATCATTTTGTTCTAAATTATTAATTTCTTGTATTTTTAAATTCTCATTTTTTCCCATTAAATTTTGTATGGTTTGGATTTGCTCTTTAGAGGCATAGCTCATATCTTTTAAAACTATCCAAGTGATTTTTTGATTACAAGGCTTGTTGAGTTTGTTTTTAAAGATATAAAAAGATTGAAGGTCATTTGGTAATAACTCATTAGCACTTAAGCCTTGAACATAAAGCTTATCGCCTTCTTTTTTAGGAAAAGCACGAATGATTTTTTTAATAAAAGGATTTTCCACGCCTTCTTGTAAAAATAATGCAACCACTGCTATATCGCCTTTTTGACTTACATGACTAAAATGAATTTCTAAAGGGTAAGACTTTTTATCAATAGAAATTTTTGATGGAGCGTGAAAGTGAAAATGAGATAAATTATAGGCTGTATTATCTAGCACGATATGGCTTCCATTGCTTGCAAAATGCATTTTTATAGTATAACCATCATTTATTAAGCCAAAAGAATCGTTTGAATAGTTAAATTCTAAAGAATGATTTTTATTTGTAACCTTTTTACTGTTTATATTGATAAAATCTTGATTTAATCCACTTTCACAATAAATCCAGTTTTTATCTAAATTTTTCCATTTGTCTTTGTCTAAGAAATTTCCATGTGAGGCATTTTGAGGCATTTGCTCATAGGCAAAAAGCATGCTAGTGGTAAATAAACCAAAAAGTATTTTTTTAAAACTCATAATATTCCTTTTTTAGTATAATTATAAAAAAATAAATCCTATAAGAAGCTTATGTTTAAAAATAATTATATTAAAATTAAATATTTTAAAAAAATTACAGATAATATTAAGGATAAATTGATTGATATATGGGAGGATAGTGTAAAACATTCCCATGATTTTTTATCTGATTTTGATAGAGAAAAGATTAAAAATGATCTTTTAAATTCTCAAGTATTCTTTGGTTTAAATTATTTGATTTGCTATGATAAAGATGAAATGATTGGATTTTTAGCATTTGTGGACGATAAAATTGAAATGTTGTTTTTAAGGTCAAAATATTTTAACAAAGGTATAGGCACTGCTTTAATATCTAAAGCTGTAAATAATTATCATTTGAAATATGTTGAAGTAAATAAAGATAATTATAAGGCATATAAATTTTATCGGAAAAATGGTTTTTTACAAGAGAGTGAATATAAAGATGAATATGGTTTTATTGTTTTAAAAATGAAATTTTAACTATTCTTTACCATCTTTGATAGGCACAAAAAGACATTCGTCTAAAACTTCTTTACTAATCTTGCCATCTTTTTTGGTAAATTTAGTGATAAATTGTTGATTTTCTATGAGTAAAGGAGCTACTAAAATTCCATTGTTTTCAAGTTGATCAAATAATACATTTGGGATATGCTCTATATAAGCTGAGAGTAAAATTCTATCATAAGGCGCATAATTTTTCCAACCATTTTGCCCATCATCAAATTTTACATGAATATTAGCATAGTTTAGTTTTTTAAATTTTTCTATAGCGCTAATTGCAAGTTTTTCAATGCGCTCTATGGTAAAAACTCTTCTAATAAGCTTACTTAAAATTGCAGCTTGATACCCGCTACCACAGCCTATTTCTAAAACACTATCTGCATCTTTAAAATCAAGCGCCATAGTCATTTTAGCTACGGTTAAAGGCGAGCTTATCCATTGATTTCCCATTAGAGGAAGTGCATCAAGCCTATAAGCATGCATTTTTAACGGTGAAAAAATTTCTCTTGGAGTAGAACAAAAAGCTTCAAATAATTCATCGTTGATAAACGTATTTTTGCGAATTTCTTCTGCCATTGTTTGACATTGTTTTTGTTCAAATATATGAATCAATAAGCACTCCTTGGTAAAAAAGTGTTATTTTATCTTAAAAATTATTTATTTATCTTAAAATTCTTAAGGCGTAGAACGCCTTAAGATTAATCAAGTGTATAAAGGATATTTGATCCATCTTGATAAGATAAGATGTGTGCTTTGCCATCTTTGAAGAATAAACTTCTTGCATTAGTGATATTTTCTGGATAAGAAATAGTTTTTACAATTTCTTCTTTATCTAAATCAATTACAGCAATAACATTATGTTTTTTACTTAATGCATAAATTTTACCATCTTTAAATGCCATTGAAGTTACATAAAGATCGCCTAAAGTTTTTCCTTCTTTTAAGTCAGCTTTAGGAGTAAATTCAGCTGAAAGAACTCTATCTGCTAAAGAAATTTTAGAGATTACAAAAGTTTTAGCATCTTTATTGTTTGGAACAGTAGCAAGATACATATATTTTCCATCTGTTGTTGTGCTTAAAACATGATGGAATTTAGCTCTAACTGTATCAATTCTACCACGACCAAGATCTTTACCTTGTCCTTCGAAATTATTTGCTCCTCTCATAAAATCAGCATATTGTAATGTTTCATCTGCATTAGGATTTTGAGTAAATCTCAAGAAAGATTTATTAGAGCCCATTAAGATGTATTTATTGTCCAAATAAGGAATAATTCCTACAATAGGGTTAATTGTAGCTGAAAAATATGGATCTAATAGAAAGTCTGCTTTAGTGCTAAAGTTATCATCTAAGAAAAATACTTCCCATTTAGAACTTGCAACATACTCTCCATTAATATAATCAAGAGTATTAATAGCCTTAGGAAGATCAATTTTCATTTCGCCTGTAATTTTTAGATTATCATCAATATTTGCAAATGGAGCATTGCTAATGTTATTATCAAATTGAATACCTAATTTTTCACTAGCAGGTGCAAAAGCAAAATCAGGTTCCTTAACATCGCGTTTTCCTAAGAAAGAAACACTTTTCCAGCTTTTACTCCAGCCTGAATCATCCCAAATGATGTATTTTGGATTTAAACTAAAGCGAACTGGATCGCCTTGTCCACTATATGGAATAGGACCAGTGCTTACGAAAGCTTGAAATACATTTGAAGCTACAATAAAAGCAACAATAACCATAGCAGCTAAGTTAAATTTAGTTAATTTTCTAAAGCTTGCGCCTTCCATTTCTTTTTCAAATGAGCCAAATTTTGGAGCAAAAGCAAAAATAACACCAAGCAATAAAACCACAGCCCAAAATACCACTTCAGCCCAAAAATAAGTATGTAAACCAAAAATAGGTAAGCCAAAACCTTGATCAAGATCGCGATGTGCATGGCCACTTACATGGTTGAATGATTGCCATAAACCAAATGCAGTTGCAATCAAAAGGAAAGCTAAAAATTTACCTTTCATACCATAGCGTACAATAAATAAAGCCGCTACACCGATATAAATCATAGATTCTCTTTGACCCCAGCAAGAAGTACAAGGGCTATCACCCAACATATAGCCAAAAATTAAATTTGCTGTTCCAACAGGCATTAAAATAACTAAAAAACCTGCCAAACACATTAAAAAGTAAAAGAATTTAGTTTTGTTAATATCACACATGTTTGCCACCTTATAGATTCATTAGGCCTAAGATTGCGCCTGATTTACGACCTAGATAGTCAAATACCATAATAGCCCATGAAATTACAAGTATAGAAAAAGCTAGTTTTTCTTTTTCAGGTTTAACTATCATGAGAACTATGGCGATAAAGATTAACAAAAGTTCTAAAAACTCCATAATTACCCCTTTAAATTAAAATAAAAACTGCGAATTATATAATATTATTTTTAATAAATTAGAAATATTAAACAATAAAAAAGAATTAATTTAAGAAGTGTAAAAAAATGAGTAGTTTTGTGACTTAAAAGTCATCAAAACTTAAACTACCTTTGGAGTAATTTGTAACTTTACTTTCAAAGAAATTACTTTTTTGATCATTAAATTTAGAAAAATCATCCACCCATTTGATAGGATGTTTTGCGTTGTAGATTTTATCAAGGTTAATAGCAGTGAGTCTTTGATCAACAAGATAGTGAATATATTCTTCTATAATATCATCTGTAAAACCCATGATTTGATTTTGAGTGATGTATTTACCCCATTTGATTTCAAGCTCACCTGCTTTTTTAAACATGTCATAGATTTTACTTACATTAGTATCATTAAATAAATCAGGTCTTTCTTTGCGTACAGAATTAATCATATTTTGAAATAATAACAAATGCGTGATCTCATCTCTTTGTATAAAACGTATCATTTGTGCTGAACCTAGCATTTTTCCTGCGCGCGCTAAAGCATAAATAGCAGTAAAGCCACTGTAAAAATATACCCCTTCTAAAATTTGATTTGCTACCATTGCAAGTAAAAGTTTATTATCATCTACTTCGCCAGCTAGTTCTTCATAAATACTTGAAATGAAATCGTTTTTTTCTCTTAAAGTTTCATCATGTTTTTCCATTTCATAAATTAAGTCTGTATTTTCACAGATTGCTTCAACCATTACCGCATAAGATTTTGAGTGGTTTGCTTCTTCGTAAGCTTGTCTTGCTAAAACTGCATTGATTTCAGGTGCTGTGATGTAAGGATTGATATTATCAGCAAGATTATTTGTTTGAAAACTATCCATTGAGATAAGTTGAGACCAAACTAAATCATACATTCTTTTTTCTGCTACGGTTAGATTACAGCGATAATCTAGCGCATCTTTAGTTGTATCCACTTCTTTTGGAAACCAAGTATTTGCTTCCATTAAATCCCAAAGCTTTAAAGCCCAAGTGTATTTTGCTTTAGTAAAATTTAAAATGCCATGAGGATTACCATTAAATACTTTTCTATCATTTAAAGTTTCATTTGATTTTGGATTATAAATTCTTTTTCTATTCATTTTTCTACCTTTGTTACAATAGCACTTTGGCTTAAAATATCATGCAAAGCCAAAGTGTCTTTTCTTAAAAAACTTACCAAAAACCCAATTAACAAACCAAAACTTACGATAAAAATCATATAGCGCAAGAGTATTCTAAAAAAATTAAGTTTTTGACCGTTTTTAAGATCAATTAAATACAAGTCATAAGCTTTAAGTCCAGGACTTTGGGCTTTTTTTGCTAAAAATAAGGCTTGCAAAAGCCCAAAAATCAAAGAACATAAAAAAATTATAAGTTGATTGTTTAAAAAGGCTTCTTTAGAGCCAAGTGTAAAATAAAATAAATATAAAATAGGCACATAAAGCAAAAATAGATCAATCAAAAAAGCTTTAAATCTTAAAAAGCGAGTAGCTATTTTTGCTTTAGTTTTCATTAGTTTCCACGACTACCAGGTTTGATAGCTTTGGTGCCTTTTTCACAAAGTGGACAAGCGTTTGCTTCATGAATGTCAAATTCGAAATTTCCTAGTGCAAAAAGTGGTAAATTTTCAGGCAATTTTGCATTTTCTTTTCTTGGATTGTTTAAATTTTTTACCGCACAAAAGCCACGATTTGCCAAAGCTGCAAAGCCTACCACTTCCCCGCCTAAACTTTCGATGATTTTTGCGCTCTCAAGTGCAGAACCACCTGTTGTAATAATATCTTCACAAACGATAAATTTTTCACCTTTTTTTACTTCAAAACCACGTCTAAGGCTCATTACTCCTTCTACGCGCTCAGTGAAAATAAAGCGTTTGTTGCAAGCTCTAGCAAGCTCATAGCCTGCTAAAATTCCACCCAAAGCAGGGGAGCAAATGCTATCAAATTCAATGTTAAAACTAGCAATAACTTTTGCAAGTTCATCACAAAGCTCACCTGCTAGTTTTGGATTTTCTAAAACTTTAGCACTTTGAAGGTAAAACTCAGAATGTTTTCCTGAGCTAAGCAAGAAATGTCCTTGTAAATATGCTCCACAGTCTTTATAAATTTGTTCTAAGTTCATTATCAAACCTTTAAAAGTTCTGCTTCTTTATTTTTGACTAATTCATCTACTTTTGCTGTGTAGTTATCGGTTTGTTTTTGGACTTCATCATAAGCTTTTTTGGCTTCATCTTCTGAAATTGTTTTATCTTTTTCTAGCTTTTTAACCGCATCATTTGCATCTTTTCTAATGTTTCTAATGGCCACTTTAGCTTTTTCTCCCATAGCTTTGGCATTTTTAGCATTTTCTTCTCTTTGTTCTCTTGTCATAGGAGGGAAGAATAATTTCACGCTTTCACCATCGTTGTTTGGATTTACTCCTATGTTTGCTGCAGCTATGGCGCTTTCTATAGCTTTTAGCATCGATTTTTCCCAAGGAGTAATGCTAATGGTTGAAGCATCGGTTGCTAAAACTGTTGCTACTTGATTAAGTGGGGTTGCGCTACCATAATAATCAACATGAATATGATCAAGTATATTGATGTTTACTTTGCCAGTTCTTATGGTAGTAAAATCTTTTTTTAAAGCTTCTAAGCTTTTATCTGATTGTTGTTTTTGTTTAGTATAAATTTCATTTAGCATGGTTTGTCCTTTTTATTTGCTAGTATTACTTTCACTAATTGGGGCACTTGGTGCAACTGGAATGCTAGTTGTATTTGTTTCAGGTGCTTTTGGTAAAATTTGCTCTGCTTTTTCAGCAAGTGAGTTAGAATTAGCATTATTATACATATAGCTAAGAGCAATTGTATTAGCAATAAGTAAAACACCCATTATAAAAGTAAATTTAGCTAAAAATCCCGCAGGACCTTTTGCTCCAAATAAACTTTCATTGCTTCCGCTATATGCTCCAAGTCCTATGCTTGAACTTTTTTGTAATAAAACCGCAATACAAATAATCACAACAATTGCAAATTGCAAAATAATTAAAAGAGTAGTCATAAATTTTCCTTATTGAAAATAAAATGAGTATTTTAACTTAAAAAGTTTGATAAAAACTTGAAAGAGGTAAAGAAAATTTGCGAGATTATTTCTCGCAAATTTTTATCTGCTATTAAAGCTTCTTAAAATATTAAGAAGAGAGATGAAAAGGTTGATAAAATCAAGATAAAGTGCAACAGCACCTTCGATTGGTGTTTCATAGTTTCCTCTAATGATGTTTTGAGTATCATAAAGGATGTAAAAAGAAAATAAAATTGCACCAATACCAGAAATAGCTAAGCTTACAAGTGAGCTTTGGAAAAATAGATTAATTAAAGAAGCTACTACGATAACGATTAAAGCTATAAAAAGCATTTTCCCCATCATAGTGAAATCTCTTTTTGTATTCATAGCAAATACACTTAAAGCACCAAAAGCTACTGTTGTTAAAGCAAAAGCTTGAGCGATAATGCTAGCTCCTGCAGGAAGTGCTAAAACTGAATATAAAAGCGGTGTTAAAGTAAGTCCTGAAACAAAAGTAAAGGCAAAAAGTAAAATTAAATTAAGCGGAGCTTCTCTTTTTTTCCATTGCAATGCAAACAATAAACCAATTTCAACAATAAATAAAATCCAAAAAGTTGCTTGAGATTGTGCAAATAAATGTGCTAGTGCAAAAATTCCTATATAAGCACCCGCTGTCGCAGCTAACAATGAAGCAGCAAAAAGCTGATAAGTTTGTTTTATAAAAATGCTTAAATCACTTCTAGCATAACCTTCAAATTCTTGAGTTTTAGAGTTAGAATAATCTCTATCATAAAGACTCATTAAAATCCTCCAATAATTTTTAAAACTAAAATTTACAAAAAAAAGATAAACGAAAGATTAAAACCACATAAAAATATAACAAAAAATAAATTAATGATTTGTTTTAAGTAGAAATAATTTAGTATAATGCTTCATTAAAACTCAAAAAAAGGACTTTTCTTGAAAGACTTGATCGAAGGCGCTTTGAAATTTATGCAAGAAGATTTTAAAGAGCATGCAGAGCTTTTTGAAAGTTTAAAAAACAAGCAAAATCCTCATACGCTTTTTATAGGTTGTGCTGATTCAAGGGTGATACCCAATTTAATCACCAATACAGGACCAGGAGAGCTTTTTGTTATAAGAAATATAGGCAATATAGTCCCACCTTATAGAGTTGGAGATGATTTTTTAGCAACTACTTCAGCTATTGAATATGCTTTTAACTCTTTACATATAAAAAATATTATAGTTTGTGGTCATAGTAACTGTGGAGGCTGCGCAGCTTTATATGCAAACGAAAATGATTTAAAAAATATGCCCAATGTTAAAAAATGGCTTACCTTGCTTGAACCTATAAAAAGTAAGGTTTTAAAAGTTGCAGGTAGTGATTTAGCTATGCGTGCTTGGATGACTGAAAAGATGAATTTGGTTAATTCTTTGCAAAATTTATTAACTTATCCAGGTGTCGAAGAGGCTTTAAATAAAAAAGAAATTGAACTTCATGCTTGGTATTACATTATAGAAACAGGTGAAATTTATGAGTATGATTTTAATTTTGAAAATTTTGTTTTAATTCAAGAAAGGATAAAAAAATATGAATAAAATCTTTAAACTTGTTTTAGTATTTTTGTTTGTTAATATCTTGCATGCGCAAGAAAAAAATATTTTAGAAGATAAAAATAGTATTTTTGCTTTAGTGCAAAATTACATAGAACTTAATTTGCTTTTGGATAGTTTTAAAAATAGCGATACAAATAGCACTGAATTTCAAGATAATATTAAAGAAATAGAAAAACAAAAAAATACTATTTTGACTACTTTACCCTTAAAGATTGTTTCTCAAAAAATTGATGATAAAGAAGCAAAAGAATTTTTAAAAACTAAAAATGATTTGCAAAAGAGTGTTGAAAATGCTCAAACTAAAAAAAGATATTATGATTATGTAGATAATAAAATCAAACTTTTAAATTTAACCTCTGCAGAGCATTTTTACCTATGTATTTTTGAATTAGAAAAAGTTTTTATTGAAGGAGCTCAAAGTCAGACCATAAAAAACATTATCGATAAAAGTATTGATGTGCTTAAAGAAGATATGGTGTTTAATTTTACTTTAGATAAAGAAAAAATTAATGATATTGCTCAGCTTAGAACCTTAGAAATCAATGAAAATAATTTAAGAAATGCTATTAAATCTTACAATGAAATTTTAGTTTATCTAAGAAACAATGCTAGTTTGCTTGAGACTAACTTTTTATTTACAGGCTTGGGCTTGCAAAATGCAATTAATTATATTAACGAACAAACTTCTATAAGTAGTGTGAATGTTGGAAAAATAGTTATTTCTGTTGCTGTGATAGTCTTTTTTTATTCTTTGAAGTTTTATCTAGCAAAGATTTTATATTTTATACTCATACGTTTGTTTGGAAAAAATTCAGCTAATATGGAGATAAAAACTCATTTTCTAGAAAAGCTCCAAGGGCCAGTGGGTTGGTTTTTATTTGCTTATGCTATAGGAATTTGTTTTACTATTTTTTACTATCCTGCACCTGTTGATATAAGAATTAGCAATATTTTATCAATTGCCTATGTTATTTTAACTGCTTGGCTTGTGATAAATATCTTTGATAGTTATGGTATGGTGATTGTTGCAAAGCTTGCTGAAAAAAGTGGCAAACGTGAAGTGGTAAATTTAATCATTAAAATTTTATATTTTATCATTATAGTGATAGCTGTTTTATTTGTTTTAGCGCATTTAGGGTTTAATATTTCAGCATTGATTGCATCTTTAGGTATTGGTGGTTTAGCTGTGGCATTAGCAGCTAAGGATATTATCGCAAATTTCTTTGCTTCTGTGCTTTTGCTTTTTGATAATAGTTTTAATCAAGGCGATTGGGTGGAAATTTCAGGCATAGAAGGAACCATAGTAGAGATTGGACTTAGAAAAACTACTATTAGAACTTTTGATAATTCTTTAGTATTTTTACCAAACTCAACTATTATGGGAACAAATATAAAAAATTGGAGCAAAAGAAAAATAGGGCGCCATGTGAAATTATTTATCGGTGTAACTTATGATGCAAGACCTGAGCAACTTGAACAATGCGTAGAAGATATAAGATATTTATTAGCAACTAGTCCTTTGATAGCTCAAGTTGATGATAGCGCGTTAAATCATGGTGGAACACGCGCTAGGTATAGACAAAATTTAGTTTCAGTAAATGACTTAGAAGGATATAAAAATAGTACTTATGTAGCCGTGAGTGGTTTTGGTGCAAGTTCTATCGATATAGAAGTGTATTTTTATACTAAAGCAGTAGATGCTGCAGGTTTTAGGGCAGCAAGACAAAGCATATTGCTTGAGTTGATGAAAATTGTTGAAAGAAATAAACTTAGCTTTGCTTTTCCTTCACAAAGTCTTTATATAGAAAAAATCAACAAAGAAGACAAAGAAGAGTTGTTATCTTAATAAGCTCTTCTTTGATCATCACATTCTACTATAATTTTTTCAGCAATGATAATACTTCTATTTTTATTGCCTTTAATTTTAACAAGACTTCCTTTTTTTAAATCTTGTACATTAGCTTGCTTTTTATTACTTCCAAAAATTCCACAACTATAAATATCAATATGTGTTTGGGGTAAAACCGTGATGATTAAATTATTGTCAAAACTTGTTTGAATGCTTAATGAATTTGTAGTGGTGTTTTTTAAGATACCCTGAACTTTATAAGCAAATGCAAAAGTGCTAATGCAAATTAATATAAGAAAAAAACGCATTAAAATAACTCCTTTTTAGGAGTTATTTTACTTAATAAGCTCTTTTTTTGCATTCGATTTTGATTTCTTTGGCAGTTATATTTTGAACTTGATTTGGCGTTTGTGGATTTGGTGTTGTTTGGGCATAGCCATGGAAAACTTCAGCTTCTATAAAAGTTCCTACTTTTAAATCTCTAAAAGTGCCGTATTTGTCCATACCAAAAATACCACAATCATCCATGTCAATTTCTGTATTTGGTAGAATTTTTACATTCATTTTCTCTCCATAAGTAGTGTCAATTAAAATAGTTTTTGCACCATCATTTACATCTACTATTACACCATAAATTCCATCTGCATAAGCAAGACTTGAAAGGCTTAAAGCCGTTAATAATGTAGCGATTTTCTTTTTCATTTTTTCTCCTTTATTTTTTATGCAAGAATTATATAATTTTTTGAGTGAAGCAAGAGTGAATTTAGATATAATTTAAAAAAATTGCTAAACGAGGTTTATATGAAAGGATTTTTACATTGTTTTTTTGCTTTTTTACTTGCAAGTTTATTGCTTGCTTGTTCTAAAAATGAGGATAAAAGCTCTGCTATAAGAGCTTATGGTTTTAATGAAAATACACAAAGTGTTTTTGTAGAGTTTAACACTAATATTATTAATCAAGAAATAGGTGTTATAAAAGAAAGAGAGATTATTGTTAATAATCAAAAGACAAAAGTAAAATATGAGCTTGAAACGCCTACAAGATTAAATATTTTTACAGCTTTAAAAGCAAATCAAAAATACGATATTTTTATAGATTTAAATGATATTTTAGCAAATGAAAAAGTGCAATTAAAAGTTCAAACTCCTTTTGAAAAACTAGATATTAAAGGATATTTTCAAAATATTTCAAATGATGAGAGTGTATTAGTTTTAAATATTCAAAGTTTTTATACTCTTAATAAAGATGAATTGTTAAAAGCTATTAAGATTACTACACAAGAAAAAGAAATTCAAATAGATAAAATCATTATTCAAGGTGATATGGCAAGTGTATATTCTAAAGCACTAAGTATCAAAAATACTAATACTAATGTAAAAGTGGTTTTCAATAAAGACATTTTAGGTTTAGAAAACAATATAGATTTAGAATATATTTTGCTTGCAAAGAGCGAATTTGTTTTTCAAAATGCAAATATAGTTAATAAAAACATAGAATTACTTTTTTCTCAAAATATTTCGCAAGATCAAAATTTAAAAGAATTGATTTTTATTACTCCCAAAGTAGATTTTAAAGCATTAGCTTTTGGAAATAAAATCAAACTTACAGGTGATTTTTCTCCAAATAAAACTTATGAAATACAACTTGCTCAAGGGATTAAAAGTGCTGATGGAATTAGCACAAAAGAAAATTATAAAACTCAAGTAAGTTTAAAAGACTATGAGCCTGCTATAAGTTTTACAAATCAAGGGGTGTTTTTATCTAGCAAAGCAAGTAAAAAAATAGCTTTTAAGAGTATGAATATTAAAAAGGTTCGTTTGGAAGTTCATCAAGTATTTTCAAATAACTTAAGTGAATATTTAAGATATAAAAATCTTCAAGGTGCTAAAAATTTAAGTGATTATGATAGTGATATTTTTTCAGAGAGTGATTATACTAGTGAAATAGTGTTAAAAAAAGACTTTGATATAAAAAATACCAAAAATCAGTGGCAAGAAAATGAGATCGTATTAGACGGTTTAAAAGATTTAAGCAGTGTGTTTATAGTCAAGCTTTATTTTAAAGAAGAAGATGTTGATTATGTTTTTGATGAGAGAATGGAGAGTTGGAAAAAATATAGATTTTTTAATCAAAAAGCAAAAGTAAGCAAGAACTTAATTTTTTCAGATATAGCTTTGATTGCTCAAAATTTAAATAAAAAGCTTTTTGTAGATGTGAGAGATTTTACCACGCAAAAGGCTTTAGGTGGGGTTAAGGTTGATGTGATTAGTAAAAGTAATCAAGTTTTAGCTTCTAAAATGAGTGATGATAATGGTTTGGCTGTTTTTGATGATATTGATGAATCAAAAGCTTTATTTGTCATTGCTTCAAAAGACAAACAAGCTTCTATTTTGCGCTTAAGTTCACCTTTATTATATGATGGTTTTGATGTTGATGGTTTTGATTTAACTTCTCAAAATAAAGTATTTATTTACACAGAAAGAGGGGTTTATAGACCAGGTGATGCTATCTATCTAACTATGGTTGCAAGAAATGATAAAGGAGCTGTTTATCATCCTATATTTTTAACTTTTTTTGACCCGCGCAATAAAAAGCTTTTAGATAAAATCAAACTTGAACCTTTAAGTAATGGAACTTTTTATAAAAAGATTTCACTTGATCAACAAGCTTTAAGTGGAGTGTATTTGGCTAGGGTTGAATTTGCAAATGCTGTTTTTGATAAAGAAATCTTAGTGCAAAATATAGTGCCAAATCGTATAAAAGTATCCATGCAAGCTCCAAAAAGTATAAAAGAAAATGAAAAATTAGATTTTAATATTAGTTCAAAATATCTTTTTGGAACACCAGCAAGTAATTTACAATATCAAGCTGATTTATTTGTAAGTAAAAAAGAATATAAAAATTCAAAATACCCAGAATACATTTTTTCAAATCCTAGTGTTTTAGTACAAAAATATCAAGATAATTTAAAAGGTATGTTAGATGAAAATGGCTTTACAAAGCAAGAATTTACTTTAAATGACTTTTTAAAAAATACCCCATATAACCTTGAAGCTAGTATAAGGGCTAGAGTTTTTGAAAAAGGTTCAAGGTCGGTTGAAGCACTTGTAAATTCACAAGTAATATTGCATGAGTATTTTGTAGGTATTAAGCGTTTAAAAAATCACTATTTAAGCTCGGGTTCTATTATCAATTTTGAAGCCATTGTAAGTGATTTAGATGAGAATTTGATAGCAAATAGGGAGATTAAATATACTATTTATGCAAATGATTATTCTTGGTGGTGGGATTATGATAATTATGATGATTTTTTAAAATCACTCAAAAAAGATAAAAACACACAAATCGTTACTCAAGGAAGTATTTTAAGTAAGGATAAACCGGTTAAAATAGAATTTGATCCAAAAGAATATCATGGTGAAATGTTCATAGAACTTGAAGATGTACAAAGTAAAACAAGCACAGGAGAGTTTTTTTATATTAGTAGTTTTGGTGCGCCAAGTAATGCTGATATAGTGAGTTCTTTAAAGATTAAAAGTGATAAAAAAGAATACAAGCCAAATGAAACAGCTTTTATAGAATTTGAAAGTGTTAAGGGTGCAAAAGCTATTGTTACTTTAAATGATAATGCAAAGGTTTTAAAACGCTTTGTGATAGATACATATGAAGATATTACAAAGGTTGAAATTCCTATTCTTAAAGAATATATGCCAAATGTTTATGTGAGCGTGATTTTACTTCAAGATTATGATCAATATACCAACGATAGAGCCTTAAGACTTTTTGGCGTGGTGCCTTTAAATGTAGTAGATGAGCAAAGTAAAATCGAGCTTGATTTAAAAGTGCCAGATAAAATCATGCCAAAACAAGATTTTGAAGTAGAAATTCAAAGTAAAAACAAGCAAAGTTATACTTATACTGTAGCTATTGTAGATGAGGGCTTGCTTGATGTGAATGCTTTTAAAACTCCAGATATTTGGGGGTATTTTTACCAAAAAACACGCTTTAACATGAGTATATATGATACCTATGATAAAATCATTGCTAAAAATATTTCTAATGCTTCTAAGGTATTAACTACGGGTGGTGATGTTTTCTTAGAAAGTAGAGCAAATAAAAGCAAAAATGATGAAAAAGCAAGACGCTTTAAACCTGTTGTGTTGTTTCAAGAGCCAGTACAAAGTGATGAAAATGGTTATGCAAAATTAAAATTTAATATGCCATCGTACTTAGGTTCGGTTAGAGTTATGGTAGTGGCAAACAACTTAGCAGGTTTTGGTAGCGCTTCTAAAGATATCCAAGTTAGCGCACCTGCTGTAATGCTTGAAACTTTGCCAAGGGCCTTAAGGCTAGATGATGAGTTTAAGCTTTTGGTGCAAGTGTTTAAAGTAGATGATGATGTAAAAAATGCAAAACTTAAATTAAAAACAAAAAATTCACTCATAAATTTTGAAAATGATGAAATTTTAATTGATTTTGGCAATGAAAAAACAAAAGATATTTATGTTGATGCAAAAGTAAATTCAAACAAGCTTGGAGTAGAAGAAATAGAGTTAAGTTTAAATGCAAAAGATTACACCTATACTCAAAATATGCAAATTGATATAAAAGCGCTAAATACCATTACTTATGAGGGTAAATCTTTTAAAATTCCTGCAAATACTTCTATGGAGTTTAAAATCACACAAGATTATATTAATCCAGTGGCATTTTTAAGTGTGAGTTCTAAGCCTATTTTAAATATAAATCATAGATTAAAATACTTGCAAAATTATCCTTATGGATGTATAGAGCAAAGTACTTCAGCAGTTTTACCACAACTCTTTTTGCAAAAACTTGATCAAGGGGCAAATGAGCAAAAAAATATTAACAATATCAATGCATTGTTAAGTAAATACGCAAATTTTCAAACTGCTAATGGTGGTTTTGCTTATTGGCAAGGACTTAAAGATTCTGATGCTTGGGGAAGTAATTATGCGGGTATGTTTATGATTTTAGCCAAAGAAAGAGGTTATTATGTGAGTGAGGGTATGTTTAAAGCATGGCTTGATTATCAAAAACGCTATGTTTTAAAAGCTCAAACAAATAAAGAAATTAGAATAAATTCTTTATATCTTTTAGCTTTAGCTAAAGAGCCAAATTTAAGTATAATGAATGCCATTTATGAAGATAGTGCTTATTTGCAAAGCCTAAATAATGTAAGTCTTTGGCAACTTAGCGCAGCTTATAAATTAGCAGGTTTTGATGAGGTAGCTTTGAATATAGCTAAAAATTTAAGCACAAAGCCTGATGAAAAAGCTAATTATACTCACACCTATGGATCTTTTCTAAGAGATGAAGCTATTATTGCGAATGCGTATAAAATAATCTACGGTAAAGATAATGATGAATTATTAGATGATATTAAAAAAACTTTAGAAGGCCAAGCTTGGCTTAGCACTCAAAGCATAGGTTATGCTTTATATGCTTTGGCAAATAGCTTTAGTGATGAAAGCTCTAAAACCATCAATGCAAGTGTAAAAATTAATGGTGAGAGTAAAAAGCTCAATACAAGTTTTTCTAAATTTGAGTTTAATCAAGGCAGCGCTTTGATAGAAGCTAAAGAAGATACTTATGTGCATTTTGGAGTAGAGGGTATTAAAAAAGGTATTGCTGAACCTTTTGCACAGCGTATGTATATAGAAAGAAGTTTTTATGATGAAAATGGAAACGAAATAGATGAAAGCACTATAAAAAGTTCTCAAATTTTTTATATGAAATTAAAAATATCAAATAAAAATTATCCAGGTACTTCTAATATAGCTTTAACTCAAATTTTACCAAGTGGATGGGAGATAGTGCATGATCTTTTAGATGATGAAGCTCCTGATTTTGTGAAAAATTCTTATTATGACTTTGTCGATATAAGAGATGATAAAATCATGTATTTCTTTCCTTTGTATTCTGATGAATCAAGAGAATTTTTTGTGAAATTAAGTGCTGTTACTCCGGGTGTTTATACTTTGAGCGGAGCTTATGCTGAGGCAATGTATGATAATGCTTATAAAGCTTTAAGTGAGAGTAAAAGAGTCAAAGTAGTGCAGTGAAAATCAAAATAAGCCTTGCAATATGCTTTTTAAGCCTATGTTTTTACATAGGCTTAGTTTATTTTAGTTTTGATAGTAAGGATTTATTTAAAGGCACTTATAGCAAGGTTTTGCTTGATAAAAACAAAGAAATTCTTAGTGTGTTTTTAGATGCTAATGAACAATGGCATTTAGAGAGTGAGTTTATACCACAAAAATTAAAAAGTGCAGTTCTTTTATATGAAGATAAAAATTTTTATTCTCATTATGGAGTAGATTTTTTAGCACTTATAAGAGCTTTTAAAAATAATCTTTTTTCAAGTAAAAGAAGTGGTGCAAGCACGATTTCTATGCAAACAATCAAACTTCTAGAGCAAAACAAACGCACATATTTTAATAAATTTAACGAAATCATTAAAGCTTTTGCTTTAGAAAGTGCTTATGAAAAAGATGAAATTCTAAAGCTTTATTTAAACAATGCTCCTTATGGTGGAAATTTAGTAGGTGTTGCAAGTGCGGGTTTGTTTTATTTTGAAAAAGATTTAAAAGATCTTACTTGGAGTGAAGCAGCTTTGCTTGCTGTGCTTCCTAATAATCCAGGTTTGATTAATCTTGAAAAAAACAAAGATAAGCTTTTAAAAAAACGCAATGTTTTACTTGATAGACTTTTTGAAAAGGGATATTTTTCTAAAGATATTTTAACTCTTGCAAAGGCTGAAAAACTTCCTAGTTTTAAAGCAAGAAAAAACTTAGCTCCGCATTTAGCACGTAGACTTTTAGCGGATAAAGAAAAAATCATTTCTAGTATAGATAAAAAAATTCAAATTAAATTTGAAGAAAAGGCCAAAGAATATTCTTATAAACTACAACAAAAAGGTATAAAAAATTTAGCTATATTGTTAGCAGATACCAAAACAAATAAAGTTTTAGCTTATGTAGGTTCTAATGATTTTTATGATTTTGCAAGTTTTGGTCAAGTTGATGGGGTGATAGCAAAGCGTAGTGTGGGTTCAACCCTAAAACCTTTGCTTTTTGCTTTTGCTATAGACGAGGGACTTATAGTGCCTGAATCTTTAATGCTTGATGTGCCTACGTATTTTTCTAATTTTGCTCCACAAAATGCAAATAAAAAATACCATGGTTTTGTTAGCGCAAAAGAATCTTTGCAAAAATCACTTAATATCCCTTTTGTAAGCTTACTTGCAGAATATGGGTATGAGAAGTTTTTTTATAAACTCAAAGATATCTTAGATTTTGAAGATGAAAATTTTAAAAAATACGGACTTTCTTTGATTTTGGGTACAAAAGAATTGAGTTTAGAAGATATGGTAAAAATTTATCTAGGGCTTGGAAATTGTGGAAATTTTAAAGAACTTTTATATGAAGAAAATGCATTTACTAAAGAAGATAAAAAGCTTATTAGTGATGGAGCAAGTTTTTTAACCTTACAAACTTTAAAGGATTTAGATAGAGTAGGTTTAAGACAATATGATTTTAATACTATTATTTCTTGGAAAACAGGTACAAGTTATGGCAGAAAAGACGCTTGGGCTATAGGAACTTCTCCAAAATATACTTTAGGAGTATGGGTTGGAAATTTTAATGGTGAAGCAAATGCAAATTTATATGGGGTAAATATAGCGGGAGAATTGTTTTTTGAGCTTTTAGCTTTACTTGATGGGGTTAATTTAGAATTTGAAAAACCTAGTGATTTAGTTACTATCAAAATTGAAAATCAAACAGGATATAGATATGATTATAAATTTGACTTTAAAGAAGTACTTTACCCACAAAGTGCAAATGTTTTAAGGACTTCACCATTTTTAAAAGAAGTTTTTATGTATAAAAACAAAGAAGTTGATTCTTTAGATGAAAATTTCATCCATGCCAAGAAAAAGATTATATTAAATTTACCTTCTAACGCTCAAGCATTTTTTGCAAAAGAAAAGCAAAATTTACAAAGCTCTAGCCAAAATTTAAAAATCATATATCCGCTAAATAATCTTAATATCATTTTGCCAAAAGATCTAAATGGCAAACAAAAATTGTTAATTAAACTTATAAATCCTAAAAAAGAAAAGCTTTTTTGGTATTTAAATCAAGAATTGATTTTTGAAGGAAAAGAAGAGATCTTGCCTTTAGATTTAAAGAAAGGTAAATATACTCTTAATATTATTAGCGAAAATGGACAAAATGATTTTATCAATTTTAATATATTTTAAATATAAATAATAAATTTTATTAGCTAAAAATCCATTCCCCCCCCCATTTTATAGATATCTCAGCAATGTTGCTAAATATTTAATATTTTTTTATTTTAGTTAATATTTTTTTATTTTAGTTTAATAATAAGTTTTTATAATTGCAAAAAATATTTTATTATGTTTAAGGAGTATTATGATGTGGAAGCAATTAAAACTTAGTACAAAAGTTATTGCTATTGTTGTTGTAACAGTTGTTTTGATTTTAGCTAGTTTGTCTTTGTTGATTGTGCAAAAATCTACAAATACTTTAACTCAGCAGATTGATAAAACACTTGTCACTTCTGTTTTTCGGTATACAAATTCTGCTGAAGCTGCTATAAAATCATTTTTTATTTCTGCTATTGGTACACAAAAAATATTCAATACTTTACTTGAAGAAGGTCCTATATCAGAAAAAAGAATAGAAAACATTCTTGGTGAAACTATAGACGCTAGCTCTACTATTGCTTATGGGTATTATTATTTAAAAGATGGATCAACTTACAAAAATATGGGGTTGGATAATAAATACTTTACAAGTAAGAATGAATTTATGGTATTAATGAAAGACTCAGATGTATTGAAACCTGGAGGCATGAGAACTTTACAAGCAAGTAGTGATATAGTTCAGTTAAGAGGTATCGGGCATATTATGGGTGGTGATAAAATGTATTTTGGAGAGCCTAGATGGTTTAATATTAACGGAGAAAAAATCTTTGGCTCAAACATAGCTGTGCCTTTGATGGATAAAAAAGGAAAAGTGTTAGGTGTGCTTGGTATGATATTTGACATGAAAGTGTTAGCTAATGATTTTAATGATCCTTCTAGATCTGTTTTTGAAGGAGATAGAAGAATATTATTATCTAATGGTGGAGTTATAGCTACACACCCAAATGAAGATTTTGTTACAAGAAAAATAACCGATGTAAATAAAAATGCTACTAATGTTATTGAAGTAACCCAAAAAGCACAAGTTAAAAGTATTGATTATATTGCAGATGATGGCTCGAAATATCATGGTGCAATAAGGGTTTTTGAAGTATGGCCTAACACTGGAATTTTATGGTCTATGCTTGCTGTTGCACCGCAAAAGGTTATTATTGCGCCTATTGCTGAATTAAGAAATGTTATACTAATAAGCGGCTTGGTTGCTATAGTTATTATAATATTAGTTCTTGGAATTAGTATGAAAACTATAATAACAAATAGAATTGCAAGATTGCAAGAGCATATGATGAAATTCTTTAAATATTTAAATCATGAAATTTCAACAGTTGAAGTTGTTAAACCTAGATATAATGATGAAATTGGTAAAATGGCTGGTGTGATTAATGATAATGTTCAGTATATTCATACTTGTTTAGAAAAAGATGATATCACTGTACAAAACATCTTAGAAGTTTCTTGTGAAATAGAAAAAGGATATTTTACTCAAAGGATAGAAGCAAATCCTGTAAATCCAAAACTTGTAGAGTTAAAAGAAGTATTAAATAAAATGCTTGATGATATGCAAATGAAAATAGGTAAAGATTTAAATGAAATAGAAAGAGTTTTTGCTAGTTTTCAAAATCTTGATTTCTCAGATAAACTTGACAATGCAGAAGGAGAGATAGAAAAATCACTTAATGCAGTAGGTGCAGAGATTAGAAAAATGCTTCAAGCTTCATTAAGTCAAGGAGAAATGCTTCAAACTAAAGCTGATGCTTTAAAAGAAAGTGTATTAAAACTTAATGATGGTGCGCAAAAACAAGCTGATTCTTTACAAGAAAGCGCTGCTGCGGTTGAGGAAATGAGTGCTTCTATGAATGCAGTAGCAGCAAGAACTGAAGAGGTTATTAAACAAAGTAGCGATATCAAAGATGTAACTGATGTTATTAGAGATATTGCTGATCAAATTAACTTGCTTGCATTAAATGCTGCTATTGAAGCAGCTCGTGCAGGAGAACACGGACGTGGCTTTGCCGTTGTTGCAGATGAAGTTAGAAATCTAGCTGAAAGAACTCAAAAGTCTTTAGGTGAGATTGAAGCTAATACTAATATCTTAGTTCAATCTATTAATGAAATGGGTGAGAGTATTAAAGAGCAAGCTTTAGGAATTTCACAAATTAATCAATCTGTCTCAGTAATAGATGGTTTAACTAAAGAAAATTCACAAATTGCGCACGCAACAAATTCTGTAGCAAATGAAGTTGATTCTATGTCAGCTGATATTGTAGCAGAGGTTAGAAGAAAGAAATTCTAAAAAACTACCCTTTAAAGGGTAGTTTAATTTATAAAATATTCTTGAATTTTATTTTTATCTTCAAAAGCCATACTTTGGAAAATTTTATCTTTAAAGCCTATTTTGTATTTTGTATTATTTTGAGTTTTAGCATAAGTTAGTGCTATGCTTAGAGCAAGTTCAAGATCTTGTGGATTGATGTTTTCATCCACCAAAGAATAAGCACCTACTAAATCAAAAAGTTTTAATTCTTCATACTTTTGAGTTTTTAATTCTTTTAAAAATTGATTTTCTAACTCATTTCTACCTACTATCATTTTAGAGCCATTTGGAAGTCTTAAGTGGCGTCCGTATTTTAAAAGTTGCGCATCATTAACTTGCATATTTTTATCAAATTTAATAAAATCTTTGATTTTATTTGAAAAACTCTCAAGTGTAAGCAAACATCCACCACCTGGACTTTCAAAATCTTCAAAACCAAATTTGGCAGCTAGTTCAAGTTGTCTTTTTCTGCTTCTTCCACTTATGTTTTCTAACTTTTCTCTATCAACCCAACCCTCACGCTCAGGTTTGGTTAGAGGTAAATTTTTAGCACACATTGGACGCAAGATTAAATCTTCTTCATCAAGTGCTAGTTTTTTAACCTTTGCCATAGCATCATTTCTTTGGCTCATTGGGCGTTGGCCAACCACTTCTCCTGTGATGATAAAGCTTGCGTTTTCATCTTTTAACATAGAAAGAGCAGTTTTAAACATAAAAGCATGACAATCTATACAAGGGTTAAAATGTTTTCCATATCCATATTGAGGATTAAATAAAACTTCTTGCAAATAAGCATTTCTTACATCTATCATCTCAAAACTAGCTCCTGCCATAGCAGCACGTTTTGCCATGAGTTCGCTTTTATCACTTGTGCTACCAAAGCCTATATTGATATTTAAAGCTTTTACTTCTATGCCTTGAGAGCTTATGAGTTTTATAGCAAGCATAGAATCAAGGCCACCACTAAAAAGTGCTAATGCTTTCATTTTTTCCTTTCGAAATTTTTGGCATATTGTAGTGAATATTTTTTAATTTTTGTGCAAGTTTTTATTTAAAAAACTTCTTCTTCGAAGTTATAATGAATTGCTTTTTTATCTTTGATATTTTTTTGTAGTCTATTTAAAAATAATTCCAAACTTTCTTCATCATCTAAAAAATGTACGCTTTTTAAAACTTCTATCAAGTGATTAAAAAAAACTTCATCGTTTTGATAGCTTTTTTTGATTTTTTCTAAATTTTGATTGAGCAAATTATAAATTTGTTTTTTAAAGGCTTGTTTTAAATTTAAACTTTTTAATTTATTAAAATATGCAAGGTTGATCTTGCAAATAGCATATAAAAATTCTTCTAAATTGCTTAAGTTTTTGATATTTTCAAATTCATAAAGCTCTCTTATGCTAGGATTTTCAAAGTTTTTTTGTTCTAAAATAGCTTTAGTGATATCTTGGTGTAAAAAATATTCTTTTGCGCTTAAAAGTTTAAAAAGCCCTATAATTTCATTATTTTCATATAAAAATTTCAAAAGCTCTAATTCGCTTATATTATTGATTTTACTTTGTTTGATGGGATTAGTGAAGCTTATTTTTCTTGTATTTTTAGAAAGTTTAATATCATTAATATTTACACCCAAAAGATTTGCTACTAAGGTAGTGTAAGAATTTGCTACTAAAGGCTCAAGATTAAAAGTGTATTTTTGTACCTCTTCTAAAGCCTTTTGTTTACTAAGTGCTGAGCTTAAATCACAACTTGCAATCAAACTTCTTATATAAAATTCTCCAAGCTCTATGCCTTTTTCTAAAATATTAAAAAGTAATTTTTCTTGATGGCTTGCTACGAGTTCAGCTGGATCTTTTCCACCTTCTATTAAGACTACTTTTCCATCAATTTTTGCTAAACTAAGCAAATGTGCTGAACGCACAGCAGCATTAAGTCCTGCATTATCATTGTCAAAACACAAAATCGCTCTTGCCTCTAATCTTTTTATCAAAGGTATGTGATTTTCACCCAAAGCTGTTCCTAAAACCGCTACAGCATTTTTAAATCCTGCTTTATGAAAGGCTATAGCGTCCATATAGCCCTCGCAAATTATCATTTCTTTTTGTTTATAAATGGTATCTTTTGCTAAATTGAGTGCGTAAAAAACGCGTGATTTATCAAAAAGTTTGCTTTGGGGAGAATTAACGTATTTTGCCATATTGTTTTCATCTAAAGTTCTACCACCAAAGCCTATGAGTAAATTTTTATGATCATAAATGCTAAAAGTAATGCGGTTGATAAAACTTGCATAAGCGCCATTTTCATTTTGTTTTATCGCACCTACCTCTAAAGCTTCTTCTTGAGTAATTTGCTCATTTTGTAAAAGTCTTAGTGTTTCATTAGAACTTGGCGCAAAGCCTAATTCAAAGGTTCTAATATCCTCATCATTTAAGCCTCTTTTATAAAGATAAGCTAAGGCTTCTTTGTTTTTAGCTAGGTTTTGTTTGTAAAAAGCATTAAGAGTAGGCAAGATATGAATGATGGATTTTTTATTATCTTGTTTTTGTGAGGTGTAAGTAAGTGAAAAATTACTCCATGAAGCAACTTTTTCTACTGCTTCAACAAAGTTTAATTTCTCATAATCCATTACAAATTTAAAAACATTACCCCCGGCCTTGCATGCAAAACAATGATAAAATCCTTTAATAGAATTAATATGCATACTAGGATTTTTATCATCATGAAAAGGACAAACGCAAACATAGCTTGAGCCTTGTTTTTTTACTTCAACATAATGAGCTATGATATCAACAATATCTGTTTTTTGTAAAAGTTGTTCTATACTTGCTTGTTCTATCATCTTTAAACCTTAAAGAAAATTATATAAGCATTTAGCTATAATTGTTATAAATTTGAAAATTAAGTTGCAAGGTTATGGATTTTTTCTTTGTAGAATACCGCGATCCTTTATTTGGTCTTATTGTTTTAACTGCTTTGGTTTTTATCATAGCTAGTTCGCATTATATATGGCGTATTTTTGCAAATAAAGATCAAAAAAGCAAACTTGATCGTTTTGTAAAAAAATTTGAAATCAATTCTACACATCAACAAATTTTAAAAAATGCTAATTTAAGCATAGAAAATTTAAATTTCTTAGCTCAAATTTTTACCAAAAGTGGTGAATTTGAAAAAGCTGTGGGGATTTATCTCATAGCTTTGCAAAAAGCAAATGAAGCAAGCCAAAAAGAATTTATCTTTTTTTCACTAGCACAAGTTTATTTAAAAGCAGGGTTTTTAGAGCGTAGCGTAGAGGCTTTATTAAATGCTTTAAAAATCAAAGCACGCAATAAAGAAAGCTTAAAACTTTTAAAAATTGTTTATTTAAAACTCAAAGATTATGATAAGGTTTTGGATGTTTTAGAGTGTTTGTTTGAGCTAGGAGAAAATATATATGCAGAAAAAGCTTTGATAAAAGCTTTGAAAATTCAAGCAAGTTCTAAAGAGCAAGAGCAAAAACTAAAAAAAATTTTAGCTTTAAGCAAGGATAATGAGTATATTTTAAGACTTTGTTTTTTACATTATAAAGATAAACTTACTCAAATGCCTCAATTTGAAAATGTCATTGACTTGCTTAATGAATGCAAAAGTCCGCTTAATCTTGAAGATGAAAAATACCATGAGTTTTTTTATGCAAAAAATTTAAGCACAAAAGCTATTCTTATCAAAAATCATAAACTAAAAATTTTAAAAATTTTAAATGATAATAAGCTAAGTGCAAATCTTAGCTTTACTTATGTGTGTAATAATTGTAAAAATCAAAGTCCTTTGTTTTTTTATCATTGTCCATTTTGTTATGAATTTGGAAAATGTGAGATTTATTATGAGGTAAAAGCTTGAAAAATATTGAAATTTATACTGATGGTTCTTGTTTAAACAACCCTGGTTTTGGAGGGTGGGCTTATGTTTTAACTTATAAAAATCATCAAAAAGAACAAAGTGGGGCGTGTGAGAATACAACAAATAACCGCATGGAGTTAATGGCTATTATAGAGGCTTTAAAAGCTTTAAAAGAACCATGTGAGGTAAAATTATATACAGATTCAAATTTAATGGTACAAAGTATTAATGAATGGCTTGAAGGTTGGGTAAAAAAAGATTTTAAGGGTAAAAAAAATATTGATCTTTGGAAAGAGTATTTAAAAGTAGCTAAAGATCATAAAATAACTGCTTTTTGGATCAAAGCACACAATGGCCATGAATTAAATGAGCGTTGCGATGAATTAGCAAGAAATGCAGCCTTAAAGCTCCAAGAAGAAAGGTCAATAAATGCTTAAAAAACTCCAAGAAAGACTAAATTATCATTTTAAAAATGAGCAATTACTCATCGAAGCTTTGACACATAAAAGCTACAAAAAGCCTTATAATAATGAAAGATTAGAGTTTTTGGGTGATGCTGTAATGGATTTAGTAGTAGGGGAGTTTTTGTTTTTTAAATTTCAAAAAGACTCAGAAGGAAACCTTTCTAAACTTAGAGCAGCTTTGGTGAATGAAAAATCTTTTGCAACTTTAGCACAAAAACTTGATCTTGGAGCATGTATTTTTATGTCTATTGCAGAAGAAAATAACGATGGACGCAATAAGCCTTCCATACTTTCTGATGCTTTTGAGGCACTAATGGGAGCTTTGTATTTAGAAATAGGTTTTGAAAAAACTAAAAATATAGCATTAAATTTACTTAACGAAGTTTATCCGCATATTGACACGCAAAGTTTATTTAAAGACTATAAAACAAGACTTCAAGAAATCACGCAGGCAAATATGGCAGGCACACCTGAGTATATTGTAGTAAAGGCTTTTGGACCTGATCATAAAAAGCAATTTGAAATTGCAGTGAAAATTCAAGGCATAGAAGTAGCAAGATCTACAGCAGGTAGTAAAAAAGAAGCCCAGCAACAATGTGCTAAAATCGCACTTGAAAAATTAGGAAAACTATGAATAGTTTTGGAGCAAGATTTAAATTTACAAGCTTTGGCGAATCTCATGGTCAAGCTATAGGTTGTGTGATAGATGGTATGCCAGCAGGAGTAAAGTTTGACTTTGATTTTTTGCAAGAAATGTTAGATAAAAGAAAACCAGGTCAAAATAAATTTAGCACCCCTAGAAAAGAAGAAGATAAAGCTCAAGTTTTAAGTGGGGTTTTTGAGGGTTATACAACAGGAACTCCTATAAGTGTTTTGGTGTATAATGAAAATACACGCTCAAAAGATTATGAAAAAGATGTATTTCGTCCTGCGCATGCTGATTTTACTTATTATCACAAATATGGCATTAGAGATTATAGAGGCGGTGGAAGAGCTAGTGCTAGAGAAAGTGTAGCAAGAGTAGCAGCAGGAGCTGTGGCACAAATGCTTTTAAAAGAATTTGACATAGAGATAATGAGCGGAGTTTTTGGGGTAGGAAGTATTGATAGCAAACTTAGTAATGATGAGTTTGATTTTGATTATGCTAAAAATAGTGAAGTTTATGCTTTAGATAAAAATTTAGAGCAAAGTTTTAAAGATGAGATTTTAAAAGCTAAAAAGGCAAAAAACAGCATAGGTGCTAGAGTTTTTACTAGAGTGAAAAACCCTATAAAAGGCTTAGGCGAGCCTTTGTATGATAAGCTTGATTCTAAACTTGCTCATGCAATTATGGGAGTCAATGCGGTTAAAGCTATAGAAATAGGAAGTGGCATTCAAAGTAGCTATATGTATGGAAGTCAAAATAATGATGAGCTAAAAGATGGAGTGTTTTTAAGCAATCATAGCGGTGGGATCTTAGGTGGAATTTCTAATGGGGATTTTATTGATATAAAAACATATTTTAAACCAACGCCCTCTATATTTTTACCCCAACAAACGCAAAATATTCAAGGAGAAAATATTATACATGAGTTACAAGGCAGGCATGATCCTTGTGTGGGTATAAGGGGTAGTGTTGTGGTAAATGCTATGGTGGCAATTTGCATGGCTGATGCTTTGCTTTTAAATGCAAGTTCAAATTTGCAAAATTTACAACGAGTTTATGTAAAAAATAAATAAAAATTTAATACTTATTTAGATATGATGATAAAATATCTTTAAAAAGGGAGAAATATGAAAAAAAATATTGTGTTTTTTGAAGTTAGAGGTGGTAGTGATAAAGGTGAGGATGGTCATAGAAAAGATACTATGCCTATGGTAAATGCCTTAAAAGAACAAGGTTGGAATGCTGAGGTTATCTTTTTTGAAGTAGAGAAAAAAGATGAAATTTATGAATATGTAAAAAACAATGCTGATGCTTATGTTTCTAGAATCAACCCAGGAAATTTAAAAGAAGAAAATGAGTATTTTGATATGCTTAGAAAACTTTGCGCAAATGGTGTTATAGGTATGCCTCATCCTGATGCGATGATAGGATATGGCGCTAAAGATGCGCTTACTAAGCTTAATAAAACAGCTTTAGTACCTGAAGATACTTATGCGTATTATGATATCAAAACTTTTAAAGAAAGTTTTCCAAAAACTTTAGCAAAGGGTGAGAGGGTTTTAAAACAAAATCGTGGCTCAACAGGTGAGGGAATTTGGCGTGTAAGATTGATAGATGAGTTACCAGCAGGAGCTGTGAGCGTGCCATTAAATGCAAAAATCAAATGCACAGAAGCAAAAGATAATCACACAGAAGAAAGAGAACTTGGTGAGTTTATGGACTTTTGTGAGCAATACATTATAGGTGATAATGGTATGCTTGTAGATATGACTTTCTTACCGCGTATTAAAGAAGGTGAAATTAGAATTTTAATGCTTTATCATACTCCAATTTATGTAGTACATAAAAAGCCTGCAGAAGGTGCTGATGCATTCTCTGCTACACTTTTTTCAGGTGCAAAATATAGATATGATGAGCCAAAAGATTGGCAAGGATTGGTTGATTGGTTTTTAGCAACCTTACCTGAAATTCGTTCAAAACTTGGAAATTATGATATTCCTTTGATTTGGACTGCTGATTTTATTTTAGATACAGATGAAAATGGTAAAGATAAATATGTCTTAGGTGAGATTAACTGCTCTTGCGTAGGATTTACCTCTCCTGCTGAATTTGTTGAGCCTATTGCTAAAAAAGTAGCTCAAAATATCATTGATATCGTAAGTAAAAATTAACCCTTGTTTTAACAAGGGTTTTTTAAAAACTCATTATGCTTTTAACTATACTTTATATTATCGGAATTACTGTTGATGCAATGACAGGAGCTATTGCTGCAGGAAGGCATAAAATGGATCTTTTTGGAGTGATATTTATAGCTTTGGTAACGGCTATTGGCGGAGGTTCGATTAGAGATATTTTACTTGATCATCATCCGCTAACTTGGATTAAAACTCCTGAGTATGTGATTTTAATTTGTGTTGCAGCTATGATTACAACAAAAATTGCTAAATATGTTATAAGGCTTGAAAAACTTTTTTTGATTTTAGATGCTATAGGTTTGGTTGTTTTTAGTGTTTTAGGTGCACAAATTGCAATACAAATGGGGTATGGTTTTATAGTGGCTGTGAGTTCAGCTGTGATTACTGGTGTATTTGGTGGGATATTAAGAGATATATTGTGTGCTAGGATACCACTTGTATTTCAAAAAGAAATTTATGCGGGTGTTGCTATATTAACAGGGGCTTTGTATTATATATTGTATATTTTAGGCGTAGATGAGTTGTGGGTAATTCTTGCTTCATTGATTGTAGGAACCATAGCAAGACTTTTAGCGATATATTATGGTTTAAGTTTACCTATATTTTCTTTTAAGGATGGAGAGAATAGAGAAAGTTAAATTTATCTTTTAGATTTTAAAATGCAAGTTTTGTTATTTATAATGTTTTTGTAAAATCCCTGCGAGCTTTGCTAGTAAGCAATGTTTATTTATATTTTATTTTAGAATATTTATTTGATATATTAAATCTATATTAATCTTAAATATTTAAACCATTGTTTATGTTATTTTTATTTAGGAGTTAAAAGAGTGGTGACCCATACGAGACTCGAACTCGTGTTACCGCCGTGAAAGGGCGATGTCCTAACCGCTAGACGAATGGGCCAAAAATTAAATTAAGAAATGAAATTATACCTTATTTAATTTAAAAAAAGCTTAATTATTTTACAAAACGTAGATAAAAATAGCCAAAAACACCAGAAGCTAAGGAAGCTAGTAAAATAGCAAAATTATCCACAAAATTAAATATATCGCTTACCTCGTAAGCAAGAGCGTCTATAAAAAAGCTCATGGTAAAACCTATACCTGTGAGTATGCAAACTCCATAGAGTTGTTTAAAATTAGCATCTTTTGGCAGTTTTGCAAGTTTAAGTTTGATTGCCATATAAGCAAAGCCAAATACACCTAGTTGTTTTCCAACAAATAAGCCCAAGAAAATTCCTACACTTACACCACTAAATAACATATGTGCTTCAATTTTTGAAAGATCAACCCCTGCGTTCGCAAAAGCAAAAAGTGGTAGTATTATAAAAGCTATCCAAAATTTTAAACCATGCTCAATTTCTTCTAATAGGCCATGGTTGTTTTTTGTATTTACAGGTATAAATAAAGCCGTAATGATACCTGCTAAAGTTGCATGTACTCCACTTTTTAACACACTAAGCCAAAGTAATGCGCCGAGTATATAATAAAATGATTTTCTTTCATTACCCAAACGATTAAGTAAAAATAAACCTACAATACAGCAAAAGGCAACAAAAAAAGCTAAAGTGGAAAGCTCTCCTGTGTAAAAAATAGCAATGATTAAAATAGCTCCTACATCATCAAAAATCGCTAAAGATACTAAGAATATTTTTAAAGAACTTGGTATACGTTGTTTTAGCATTGCAAGTATAACTAGAGCAAATGCAGTATCAGTTGCAGTAGGTATAGCCCAGCCTTTTAAAACATAAGCATCGTTAAAATTGATAGCACAAAATATTAAAGCAGGTACAACTATACCACCTATAGCAGCCATTAAGGGTAGGGTAATATTGCTAAGAGTTTTAAATTCCCCTTGAACAAATTCTTTTTTTAATTCAAGTCCTATGGCGAAGAAAAAGATTGCAATAAGACCATCGTTAATCCACAATAAAGAAGGCTTAAAAAGTTCCCAAGTGCCTACCTTTACACCCATTTCTACACTTAAAAAGTCCATATAGTGTTGCCCATAAGGACTATTTTTAAGTAGCAAGGCAAAGATTGTTGCTAATAAAAGCAACAATCCTCCTAAAATTTCAAGCGATAAAAAGTTTTGGAATTGTTTTAGTTTCATTTTTTAAAGCTATAAATAAGTTTTAAATAAACATATCCAACTATGGCACTTAATAACGAAGCTACTAAAATAGCTAATTTATCAGAATATGCAAAAATATCACTATTTTGATAAGCTAAGCCATCTATAAAAAAGCTCATAGTAAAACCTATACCTGTGAGTATACAAACCCCGTAAAGTTGTTTGAAATTAACATTTTGTGGAAGTTTTGCTAGTCCTAGTTTTATACTAATATATGAAAATAAAAATACCCCAATTTGTTTTCCTAAAAATAATCCTAAAATAATACCTAAGCTAACCGAAGAAAACATAAAACTTGGATCCATATCTTTTAAATCAACTCCCGCATTCGCAAAAGCAAAAATAGGCAAGATAAAATAACTCACCCAAGGCGCTAAGTCATGTTCTATTTCTTTTAAAAAAGACTCACCACTTTTTGTTTGAAGTGGTATAAATAAAGCAGTAATCACGCCTGCTAAAGTTGCATGCACCCCACTTTTTAACATACTTATCCAAAATACTATAGCTATGATGATATAAAAAGATTTTTTGGTAGCGTGGAAATGATTTAGCAAATAAAGTGCTAAAATACACACCAAAGCAGCAATCATAGCAAAAACTGAAAGTTCACTTGTATAAAATAAAGCAATTACAATAATTGCGCCCAAATCATCAAAAATAGCCAAAGAAAGTAAGAATAATTTTAAAGAAGTAGGTACTTTTTTACCTAAAAGCATTAAAATTCCAACTGCAAAGGCCACATCAGTAGCAGTTGGTATAGCCCAACCTTGTAAAGCAAAAGGATCTTTATAATTAAAAAATGCAAAAATTAAAGCAGGTACTATCATACCACCAAGTGCAGCAAATACAGGTAAAGACATGGCTTTTATGCTGTTGAGCTGACCTCTTGTTATTTCATATTTTAATTCAAGTCCTATGGCGAAGAAAAAAATTGCAATAAGACCATCATTAATCCACAAAAGTAAAGGTTTAAAAATTTCTAAACTTCCTGCTTGAAATCCAAAAGGAATATTTAAAAAATTGGTATATTGATCCGTTAAAGAACTATTTTGTAAAATGAGTGCAAGTACGGTAAAAAATATAAGCAAAACACCGGGAAAAGTTTCGCTTTTAACAAAGGTTTGAAGTCTTTGCATAAATAGCCTTTTTAATTTTTTATTAATATGTTATTTTAACATAAAAAGGCTTTAAATTTAAAAGTTTAAGCAGAAAAACTGCTTAAACAGGTATAACGCGTATATTTGGGCTAAGTTCTTCTTGCAAAATATTTTCTATAGCATATAAGGTTGCACCGCTCCCGCTTGAACAGCCACTACATGCTCCAAGATAGCGTATGTAAATATCTATGTTTTTATTATCACTTTTTTGAATATCAATTACTTCCAAATCTCCACCATCACCGTGTAACATAGGACGCACATCGCTATCTAAAACAGCCTCTACTGCTTTTAGTTGTTTAACCATGGTCATATCATCAAAAGCAATATCGGCTTTGCTTTGATCTTTTAGCTTTTCTCTTTCCATTTCAGCCCTAGTTTCAGCTAAAATATCTACAAGGTAATAATCTTTTTTCTCATGTCCTCCAGGCTTAACACAAGATTTACAAAAAGCACCTGCTTTGGTAAATTGCGTGATTTCTTCTACTGTATGTAAATCATTTAGTTTGATTACTTCTTTGATGGTTCCAAGGCTTACCCTAGCACACTCACAAACTATAATTTGATCTTCAAAATCTTCAGGATTAACACCTTTATAATGCGCTGCAGCTTGTTTGATAACATCATAAGCCATAACCGAACAGTGCATTTTTTGCGGTGGAACTGCAGGAGTTTCAGGGTTATCTCTCATAGCAAATTCAACATCTAAATTTGTAATTTTTACAGCCTCATCTACGGTTTTACCTATACAAAGATCAACCATAGTATCACTACTTGCTATTGCTGTACCACAGCCAAAGCTTTTAAATTTAGCATCAATGATTTTATCAGTTTTTTCATCTACTAACCAATAAAGCCTAACCGCATCACCACAGCTTTCAGCTCCAAAATCTGCAACAATAAGTTTTGCATTTGCTTTTTGTGCATCTTCTTGTGTGAATTCGCCCATATGTTGAGGGTTATTCATTCTATCTTGTACTTTTTGAGAATACTCATCCCAAATTGATCCGCCAATTAAATTATTCTTTGCCATTTTTTATCCTTTAAATATTTTCAGGCTTATATGCATAAGTACTTGAGATTGCTCTAAGTCTTTGCGTTGCTTTTTTTATTTGCTCTGCTGCATAATCAATTTCATCTTCTGTGTTAAATCTTGATAAAGAAAGTCTTAGGGCAGTATGAGCTAAATCATTTTCAGCACCAATTGCTTCCATGATAGGATTACTCTCAAGTGCTTCGCTAGCACAGGCTGAACCAGTGCTTGCTGCTATACCATTTTTGTTTAAATCCCAAAGCATAGCCTCGCCTTCTACGCCTTTAATGCTTGCTAAGATGGTATTAGGAACCCTTCTTGATCTATCTCCAACTACACTTGTATCAGGCATAGCTAAAATTAAATCTTCTAATTTGTCTCTTAATCTTCTAATGTGTGAGTTTTCAAAATCAAGCATAGTATTTGCAATTCTTAAAGCTTCTGCCATTGCTATAATATATGGTACATTTAAAGTTCCGCTTCTTCTACCACCCATATGCTCACCACCATGTAAAAGTGGAGTTAATTCTATATCTTTTTTAATATAAAGTCCACCTACGCCTTTTGGACCATGGAATTTATGTGCAGAAAATGAAGCAAAATCAACTCCAGCTTTTGCAAAATTAACCTTGATTTTCCCAACAGCTTGAGTTGCATCAGTATGAAATAATGCTCCATATTCATGAGCAATCTGAGCCATTTCTTCTATAGGAAAAATCATACCAGTTTCATTATTTGCCCACATAATGCTTACTAGGGCAGTTTTATCTGAAATAGCTTCTTTTAAATCTTTTACACTAGAAACACCCTCATGATCAACGCCAAGTTCTATGACTTTTACTCCTAAAGATTTTAAAAACATAGCACTAGCTGCTACTGCAGGATGTTCTACACTAGAAATAATTACTTCATTTCTATCGCTATTTAAAATTCTATCAAAATACACACCTTTTAATACCCAATTAATACTTTCTGTAGCACAGGAAGTGATAATGATATCATCTAAATCGCTTGCTCCAAGTCCTGTATAAAGTTTATCCATAGCTTCTTTTAAAGCAGGATGGGTTGCACTACCCCATTGATGAAGGCTGTTTGGATTGCCATAATGTTCTTTTAAAAAAGGTTTCATAAGCTCGTAAGCTTCTGGTGCAAGTTGTGTTGTTGCATTGTTATCTAAATATACTCTCAAATTATACTCCTTTAATTAGGATAATTTTTATCTTTTTTGTTAATATACACTAAAATATTAAATTTAATATTAAATCAAGTAAGTTTTTAACTTGTGCAAAAATTTTTGTTATTATTTTAGCACAAGTTTAAGCCATAGCATTTAAATAAGAGTGTAAAATTTTATTAATACTTGCTTGTCTTTTGCGATTTTCTAAAAATTGAGTATCTAAAAGTTCTTTTTGGGTGTTTATTTTTTCAAGATCGATATTAGAATCATTTTGATTGAACTCTTTTTTTAAAGCTTCAAAATCTTTACTAATTTGCTCGCTATAAAGACTATAAATAGAACTTGAATTGGCAAATTCTTGCATGTTGATACTGTGTTGATAGTTGATGTATTGTTGAAAGAAAACTGAAAGCTTATCTTCTGAAGTGTTGTTTTTATCTACCCCATTAATATGTAAGTACAAATCAAAACTCATTTTCTCTTTATTGCTTTCACTTAGATAATCTTGTATACTCATTTGACCTCTCATGAGTTTTTGAAAATTTACATTAGAAGATATATCTAACTCAATAGGAGATAAAAAGAAATTAGCCTTTTGATGATTTTGTTCTTTTAAATCATGATAAATATAATTAAGCAATAATCCACTTTTAGAAACTGCGCCTTGACGGTTTAAATAAGGTTTGATAATAGGATTGCTAGCTGTGTTTTCAATGCTTGCATTGAATGCAAAATCTCCTATTTTATTATCAAGCATTAAGGTGTTTAAATTTTTATTTGTTTCTTTTGCATTTTGTAAACTTTTAGCATTTTCATAAACTTTTAAAATTTTTCCTTCATAAGTATAGCTATAACCTTGATTTAACTCAGAAATTTGTGTTTTACTTAAAAAATCATTGTCATTGTTTTGAAACTGTGGATTTATAGTTTTTAGTGTATTGTGATAAGTGTTTAAAAGTCTTGGCAAGTCTATTTTGTTATAGTTTAAATTCTCATCAAGCTTTATAAGTTGTTTTGAAATTTCTCTTATACTTTTTATATTAATATCATAATCAAGAGGTAAAGCAGCTGTTTTATTAAGATCTTTTTCAAAAAAACCTTGCTCATTGATTCTAAAACCAAATTCACTTGCATAAGTTACTTTATAATCTAAATTAGAACCTTTTATATCAAGTAAATCACTTTTAATATTGGTATTTTCTTTTTTTTCTTCTGCGTGTCCAGTTTTTGCAAAAGGATAATTTGCAAAATTCTGATACGGATTAACATTAGAATTTACAAACATAACTCTTCTCTTCAAAAATATTGCTTAGCTTTAAAAAAGCAAAAGCTATGCCAAAATTTTTGAATCGAAGAGAAAAATTAAGCGTAAATGTCAAGCAATCCTGAACTAGTGCTAGGAGTAGTAGTTGGAGCAGGGTTTGCATTTACGCCTTCAAGTACTTGCATTACTGCATTTTCATTGGCTTCTATGGTTTTTTTCATCATAGTAGTTGCAATGTTAAGCATTAAACTTGCTTGATTGTTAGTAACTTCGCCCATAACATACTCCTTTTGTTTGGATTAGTAATATTATCGGCAAAGTTTGGTTAATATTAAGCTATATTGTAAATTTTTGATAAGTAGTGATTGTGAGTGTTTTCTTTTGCTTCAAGCATATCGATATAGTTTTTAAACTCATCCATATCTTTAAAAAGATTTTTCATGGTAGTGCTAATCTCGCTAGAAAAATTTTGAAGATTGCTTTGTGTTTTTAAATATCTTTCTATTTGATAAATTCTAGCTATTTCTCTTTCATACTCATCTTGAGTCATTCTTTTTGCACTAAATTCTGCATTCAAGCTTTTTTTATCATTGATAATAAAAGATTTTTTTTGATTATTGATTTTAAACTCAACGATAAATTCTTCTTTTGAATTAATAATCTTTAAGTATTTTAACTTAGCTTTATCTTCTAGTAAAACAAAGCTTACACACTCTAAAAACATATGTGTAAAGATTTCTCTTTCAAAAATATTTTGACAAATATCAGTATATTTTAAACCTAGGTTTTGTTGATGATCTAAAAATGCTACATTTGACATGATCCATCCTTTTTTCATGACTTTTTATCATAAAAAAGCAAAAATCATTCCAATTATTGCATATCAATCATCTTAAGCATATTAATCGTATCTTCAAATTCAAAACTTTCTTCAGGATTTTGACTTAGAAATTGTTGCATAAAGTCTTTTTTAGCAATGGCTTGATCGAGTTCTTTATCAGTGCCTTTTTGATAAGCACCAATTCTAAGTAAAACTTCATTTTCTTTAAGTAAGGAATTTAAACGCTTAAATTTTCTAGCAGCTAGCTTGTGTTCATCGCTAATAATATCCCCCATAACCCTTGAGGCTGAATTTTGTATATTTATAGGTGGATAAATTCCAAAGTCAGTGAGTTCGCGACTAAGTACTATATGTCCATCAAGTATTGATCTGCTTTGATCAGCTATTGGATCACTCATATCATCTCCATCAACTAAAACGGTAAAAAAAGCTGTTATAGTACCTTTGCCTTCTTCTTTTCCTGCGCGTTCCATAAGCTGAGGTAAAAGACTTAAAACACTTGGTGGGTAACCTTTTGTTGTAGGAGGCTCACCTAGAGCTAGGCCTATTTCTCTTTGAGCCATAGCAAAACGCGTTACGCTATCCATGATAAATAACACATCTTTGCCTTGTTCTTTAAAATACTCTGCCACACTCATAGCGCAAAATGCTCCGTATTTTCTCATCAGCGCGCTATCATCACTTGTTGCAACGATTATGACAGTATCATCAAGTTTACCACCAAGATTTTTTTTGTATAAATTCAGGAATTTCCCTGCCACGCTCCCCGATTAAAGCTATGACTTTGATGGGAGCTTTGGAATTTTTTACTATCATACCCATAAGGGTTGATTTTCCTACCCCGCTTCCTGCAAAAATCCCAAGCTTTTGTCCTACCCCGCAAGTTAAAAGCGCATCTATTGTTTTAACACCTACTGGAAAAACTTCCTCTATTAAACCTCGTTTCATCGCATCAATAGGTGCGCGCATAATAGGCATAAATTTACTTGCTTCAATAGGTCCTTTACCATCTTTTGGTCGCATAAAAGGATCAACCACTCTTCCTAAAAGTTCATCACTAACTCCTATTTGCATACCCGCATCGTTAATAAAAGCACGATCGCCTATTTTAAAACCTTCCACAAAACCAAAAGGACTTAAATAGCTTAAATTTTCATCTACTTCTACTACCATAGCCATAGCTTCTTTGTTCTCATCCTCACTAGAAACTATTTTAATAATATCACCTATGCTGGTTTTTAAGCCATTTATTTCTATGCTAGTGCTTGAAATTTTAGTTATTTGTCCAAAAACACTAGCAAGATTTTGTGAAGCAATTTTGCTACGAAGTTTTTCTAAACCCATTAAAATCTAACCTGTTTTGCTGAGTTAATTAAGGTAAAAAATTCTTTTCTTGTTTTTTCACTTTTTAAAAAGCTACCTCTTAATGCTGAAGTGCTAGTAGTAGAATTTGCCTTTTGTACCCCACGCATTTCAACACACATATGTCTTGCTTCAATAACCACCCCAACGCCTTTTGCACCTACATGTTCCATTAGTGCTTCTGCGATTTGCTCTGTGAGTTGTTCTTGAATTTGTAAGCGTCTTGCAAAAACTTCTACAAGGCGTGGAATTTTACTAAGTCCTACGACTTTTTTATCTGGTATATACGCAACATGCACGCGCCCAAAAAAAGGCAAAAGATGATGTTCACAAAGACTATAAAATTCTATATCTCTTACTAAAACCATTTCATTGTTTGAGCTTTCAAATAAGGCATCATTTAGTATTTGTTTTGGATCTTGTTTATAGCCACTATTTAAAAATTCAAAAGCCTTAAAAACTCTTGTAGGGGTTTTTAAAAGTCCTTCTCTTTGTGGATTTTCCCCGATAATTTCTAACATATTTTTTACTGATTGTTCAAATTTTTCTTGCATTTTTTCTCCATCAAAAATTAAAATTTTAACATATTTTTATTTTTATATAAAGTGATAAGGAAAATTTTGGTATATTATCAAAAAATTTTATTTAAAAAGGGAAAATATTATGGAAGTTACAGCAAAACTAATTGATTTTGCAAATGCAAATGCTACTGTGAAAATTGCTCAAGGAGCTATTAAAGCAGAAGTTGAAAAATTAGCTAAAAAAGCGTCTAAAACTATGAAAATGGATGGTTTTAGAGCAGGAAAGGTTCCTGTTGCTGCTATACTTAAAAGATATGAAAAAGAGCTTACAAGAGATGCGGAGCAAGATCTTTTAAGAAATGCTGTAGATGGTGCTTTAAAAGAAGTTAAAAAAGAGGCTAAAGATTTAGTAGGCGAGCCATATTTTGAAAAATTTGATAGAAAAGATGGTGCTATTGAAGCCCAAATGGTATTATCTTTTAGACCAGAAGTAAAATTAGATGGATATGAAGAACTAATTCCAACTTATAATACACCAAAAGTAACTCAAAAAGAAATTGATGCAAAAAAAGAAGAATTATTAAAAAGATTTGCTACTCCTGAAGCGATTAAAGAATCAAGAGCTTTAAAAGAAGGTGATTTTGCTAAATTTGATTTTGAAGGTTTTGTTGATGGTAAAGCTTTTGATGGTGGAAAAGCTCAAAATTATGTTTTAGAAATTGGTTCAAAACAATTCATACCAGGATTTGAAGAAGGTATGATTGGTTTAAAAGCAGGTGAAGAAAAAGATATTAATGTAACTTTTCCAAAAGAATATGGTGCAGCACATTTAGCAGGAAAAGATGCGGTATTTAAAGTAAAAATTCATGAAATTCAAGAACTTAAATTACCTGAGTTAAACGAAGAGCTTTTAAAAAGCTTGTTGCCTGAAGAAAAAGAACCAAGTGTTGAAAAATTAGACGCAAAATTAAAAGAGCAACTAAAAAATGAAAAAATCTTTAAACTTATCAATGATGAGCTTAAAAATCAATTTGCAGAAGCTTTGGTAGCTAAGTTTGACTTTGTTTTACCAAGAAATATAGTAGAACAAGAAACAGATATGCAATTTAGAAGCTCTTTGAGAACTTTAAGCGAAGAAGAATTAAAAGAATTTAAAGATGAGGCTAAATATAAAGAAAAAAGAGAAAGTTTCAAAGAAGATGCACAAAAAAGCGTAAAATTAACTTTCATTATAGATGAGCTAGCAAAACTTAGAAATGTTACAGTAAGTGATCAAGAATTAATCCAAGCGATTTATTTTGAAGCTTATAGATATGGCTTTAACCCGCAAGAACATTTGGACAATTACAAAAAACAAGGTGCATTGCCTGCTATTAAAATGTCTTTAATTGAAGAAAAACTTTTTGCTGATATTTTCAAAAAAAATGACAAAAAGAAAACTGAAAAAGAAAGTGAAAAATAATGAGCTCATACATACCTTATGTGGTTGAAAAAACAAGCAGAGGCGAAAGAAGTTATGATATTTATTCAAGACTTTTAAAAGATAGAATTATCATGCTAAGTGGCGAGATCAATGATGATCTTGCTGCTTCTATTGTAGCTCAACTTTTGTTTTTAGAGGCTGAAGATCCTCAAAAAGATATTTATCTTTACATTAACTCACCAGGTGGGGTTGTAACCAGTGGATTTAGTATTTATGATACGATGAATTATATTAAAGCTGACGTAAGTACTATTTGTATTGGTCAAGCTGCTTCAATGGGTGCATTTTTGCTTAGTTGTGGTGCTCCAGGGAAAAGATTTGCTTTACCAAATTCAAGAATTATGATCCATCAACCACTAGGTGGAGCAAGAGGACAAGCAACTGATATAGAAATTCAAGCAAAAGAAATTCTAAGATTAAAAGCGATTTTAAATGATATTTTGGCTAAAAACACCAAACAAAAACTCTCTAAAATAGAAAAAGACACTGATAGAGACTTTTTTATGAGTGCGCTAGAGGCTAAAGAATACGGCTTAATCGATAAGGTTTTGGAAAAAAGTTTTAAATAAGGAAAAACATAGCAATGTTAGATGATGATTTATTTGCTGATTTAAATTTAAGTAGTGATCCAACTCCAGCCAAAGAAGCTCCAAAAATTCAAAAAATTAGTGGAGGTGAATTTGAAAAATTTGCAAAGTCTATTTTGACTGAGCTTGTAAAAGACAATGTACCTCCAACACCAACTAATTATGGAGTTTATTTTCAAAAAATGCTTGAAGAACGTCCGGTGGCTTTTAAGAAAAAAGTTAGCGAGATTATGGAATTTGAGCAAAATGATGATGGTATCAAACGTGCAAATATAGAGCAAGAAATCAAAAAAAGTTTTAGTTCTACTTCGGCATTATTGCAATACATTGCTATGATTTATAGACATCTTGAAACAGTTAAAGATATGCTAAGAAGACGTAATTCAGAACTTGCAATTAGCACAGGAAATTTAGCAGTATCTAATGTAATTCATGCTCTTGAAGCAGATCTTTCAAGGTTTTCTAGTATTTTAGATAAATATTCAGATGAGATTAAAGAAAATTTTGATGAGGTTAGACAAACTTATAAACATATAGAAGAGCAAAGTGATTTTGACTCTAAATTTGGAGTTTATAATAAAAAATATTTTTTAGAAAATTTAGAAAAAAGCATTGAAAGTAATGCAAAATATAATTACCATACTTCCTTAATATTTTTTAGAGTAAAAGAAGAAATTCTTGAGCAAACTTATACTCAAAAAGAAAAAAATGCTTTTTTAAAAGGCGTGTGCAGAATTTTTAGCAAAAATGTCTCTTCAAGTGATATAGTAGCTCATTGTGGAAACAATATTTTTGCTATGATGATTTCTCATACAAATTTAGAAAAAGCACAAGAAATATGCAATAAAATTTTAGAATCTTTAGAAAATTCAAATTTTTTCCTAGCAGATAAAGAAATAGAAGTAGATGTTGAAGTGGCTATAAGTGCTGTTAATCAAGATAGCAAGAGTGAAGAATTAATAGAAAAATGCATTGAAGCTTTAAAAGATTCAGGAAAAAATTTAGAACCCTTTATAATAGTGGAAAAAGAAAAATGATAAGAAAGATAATTACCTATCCTAATCCAAGATTATTTTTAGAGTCAAAAAAAGTAGAAAATTTTGATAAAGATTTACATATACTTTTAGATGATATGTATGAAACAATGATAGCTAATAAGGGTGTAGGTTTAGCTGCTATTCAAGTTGATGTGTCAATTAGAGCTTTACTTGTAGATATTGGTGATGAAGAAGGTGAGCAAAAAGAAGATAAGCAAACTCTTTTAGAAATTATTAATCCTATTATAACACCTTTAGATGATGAAAAAATTTCTTGCAATGAAGGTTGTTTAAGCATACCAGGTTTTTATGAAGATGTAATGCGTTATAAAAATATACAACTTGATTATCAAGATAGATTTGGTAAGCCACAAAGTTTACAAGCGCATGATTTTTTAGCAGTGGCTATTCAACATGAGGTTGATCATCTTGATGGACATTTATTTATAGAAAAACTTTCTTTTTTAAAACGCCAAAAATTTGACAAAGACTTTAAGAAAAAATCCAAAAAGAACAAATGAAAAAACTAAAATGTGCAAGTTTTTCTACAGAGCTTGATATTATCGATGTAGAATCAACTTTCACAAGAGGTTTGCCAGGTTTTAGTATAGTGGGTCTTGCAAATTCCACTATCAAAGAAAGCACAGAAAGAGTTAAGGCAACTTTATTAAGTCAAAATTTCAATTTTCCAGCACAAAAAATCACTATCAATCTTAGTCCTTCAGATATCCCTAAAAATGGCTCTCATTTTGACTTAGCCATTGCGATTTTGATTTTATTTCAAAAAGAAAATTTAGATGACTTTTTTGTTTTTGGAGAACTTGGTTTAGATGGAAGTATAAAAAGCACTGCTAGTTTATTTTCTATCTTACTTTTTTTAAGTGCAAAAGTACAAAATGCCAAAGTAGTGGTGCCAAAAGCCATAGCACAAAAAGCTTCGATGATACCTAACTTAACAATCTATGCTTTGGAAAATTTAGCTCAAGCTATGGATTTTTTTAAAGAAAAAAACTATGAGAATTATCATATAAATAATGCTCATCCTTTGTTTGAAAATGCCATAGAAATTAATAATCAAAAATATATAAAAAATTCTATTTATCCTTATGATTTTAAAGAAGTTAAGGGTCAAGAAAATGCTAAATTTGCTTGTATAATAGCAGCTTTGGGTATGCATAATATTTTATTTGAAGGCAGTCCAGGTAGTGGTAAAAGCATGTGTGCTAAAAGACTTCCTTTCATCATGCCGCCACAAAGTTTGAAAGAAATTTTAGCTCAAAATGCCTATAAGTCATTAAATTCTTTAGATGATGATTTTAGTGCTAGTAGGGTTTTTAGAAGTCCTCATCATACAAGTACTAGGGCTAGTATTTTTGGTGGAGGAGCCAAAAATGCCAAGATAGGAGAAATAGCACTTGCAAATGGAGGAGTTTTGTTTTTTGATGAGTTTCCTCATTTTTCAAAACAAATCATAGAAAGTTTGAGAGAGCCATTAGAGGATTTTAAAATTCTTATTTCAAGAGTTAATACCAAAGTGATTTATGAAACTAAATTTTTATTTGCTTGTGCGCAAAATCCTTGTCCTTGTGGGAATTTATTTTCTAAAAGTCTTGCATGTCGTTGCCAAGAGATGGAAATTAAAAAATATAAAAATAAAATTTCATCTCCTATTTTAGACAGAATTGATCTTTATGTGGCTATGGATGAGATTTCGCATGAAGATAAAACAAGCTTGACTTCTAAGCAAATGAGTGAAATGGTTTTTAAAGGATTTTTATTTCAAAAGCAAAGAAAACAAGAAGAATTTAATGCTAAATTAAATGATGAACAGCTGAAACAATTTTGTATTTTAGATTCTACTGCGAATGAAATTTTACAAAAGGCTATAAATTCATATAATCTTTCTCAAAGAGGGGTAAATAAAACCATAAAAGTAGCAAGAACCATTGCAGATTTAGAGCAAAGTGAGTTGATCTTAAAAACTCATATTTTAAAAGCATTAAGTTTTAGAATGAGAACTACATAGGAGAAAAAATGGATAACAAAAGCGTGGCGATCTTTATTGATGCAGAAAATATTCCTTCAAAATATGCAAAATCTATTTTTGACATCGCTTCTGATTATGGAGAAATTGTTATAAAACGAATTTATGGAGATTGGACACAAAAAAATATACAAAATTGGAAAGAACAAATCGCACAATATTCTATCATCGCTATGCAACAATTTAATTTTATAGCTAATAAAAACTCAAGTGATATGTACTTAATCACTGAGATTATGAGTTTTTTTTATGAAAAAGATATTGATATTTTTGTCATTGTCTCAAGTGATAGTGATTATACTAGTTTAATCCAAAGGCTTAAAGAGGGCAAAAAGCAAGTTATAGGTATGGGTTTAAAACAAGCTGTAAAATCTTATGTGAATTCTTTTAGTGAATTTTTTTATTTAGATCAAGATGAATCTAAAGAAAAAATATTAAGCACTAAAGAATATATCAAAGATTTAATCAATATCACAGAAGCCTTAATAGAAGAAAAAGGTCGTGCTGAATATGCTCAAATTCGCACTAATATGAATAGAAAACACGCAAATTTTATCCCTCAAAATTTTGGTTTTAAAAATTTTAGAGCTTTAGTAAAAGAGTTTTTACCACAAATGAAACAATTTAAAGAAGGTAATGAAAAAAATATTTATTTTCTTATTGAAAAAACAAAGGCTTAAAAATGGAAAATATCTTGATAGCCTTTTTAGTTGTTGTAATTTTAGCTTTTATATGGTATGTGTTTAAAAGCCAAAAAGAAAAAGCAAAATTGGAGTTTTTAAACCAAAGCAATATAGCATTGCAAAATCAACTTGCTAATTTAGAGCTTGAAAAAACTACACTTATGGAAAAAAATTCCAAACTTTTAGATGAAAAAATATTATATTTATCTAAAAATGAAGCTTTAGAAGCAAAATTAGCTCAAAAAGAACAAACTCAGCAAGAACTTTTAAATATACATTTAAAAGAGCGTGCGAACTTAAAAGAAGAATACACTCAAACTTTAATAAAACTAGAAGAAAAATACAAGCAAGGTTTGGTAGAATTAAAACAAGAATTAGAGCAAAATTTACAAAAACAAAATGCTAATATTTTAAGCCAAAACAAACTTATGCTCAATGAAGATACAAAAAAAATCTTAGAAGAAATTTTCTTGCCTGTGAAAAAAAGTGTTAAAGAATACAGTGAAAAACTTAGCCAAAATGAAGTTAGCATTAAAACACAAATCGATCATATGTTTAAATTTAGTCAAAATATAACAGAAAACGCAGATAAGCTAGCTAAAATTTTAAAGGGTGATAAAAAAATTCGTGGTAATTTCGCAGAATTACAATTAAAATCTGTTTTAGAAAATAGTGGTTTGGTAGAGGGCGTGCAGTATAAATTGCAAGAGAGATTTCAAGATGAGGGTAAAACCTATATTCCCGATGCGGTAGTATTTTTAGATAAACAAAAAAGTATAATTATAGATGCAAAATTTTCTTTGCCAAGTGATTTTGCTTTTGAAGATATTAGTCAAAATACCTGTCTTGATTTAGCTTATAATCTAAAATCAAGGATTGATGAGTTAGCCAAAAAGCCTTATATGCAGTATGATAAACACACTTATGAGTTTGTTTTGCTTTTTATACCTTATCAAAATATCTTAGATTTGATTTTAAATGTAGATCTTGAAATTTATCAATACGCTTATAAAAAAAGGGTTTATTTAACCACACCAAACACTCTTTTTATGGCACTAAATACGATAAATATTTCATGGAAAAATATACAAAGTAATGAAAATATCCTAAAAGCTTTTGATGAGCTTGGCAAATTTCATGATAAATTTGCAGGTGTTTTAGATGATTTTGAAAAAATCAAAGAAAATATCAAAAGATTAAACTCAAATGTAGATAATATGCAAACAAAGCTTACTCATGGAAGTGGAAATATCGCTTCAAGAGTGATAAAGCTTAAAGAGCTAGGCGCTAAAACCCAAAAGCTTATAAAATGTGAGATGAGTGATGAAAGTAGTATTTAAAGATAATATTTCTTATGAAAAAGAGCTCATTGAAAAAGGTTTGGATGAGCTTTTAATGATGGAAAATGCAGGTATAGAGCTTGCAAATTTGATTAAGAAAAAAAGTAAAAATATAAAAAATGCTAAAATTTTATTCTTGCTTGGTACTGGTGGAAATGGAGCTGATGGACTTGTGGCCATTAGACACTTAAAAAAAGCTTTTGCTTATATTATGCCATATAAAAAAAGTACAATGTTTATCAAGCAAGAGCAAATTTTAAAAAATGTAGGTTTTAAATTTTTAAAAAAAGAACCTAAATTTAAAGATTTTGACATTATAGTTGATTGCGTTTTTGGAAGCGGTTTAAATAAAGCTTTAGATGAAAATTTACAAAGAATTTTTAAAAAAATTGCTAAAAGTAAGGCTTTAAAAATAGCTTGTGATATTCCTAGCGGGCTTGGACAAGAACTATGTTTTAAGGCTGATTATACTCTTTGCATGGGGGTAATTAAAGAAATTTTATTAGAAGATTTCGCAAAAGAATTTGTAGGTAAAATTAAAATTGCGAATTTGGGTTTAAAACCTTATATGCAAAATACTTCAAGCTTTTTACTAGAAAAAAAAGATTTAAAACTCATTACAAAAAAGGCCAACTCAAACAAAGGTGATTTTGGTCATGTTTATATTTTTGCCAATAAAAGCGCGGGTACTTTAGCTGGACTTGGTGCTTTGGAGTTTGGGGCAGGGCTTGTGTCTTTGGTGGCTAAAGAAAGCTTTTCGCCTTTGATTATGCTAAAAGATGATATTGAAGGCAAAATAAATGCAGCTGCTATAGGTATGGGACTTGATGATTTAAGTATTTTAAAAGATGAAAGATTAAAAAATATTCCTTTAGTCTTAGATGCAAATTGCTTTCAAAGTGAAAATTTACTTTCTTATCTTAATAGAGAAGATGTTGTTTTAACTCCTCATCCTAAAGAGTTTTCTATGCTTTTAAAACTTTATTTTAATGAGGATGTAAGTGTAGAAGAAATTCAAAACAAACGCTTTTTTTATGCAAGAAAATTTAGTTCTAAATTCCAATGTGCTTTGGTGTTAAAAGGGGCTAATCCCATCATCACTCAAAAAGAAAAACTTTTTGTAGTAAATTGTGGCAATGAAGCTTTAGCAAAAGGTGGAAGTGGGGATGTACTAAGTGGTATGATAGCGGCTTTACTTGGAGCTAAATTTAATGCTTTAGAAGCTGCAAAAAATGCAGTATTAGCTCATGCTTTGGTGGCTAAAAATTATAAGAAAAATAAAATTAGTTTTGATGCTTTAAAATTAATAAAGGGGTTAAAATGCTTATAAAATTAGCAGTTTTATTTAGTGGTAATGGAAGCAATTTGGAAAATATTTTAGAAAAATTACATAAAAAAACTTTTGGTAAAAATACCTTTGAAGTGGTTTTGTGTGTATGCAATAAAAAAGAAGCTTATGGCATACAAAGAGCTTTAAAATATAACCTTGATACTAAAATCATAGAACATGAAAAATTTACTTCAAGAGAAGAATTTGATGCAGAATTAGTAAAAATTATAAAAGAAAGTCAAGCAGATTTGACCATCTTGGCAGGATTTATGCGAATTTTAAGTCCTATTTTCACTCAAAATATAAAAGCTATTAATCTTCATCCTTCTTTGCTTCCTTTATTCAAAGGTGCTCATGCTATCAAAGAAAGCTATGAAAGTGATATGAAAGTAGCAGGCATTAGTGTGCATTGGGTTAATGAAGAGCTTGATGGTGGTAAAATCATTGCACAAAAGGCGTTTGAAAAAGCTAAGTTAAGCTTTGAAGAATTTGAAGCGAAAATTCATGAGCTTGAACATACACTTTTACCTGAAACCATTGTAAAAATTTTTGAAAATGATTAATTTTTCATCATTATAATTACTCTTTTTGTTTAAGGAAAGTAAATGTTTGAATGGATTTTTAGTGTAGATGCTTGGGTGGTATTGCTTACTCTTACAGCTTTGGAGATTGTACTAGGGATTGATAATATCATTTTTCTAGCGATTTTAGTTTCTAAATTACCACCAGAACATAGAGATAAGGGTAGAATTCTAGGTCTTGCTTTTGCGATGATTACTAGAATTTTATTATTATTATCTTTATTTTGGGTGATGAAGCTTGTCACGCCTTTATTTAGTGTATTAGGCAATGAAATTTCAGGTAGAGATTTGGTGCTTTTGCTTGGAGGGCTGTTTTTAATAGTTAAGTCTATTAAGGAAATTAAAGAAAGTATAATGCACCAAGAGGAAAGTCAAAGTAATATAAAAATTAGCAATAAGCTTTGGGTTGTAGTTGCTGAAATAGCTGTGATAGACATAGTATTTTCTCTTGATAGTGTTATTACTGCTGTGGGTATTGCTCAAGATATAGAGATTATGATTATTGCTGTGATTATTGCAGTTTTAGTTATGCTTTTTGCCTCTAAACCAATTGCAGATTTTGTAGAAAAATATCCAAGCATTAAAATCTTAGCCTTGGCATTTTTAGTAATGATAGGCTTTGTTTTAGTGTGCGAAAGTTTTGATATCCATATAGATAAAGCATATATTTATACAGCTATGGCTTTTTCTTTGATAGTAGAAATTTTAAACATCATTTCACAAAAAAAACAAACAGACAATTCTTAAAATATTTAGCATTTTTTATGCTAAATATTTTTTTATCTTGACTTTTAATATTTTTTTATGTAAAATAACGCTTTATTTTTGTACATCGGGGTGTAGCGCAGTCTGGTTAGCGCACTTGGTTTGGGACCAAGGGGCCGAAGGTTCGAATCCTTTCACCCCGACCATTTTTATAAATGGTGAGTGTAGCTCAGTCGGTTAGAGCATCAGATTGTGGTCCTGAGGGTCGTGGGTTCGATTCCCATCACTCACCCCATCAGCGCTCGTAGCTCAACTGGATAGAGCGACAGACTTCGGATCTGTAGGTTATGGGTTCGATTCCTATCGGGCGCACCATAAGCCTATTGTTACTTTTATTTTTATGCGCTCATAGCTCAGCTGGATAGAGCAACGGCCTTCTAAGCCGTAGGTCAGAGGTTCGAATCCTCTTGAGCGTACCACTTTTGCGGATGTGGTGAAATTGGCAGACACGCCAGACTTAGGATCTGGTGCAGCAATGCGTGAAGGTTCAAGTCCTTTCATCCGCACCACTTGTATAAATCTTGAAAATTGAAAATAGATCTACAAAGTTATTTAAATAATTTTTGTGTATTGTAATAATGAAATATTTAGCATTAGTTTTTAAGTTATAATTTGATAAAATTAAAACCTTTTTTTAAATCAAAATATGGATCAGTGTTTTATGGATGAATTGGTAAGTATTCTAAGTCATGCTCTTGGAGTTTCAAGGGATGAGATTTTCAGTATAGAGAAAATTGGAGGTATGACAAATCAAAACTACCTTGTGAAAATCCAAAAAAAATCCACTAATTTAGAGAGCTATTGTTTAAGATTAACAAATCAAAAAACAAACCAACTGATTCATAGAAAAAATGAAAAAATTAATGATTTTCTAGCAAGTCAAGCAAAATTTAGTGTAGAATGTGTTTATTTTGATGAAAAAACTGGGATTAAAATCACTAAATTTCTAGATAATTCTTATGCACTTAATCACGAGAAAATCCAAAATAAAACCATATTAAAAGAAATAGCACTTAAGCTTGAAGAATTTCACAAAAGTGATTTAGAATTTAAAAACACCTTTAATGTATTTAATTTGTATGAGCAATATTTTTCTTTGTTAAACAACAAAAGTATTTTTTACAAGTATCACGGTCAAATGGATTGTATTCTAAAAGTTTTTAATAAAATTGCATTGTATTTTCAAAAGCAAAACATTACTGTTTTACCGTGCCATAATGATCTCGTCCCTGAAAATATTTTAATAAAAGATAGAGTTTATTTTATTGATTGGGAGTATTCTGGAAAAAATGATATTTTATGGGAATTAGCAAATTTTATGATAGAATGTAGATTGGATGAAGAGTTAAAGAGATATTTTTTAGAATGTTATTTTAATCGCGAGGTCACAAAAAAAGAAAAAATGCATTTAGATTTTTATGCTTTTTCGTGTGATGTTTTATGGACGCTTTGGACTGCCTTAAAAGAAGAAAATAACGAATTTTATGGTGACTATGGTTTTATTAGGATTAATAGAGCATACCAGCGATTAGAAAGTTTAAATTTATAATGAATAAAATAGGATATATTTCTGGTATTTTATCCGGATTGTTTTGGGCTTTAGCTGGAATATTTTATGTAAAAGTTACAGATAAGGTTGTTGATTCTTCTTATTTTGTTTTTATATTGCTTTTTTGTATCGAGTTTATACCTTGGTTATTTTTAACATTGCTTATTTTATTTTTTAAAAAAGAAGTTGTTTTTAAAAGAAAACTTATATTTCCGTTTTTCGCTGGATTGCTCGCAGGTCCTGTTGCAATGTATTGTTATCTTAATGCAATTTCACTTATAGGCTTAAGTTTCAGTGCTTCAATTACTAGTTTATATCCAGTTTTCGCAACTTTTTTAGCATTTATATTTTTAAAACAAAAAATAAACATACAAGGTTTTTTTGGTTTATTATTGGCTTTAACATCTTTATTTTTGTTATTTTTTAATGGTTTAAGTTTTAATTTTTTTGGGATAATTTTGGCTTTAATATGTGCATTATCTTGGGGAACTGAATTGGTTTTAAGTTCTATTGTTTTAAAGGAGTTGTCTACGACGAGTGTTTATTATTCAAGGCAAACTGGAGCAAGTTTTGGATATGCGATATTAATTTTTGTTCAAGAACCAAATTTTACTTTCGATGATATCTTATCATTTAATTTTATTGTATTGCTGTTATGTGCTGTATCTTTTTGGGGGTTATCTTATTTTTTATATTATTTTACGATTTCAAAAATTGGATTAATAAAAGCCATGATGTTGAATATCTCTTATGTAATATGGCTTGTTATAATACAAAGTGAGTTTGACTTTAAACAAATAGCTTTAATTTTTTTAGTGTTTATTGGAGCAAATTTGGTTTTATTTTCTAAAAAGGATAAAGATTGAATGCGATTATTTTAGCGGCTGGGTCAGGAAGCAGATTTCAAGAGCTTTCAAAGATAACTCATAAAGCTATGCTTAAAATACAAGGAGTCGCCAACATAGAGCGTACTATTGTTTATCTTAAAGAAGCAATGGTTGATGATATTTATATAGTAATAGGACATCTAAAAGAGCAATTTTTATATCTAGAAAAAAAATATAATGTCAAATTAATTTTTAATGAAAATTATGGAAAATATAATAGCATTTATTCTTTTTATAAAGCTAGTAGTTTTTTCAGTGATAGTTTTGTGATTGATTGTGATGTGGTTTTAAATGAAAATATTTTTTTGCAAAAACAAATTTTGAGTACCTATTATTGTATCCTAAGAAATTCTAAAGGTGAGTGGTATGTAAAAACAAAAGATGGGCTGATAGAAGAAATCGATACTACTTTATCGAGTGGACTTGCTTTATTGGGAGTTTCTTATTTTTGTACAGAAGATTGTAAAAAAATAAGAAAAAATTTAAAAAAATATCTTACATCTAGTTATTTGTTAGACGAGAAAATGTATTGGGATAATATTGTCTTGGATTTACTCTCAGAGCTTAAAATACAAGCAATTGAAGTTGAAAAATGTTATGAAATGGATAATTTAAAAGAATACGAGGAGATTTTAAATAAATGCAAGAGGTAACTTTAGAAGAGCAAAAGAAAGCTTTAGTAAAATTACTTAACTATTTTGATGAATTTTGCAAAAAACATAACATTATTTATTCTTTAGGTGGCGGAACATTAATAGGAGCGGTAAGACATAAAGGTTTTATTCCATGGGATGATGATATTGATATTTATATGCACTATGATGAATATGAAAAGTTAAGAAAATATTGGAAAAATTTGGAAAATATTTATATGGAAGATATATATGATAAAAATTGCAAATATTTTTATTTTCTTGCAAAAATTTATAATAGAAATTATTTGATAGAAGATTACGAAGGACAAAGATGTCCAATATTTTTAGATATTTTTATTTATGATTATATACCAAACGATATTAATCTCGTGAGAAAAACAGCTAAAAAAATAAAATTTTTAAGAAAACTTACTAGATCTTTTGTTAAACGTTCAAAAGATTTTACTTTTTTAAGTAAACTTTGTCTTTTTTGCGCTGAATATCTTAACAAACAACTCGATAAAACACTAAAACATTGGCGTTTAATATATACAAGTAATAATTGTGAAAATATAGCGTTATTTATAAGTGAATGCTCAGGATGGAACAACTCTATCATGCATAAAAAATACTTTAGTAATACCATTAATCTTTGTTTTGAAGATGGAAAATATCCATGCATGGATGGTTATGATGAGCATTTAAAAAAATATTATGGTGATTATATGAAATTACCTCCGGAAAATCAAAGAGTACCAAAACATAGTTCTAAAATTTACAAGTTAGATTAATAAATAAACTATTTAAAATTATCTATGTGAAACAAAAGTAGCTAGTATTGCTATATATGAAAGTATGGAAAATTTAGATTTTACCACAGCTCATATTTATAGTCTCATACTTTTAATTTTTAGTTTTATTGTTTTACTAAGTGTGAATCTTCTTAATAAACAAAAAAGATAATATACCTATATTGTCTTGCAACATAATCAATATTATTGTTTTCATATATTTTGATCATAAATTTATCTAATCATATTTTATCTTTAACTATTTATTTTTTCTTTCATTTTCTTAATTTATATTTATATTTAAAATATTATTTTCTTTATATTTGACACAAAATTCCCACATTTTTTATAATAACTTATTTTCCATTATTTTTACTAAAAACTCTACTACATGTTATAAGCAAATACCCCCCCCCTTTTTTTTTTTATCCTAAAACAAATTCCTTTAAATATATAATCTATTTAATAAAACTTTAAGCTTTTATTGCTATAATTTCATTTCCTTTTTAAACGAAAGGGTTTTAAAAAGCTAAGACTTTTTGTCTTAATTTTTTAGTATTTGTTCTTTAAATTATTAATATTGTTAATCAAATCTTATAGTCAATCTTTGAAATCTAAATAAGTGATCGATTGAGCCAGAAAGATTTATTTTTAAATCTTAACAATCAACTTTTTCTTTGAAGAAAAAGATTAAACTTATCCAATTATTTTTTATGGAGAGTTTGATCCTGGCTCAGAGTGAACGCTGGCGGCGTGCCTAATACATGCAAGTCGAACGATGAAGCTTTTAGCTTGCTAGAAGTGGATTAGTGGCGCACGGGTGAGTAAGGTATAGTTAATCTGCCCTACACAAGAGGACAACAGTTGGAAACGACTGCTAATACTCTATACTCCTGCTTAACACAAGTTGAGTAGGGAAAGTTTTTTCGGTGTAGGATGAGACTATATAGTATCAGCTAGTTGGTGAGGTAATGGCCCACCAAGGCTATGACGCTTAACTGGTCTGAGAGGATGATCAGTCACACTGGAACTGAGACACGGTCCAGACTCCTACGGGAGGCAGCAGTAGGGAATATTGCGCAATGGGGGAAACCCTGACGCAGCAACGCCGCGTGGAGGATGACACTTTTCGGAGCGTAAACTCCTTTTCTTAGGGAAGAATTCTGACGGTACCTAAGGAATAAGCACCGGCTAACTCCGTGCCAGCAGCCGCGGTAATACGGAGGGTGCAAGCGTTACTCGGAATCACTGGGCGTAAAGGGCGCGTAGGCGGATTATCAAGTCTCTTGTGAAATCCAACGGCTTAACCGTTGAACTGCTTGGGAAACTGGTAGTCTAGAGTGAGGGAGAGGCAGATGGAATTGGTGGTGTAGGGGTAAAATCCGTAGATATCACCAAGAATACCCATTGCGAAGGCGATCTGCTGGAACTTAACTGACGCTAAGGCGCGAAAGCGTGGGGAGCAAACAGGATTAGATACCCTGGTAGTCCACGCCCTAAACGATGTACACTAGTTGTTGGGGTGCTAGTCATCTCAGTAATGCAGCTAACGCATTAAGTGTACCGCCTGGGGAGTACGGTCGCAAGATTAAAACTCAAAGGAATAGACGGGGACCCGCACAAGCGGTGGAGCATGTGGTTTAATTCGAAGATACGCGAAGAACCTTACCTGGGCTTGATATCCTAAGAACCTTTTAGAGATAAGAGGGTGCTAGCTTGCTAGAACTTAGAGACAGGTGCTGCACGGCTGTCGTCAGCTCGTGTCGTGAGATGTTGGGTTAAGTCCCGCAACGAGCGCAACCCACGTATTTAGTTGCTAACGGTTCGGCCGAGCACTCTAAATAGACTGCCTTCGTAAGGAGGAGGAAGGTGTGGACGACGTCAAGTCATCATGGCCCTTATGCCCAGGGCGACACACGTGCTACAATGGCATATACAATGAGACGCAATACCGCGAGGTGGAGCAAATCTATAAAATATGTCCCAGTTCGGATTGTTCTCTGCAACTCGAGAGCATGAAGCCGGAATCGCTAGTAATCGTAGATCAGCCATGCTACGGTGAATACGTTCCCGGGTCTTGTACTCACCGCCCGTCACACCATGGGAGTTGATTTCACTCGAAGCCGGAATACTAAACTAGTTACCGTCCACAGTGGAATCAGCGACTGGGGTGAAGTCGTAACAAGGTAACCGTAGGAGAACCTGCGGTTGGATCACCTCCTTTCTAGAGTACAAACTGATAAGTCTCACAACTATCAGTTCATATATAGACTCAATCATCCTTGTTTAGATTTCAAAGATTGATGAAAAGCTAATTTTGGGGAATTAGCTCAGCTGGGAGAGCGCCTGCTTTGCACGCAGGAGGTCAGCGGTTCGATCCCGCTATTCTCCACCATTTATAAGGGCCTATAGCTCAGCTGGTTAGAGTGCACCCCTGATAAGGGTGAGGTCACAAGTTCAAGTCTTGTTAGGCCCACCATAAAAAAGATTTGTTTATCAATCATATAATAAAGTTTTAAAACTTAAAGCAAGTATATAACTAATAATAAAGTAATAAGTAAAGTAAAATAATTTATTACTTATGTTTTTAAATTATTTAAACTCTTTATATATACTTCCTTTAGGTTTTAAGACCTAAGCTAAATAAATAATAGAATATTTTATATATTAGATTAGTTATTTAATGTTATTTGAATTATCATTGTTAAGAGTCACAAGCAAGTTTTAATAAAAACAATTTTACAGGACTTGTTAAAGGATAAAACCTAGCTATCTTTTCTTTAGCTTTTAGTTAAAGACAAGTTTTAAACTCACAACCTAGTGAGACTAATTTATTTAGTTTTATTAAGTGTTTAAATGCTTTCCGTCTTAAGATAGTAAAGTCTTATCATAAAAACTTTAACAAGGAAGTGATGCGTTTTAGAATGAATTAAAAGGTAAGCTATTAAGAGCGAATGGTGGATGCCTTGGCTGGTAAAGGCGATGAAGGACGTACTAGACTGCGATAAGCTACGGGGAGCTGTCAAGAAGCTTTGATCCGTAGATTTCCGAATGGGGCAACCCAGTATATAGAGATATATACTACCATAATGGAGCGAACGTAGGGAATTGAAACATCTTAGTACCTACAGGAAAAGAAATCAATAGAGATTGCGTCAGTAGCGGCGAGCGAAAGCGCAAGAGGGCAAACCCAGTGCTTGCACTGGGGGTTGTAGGACTGCAATGTGCAATAGGTGAGGTTAGTAGAACACTCTGGAAAGTGTAGCCATAGAGGGTGATAGTCCCGTATACGAAAACCAAACCTTAGCTAGCAGTATCCTGAGTAGGGCGGGACACGAGGAATCCTGTCTGAAGCTGGGTCGACCACGATCCAACCCTAAATACTAATACCAGACCGATAGTGCACAAGTACCGTGAGGGAAAGGTGAAAAGAACTGAGGTGATCAGAGTGAAATAGAACCTGAAACCATTTGCTTACAATCATTCAGAGCACTATGTAGCAATACAGTGTGATGGACTGCCTTTTGCATAATGAGCCTGCGAGTTGTGGTGTCTGGCAAGGTTAAGCACACGCGAAGCCGTAGCGAAAGCGAGTCTGAATAGGGCGCTTAAGTCAGATGCTGCAGACCCGAAACGAAGTGATCTATCCATGAGCAAGTTGAAGCTAGTGTAAGAACTAGTGGAGGACTGAACCGATAGGCGTTGAAAAGCCCCGGATGACTTGTGGATAGGGGTGAAAGGCCAATCAAACTTCGTGATAGCTGGTTCTCTCCGAAATATATTTAGGTATAGCGTTGTGTCGTAGTATAAGGGGGTAGAGCACTGAATGGGCTAGGGCATACACCAATGTACCAAACCCTATCAAACTCCGAATACCTTATATGTAATCACAGCAGTCAGGCGGCGAGTGATAAAATCCGTCGTCAAGAGGGAAACAACCCAGACTACCAGCTAAGGTCCCTAAATCTTACTTAAGTGGAAAACGATGTGAAGTTACTTAAACAACCAGGAGGTTGGCTTAGAAGCAGCCATCCTTTAAAGAAAGCGTAATAGCTCACTGGTCTAGTGATTTTGCGCGGAAAATATAACGGGGCTAAAGTAAGTACCGAAGCTGTAGACTTGATTTTATCAAGTGGTAGGAGAGCGTTCTATTTGCGCCGAAGGTATACCGGTAAGGAGTGCTGGAGCGAATAGAAGTGAGCATGCAGGCATGAGTAGCGATAATTAATGTGAGAATCATTAACGCCGTAAACCCAAGGTTTCCTACGCGATGCTCGTCATCGTAGGGTTAGTCGGGTCCTAAGTCGAGTCCGAAAGGGGTAGACGATGGCAAATTGGTTAATATTCCAATACCAACATTAGTGTGCGATGGAAGGACGCTTAGGGCTAAGCAAGCTAGCGGATGGAAGTGCTAGTCTAAGGTCGTAGGAGGTTATATAGGCAAATCCGTATAACAATACTCCGAGAACTGAAAGGCTCTTCAAAGTCTTCGGACAGCGAGGAGAATTGCTGATGCCGTCGAGCCAAGAAAAGTTTCTAAGTTTAGCTAATGTTGCCCGTACCGTAAACCGACACAGGTGGGTGGGATGAGTATTCTAAGGCGCGTGGAAGAACTCTCTTTAAGGAACTCTGCAAAATAGCACCGTATCTTCGGTATAAGGTGTGGTTCGCTTCGTATTAGGATTTACTCCGAAAGCGAAGAAACTTACAACAAAGAGTCCCTCCCGACTGTTTACCAAAAACACAGCACTCTGCTAACTCGTAAGAGGATGTATAGGGTGTGACGCCTGCCCGGTGCTCGAAGGTTAATTGATGGGGTTAGCATTAGCGAAGCTCTTGATCGAAGCCCGAGTAAACGGCGGCCGTAACTATAACGGTCCTAAGGTAGCGAAATTCCTTGTCGGTTAAATACCGACCTGCATGAATGGCGTAACGAGATGGGAGCTGTCTCAAAGAGGGATCCAGTGAAATTGTAGTGGAGGTGAAAATTCCTCCTACCCGCGGCAAGACGGAAAGACCCCGTGGACCTTTACTACAGCTTGACACTGCTATTTGGATAAGAATGTGCAGGATAGGTGGGAGGCTTTGAGTATATGACGCCAGTTGTATATGAGCCGTTGTTGAGATACCACTCTTTCTTATTTGGGTAGCTAACCAGCTTGAGTTATCCTCAAGTGGGACAATGTCTGGTGGGTAGTTTGACTGGGGCGGTCGCCTCCCAAATAATAACGGAGGCTTACAAAGGTTGGCTCAGAACGGTTGGAAATCGTTCGTAGAGTATAAAGGTATAAGCCAGCTTAACTGCAAGACATACAAGTCAAGCAGAGACGAAAGTCGGTCTTAGTGATCCGGTGGTTCTGTGTGGAAGGGCCATCGCTCAAAGGATAAAAGGTACCCCGGGGATAACAGGCTGATCTCCCCCAAGAGCTCACATCGACGGGGAGGTTTGGCACCTCGATGTCGGCTCATCGCATCCTGGGGCTGGAGCAGGTCCCAAGGGTATGGCTGTTCGCCATTTAAAGCGGTACGCGAGCTGGGTTCAGAACGTCGTGAGACAGTTCGGTCCCTATCTGCCGTGGGCGTAAGAAGATTGAAGAGATTTGACCCTAGTACGAGAGGACCGGGTTGAACAAACCACTGGTGTAGCTGTTGTTCTGCCAAGAGCATCGCAGCGTAGCTAAGTTTGGAACGGATAAACGCTGAAAGCATCTAAGCGTGAAGCCAACTCTAAGATGAATCTTCTCTAAGCTCTCTAGAAGACTACTAGTTTGATAGGCTGGGTGTGTAATGGATGAAAGTCCTTTAGCTGACCAGTACTAATAGAGCGTTTGGCTTATCTTATTTAAGCATCACTTCCTTGTTAAGGTTTTTAATAAAGCTTTGAATGTTTTTATATGAAAACTACATTTAGCTTATAAAATCTTACAAGTAAAGTTTATATTAGAACTTGCTCTTAACATTGTTTTTTAAGTATTCTAAAACAATAAAGTGATTTAGTTTAATAAAACATCTAAATATAAGAATAAGATTAAAAACTAAAATAAAAATGATTTTTATATCTAAATCTTATTGATTGCTTTTATTATGCTATATTAAATAGAATATTTAAATAACAATGTCCGTGATTATACAGATGTGGAGACGCCTTGCTCCATCCCGAACCAAGAAGCTAAGCACATCGTGGGTGATGATACTACGCCTTACTGGCAGGGGGAAAGTAGCTCATTGCGGACTTGTTAGTTCTCTTATTATTCTTACTTATTACTTAGTTGAATCCTTAATTAGTTTATTATTTCTTTTCTTTAGAGATAGTTTTTATTGTTTTATAATTTATTTCTTTTATTTCTTTTATTTCTTTTATTTCTTTTATTTCTTTTATTTCTTTTATTTCTTTTATTTCTTTTATTTCTTTTATTTCTTTTATTTCTTTTATTTCTTTTATTTCTTTTATTTCTTTTATTTCTTTTATGGTGCGATCATGAATTATTTATTGGTTTAGTTAGTTTTTATTGCTTGTGGTGGATTAGTTTGGTTAGCTTGTGAAAATTTCTAATTAGTTTGTGTTGATTAGGTAGGATGTTTATTGTTATTTTTTATTATTTTATAAAATTTAGTTATTTAGTTGGATGGTTTTATTTTTTAGATGTTTTAGTTTGAGTGGCTATTAATTTTTTTTAGTAGTAGTTTGTTTTTATTTTTAAATTTTTTATGGTTTTTAGGTTTATTATTTTATTTTTTGTGGTTTTTTTATTTAATTATATTCCTTTTTATTTTTTAATTTATTTTTATTCTTTATTGTTTTATTTTTTTTGCTATTGTTTTTTATTTTTTGTCATGGTTTTTATTTTTGTTTTTAGTTGTTTGTGTTTTTAGTGATTTAGCTTTTGGATTTATATTGTTTGGGGATTTAGTCGTTTTAAGTTTAAAATGTTTATAGCGAGTTTGATAAATTTAGTTTTTTAGTTTTTACTGCTTATTTTTTTGCTTTTTTATTAATATGAAAAATTAGATTTTTAGTTGTTTAGTTGTTTAGTTGTTTAGTTGTTTAGTTGTTTAGTTGTTTGGTTGTTTGGTTGTTTGGTTAAACGGTAGGGTACGTTTTTATTGTGAAATTTTTTAATTAACTGTAGCTTTAAGATTTGATAGAATGCTTACTAAGAATTAGATGATTTGGTTGTTTTAGTTATTTTTATGGCTTAGATTTGTGTTGTTTGGTTATTGAATTGTTTTAATGGTTTATTTGATGGTTTGAGGTTGGGTGATATTTTATTGTTAGTTACTATTTGTTATTTATTTGGATTGGAAAGATTGGTATTTGAATTAAATAGTGTTGTGGTTTTATAAAATTATAGAATTAATTAGACTTGTTTTATTTGTATATTGTAAGGCAAAATTTATTGTTGGACTAGAATAAATATGCTTGATAAAGATTAATTGTTTTTGGTTGGTGGATTTTTTAGTTTTTGTTAATTGTTATATCTAGATATAGTATATAATGACATGTGAAAATAGTATGGATGACAATGATTAAATCAACTTCTTTTCAATCCTTTAAAGTAAATTTTAGTAAAATACAAAATATTCTTTATAAAGGTTAAAAATGCACTTTACTTTGCTAAATGAAAAAGATTTTTTCAACCCTTACTACCGCAAAAAGCAAATCACACAAAATGAATTTGACGCTTTTAGCAAGGCTTTAACGCAGTATCTAGAAAGGCTTGAAAGCTCACAAAGTGAAAACGAAGACTATCTTGTGGCTAACGCACTTAGTCCATTTTTAACCATGCTAAATTTCAAAACCCACATCAAAACCAAACAACAAGGCAAAAGCGAGATTGATTTAGCCATCGCTAAAGATAAGCTTAGCAAAGACCTAGAAGTTCTCATCGAAGCTAAAAAGCCCAACTCAAAAGAATTCATCACCCACACAAAGCCAAATTCCAAAGCCTTGCATGAGGCTATTTTGTATTATTTTAGAAATAGAGAGCATAGCTTTAGTTTGAAATTTATCATCATCACAGACTTTTATAAATTCTACATTTTCAAAGCTAGTGAGTTTGTAGAACTTTTTTATAAAAACACAAGCTTTAAAAAGCTTTTTGAAGAATTTCAAAGCCCAAATTCACTTTTTAAAGGCAACACCGATGAATTTTACAAAGAAGCAAGCAAACTCATAGAAAATTCTAAAGAAAGCTTAAAAGGCTTTTTCATCGATTTAGCCTTTTTAAAAGACAAGCAAAAGTCAAATTTCAAAAACCTAGCAAGCATTTTTAAAACCTTCCACAAAGACTTTTTGCTAAATGAATTTAGCCCAAATGACGCAAACTCACTAAACAACGCATTCTATAAAGAGCTTTTATACATCCTAGGCTTAAGCGAGAGCAAACAGCTTTCTAAATTTATCATCACACAAAGTGAGCAAAGCAAACAAGCCCAAGGCACGCTTTATCATCTCATAGCGAGCAAACTCCCAAAGCATGACTTTGAAGAGGTGCTAAAATTCATCATACTTTGGCTAAATCGCATTTTATTTTTAAAGCTTATTGAGTCAAATTTGGTTAGATTCAACGATGATAAAACCCTTAAATTTCTAAACTATGAAAAAATTCCAAATTTTACTACCCTTTCACACCTTTTCTTTGATATCTTAGCTAAAGAAAAGCACACAAGAGCGCAGAGTAAATTTAGCTATTTGCCTTATTTAAATTCATCGCTTTTTGAAAAACAAGCCATCGAAAAAACCACACTAGAAATTGCTACTTTGGAAAATGACGCTTTGCTAGAGTACCACCCACATACGCAGTTAAAAGATGACAAAGGCAAAAGCAAAAAAGGCAAAGTAGGTTTGCTAGAGTATTTGTTTGAGTTTTTAGACAGCTTTGACTTTGGAGCAGATGAGCAAAGTGAAGAACTCATCAAGCAAAAAGAACTCATCAACTCAAGCGTTTTAGGAAATGTCTTTGAAAAGCTAAATGGCTACAAAGAAGGCAGTTTTTACACCCCAAGCTTTATCACTTCATATATGTGTAAAGCAAGCATAGAAAAAGTCGTGCTTGATAAGTTTAACCATACTTTTAAGCTAAATGCCACCAAGCTAAGCGAGCTAAGAACCCAGCTACGCCAAGAAAAAATCCCTCAAGAACAAAAACTAGCCTTGCTAAATTCCATACGCATTTGCGATCCTGCGGTGGGAAGTGGGCATTTTTTAGTTTCAGTTTTAAATGCCATGCTTATGGTGCATTATGAGCTTGGTTTGTTTGAAGAGGACTTTTACCTAAGCGTGCAAAATGATGAAATTTTAGTGCAAAATCACAAAGGCCAGTTTTTAGAGTATAAACGCCCTGATTTTGACAAAGACAAAACCCACCTTTGTCAAAAAGAACTTTTTGAGCGTAAAAAAGACATCATAGAAAACAATCTTTTTGGAGTAGATATCAACCCAAACTCATGTGAGATCACTAAACTAAGGCTTTGGATAGAGCTTTTAAAACACAGCTTTTATGAAAGCTTTGATGATGCAAACTATCATGATCTTAAAACCCTACCAAACATCGACATCAATATAAAATGCGGGAATTCTCTTATAAGTTATTTTGAAATTCACAAAAGCCTTTCTCACTACCCCAATATCAAAGAACGCATGGATAAATACAAACGCATAGTCAAAGACTACAAAGAAGGCTTTTACACCGATAAAACTCTCATAGCAAAAGAGATCAAAAATCTCAAAGAATCTTTTAAAAATTTCTGTTTAAAAGACAAATTTGCCAAAGAGATCAAGCAACTTACCAACGGCGCTAATGAATACTCTAAAAAATACGGCGATTTTTTAGCACAAGATGAAAAAGATGAGAATTTTAGAGTATTTTTCTCTAAAAATATGTTTGAATTTGACTTTGATGAAAGTGCTGCTAAGAAAGAATTTAAAAAGCTTAAAAAGCTTTATGAGAGTATATTTGACTTAGAAAGTGCAAATCCTTTTGAATGGCGTTTTGAATTTAGTGAAGTGCTTGATGAGGGCGGGAGTTTTCAAGGGTTTGATCTCATCATCGGCAATCCACCTTACATCAGACAAGAAGACATCAAAGAACTAAAGCCAAATTTAGCCAAAAACTATAAAGTATATAAAGGTACAAGCGACATTTATACTTACTTTTATGAGCTTGGGTTTAATGTGCTAAAGCAAAATGGTGTTTTGTCTTTCATCACTTCAAACAAATACACAAGAGCAGGTTATGGAGAAGCTTTAAGAGAGTTTTTACTCAAAAATACCACACTTTTAGAATACATCGATCTAAATGGTATAAAAGTCTTTGATAGTGCTACGGTAGATACTTCCATACTAAGCTTTGAAAAAGCAAAAACTAAAGATAGTAGCTTCAAATACCTAGCCCCAAACACCGAGCTTTTAAAAGAAAACGACTTTAATATAGAAAGCATTTTAAATTTTAACAAAATCGCACAAAACTCTTTAAGCAAAGAAAGCTTTACTTTTAACGATGAAAGCACAAACGCACTAAAAGCAAAGATAGAAAAGCACGGCACTCCGCTTAAGGACTGGCATGGGCTTAATATATATCGTGGAATTTTAACAGGGCTTAATGAAGCCTTTATTATCACTACTGAAAAAAGAGATGAAATTCTAGCTAAATGCAAAGATGAAGCCGAAAAAGAACGCACCGCCAAACTCATACGCAAAATGCTACGCGGTAGAGATATAAAAAGATATAGTTATGAGTGGGCAGGGCTTTGGGTGATTAACACTCACAATGGCTATAAAAGCAAAAGCGGAGAAAAGGTAGAAGCGATAAACATAGATGAATACCCTAGCTTAAAACAGCATTTAAAGCCGTATTATAAAACTTTAGAAAAAAGAACTGACAAAGGAAAAACACCTTATAACCTTAGAAATTGTGCTTATTTAGAGGAATTTGAAAAAGAAAAGATAGGCTGGCAAAGAGTAACCCAAGAACCGAGTTTTATTTTAGAAAACGAATGTGTTTTATTGGATTCTATGGCTTTTATGGTAGGAAATTCTAAAAATGAACTTAAATATCTTTTGGGATTTTTAAATTCTAGTTTGATATTTTATTATTTTAAAAATATCGGGCATTTATATTCAGATAAAGGTTTTTTATTATCAAATCAATATGTAGAAAAATTTCCTATACCAAAAATAAATTCTAAAAATGAAAAACTAGCAAACGAGCTTATAAGCTTAGTCGATGAGATTTTAAATTTAAAAGAACAAGACAAAAAAGCAGACACCAAAACCCAAGAAGATAAAATAAACTCTATTGTTTATAAACTTTACAACCTAAACGAAGAAGAAATAAAAATCATTGAAGGAAATAAGTGAAAATGGATTTAGTAAGAAATGCTATTGAGATTGCTTATAAAGCAATTGATTATAAAAAAACTTTAGCATATAGTGAATTATATGATAGTATTTGTGATAAAAAATTGCAGATTATTTTTTCAACTTTACATAGTGAAATTATTAAAGATTTTAAAGCAATGAATGAGCGACTTCCGGTCACTCAAACAAGTATTAGACATTATTGGGCAGAAAATAGTAGAAGATTAAAAGAAAGTATAGAAATAGCAAAACAATTAGAAAAAGAGTTAAAAAATAGTGAATTGTCTTTTGAAATAGATAGGTATTATAATCAAATATTTAATAAATGTTTAGAATTTTTACAATCTAGTTACGGTAGCGAACTTCCTGAAGGTATGGAAAAAATAGGAATATATGAAGTTATTCCTATATTTAAAAAATCAGATTTTATTAAAAATTCAAAAACTAATATAGAGTATCAATTAAAAAATATTGGTTGCGGTTCTTATGCGAAAGTATTTAAATATTATGATGAATTTTATCAATGTGATTTTGCTTTAAAAAGATTAAATGAAAATGCAAACACTAAAGAAATTGAAAGATTTTTAAAAGAATTTGAAACAATGAAAAATATAAATAATCCTTATATTTTAAAAGTATATTCTTTAAATAAAAATAGAAATGAATATATTATGGAATATGCTGATTTTACTTTAGAAAAATATATAAATCAAAATAATTCCAAACTTTTGATTGATGAAAAAATTAGTTTAGGTTGTCAAATAATTAGAGGTATTGAAATTTTATGGAATAAAAAAATATTACATAGAGATATAAGCTTTAAAAATATTTTATTAAAGATATACGATGATATTTATCCTGTAGTAAAAATTTCAGATTTTGGGCTTATAAAAGAGATTGATAGTCAATTAACAAGTGAAAATACAGAAGTAAAAGGAAGTTTAAATGAAATTTCTAGATTACAAAAAAAGGGTTTTAAAAACTATGATACAAGTGATGAAATTTATGCTTTAAGTAGAGTTTTGTATTTTGTAGCCACTGGAAAAACAAATATGGAAAAAGCTACATGCAACTTTTTACAAAAAGCAACTGATGAAAATATAGAGAATAGATATAAAAATTTAAATGATTTAAGAAAAGATTTTGTTTCTTTTTTAAAAAACCGCACGTAAAAACTCCATAGTGCTAAGCTAAAATATAGGAAGATGAAATGATGGAAAAAACACTTGAAAAAATACTTCATACCTTAGAGAAATGTTGCGAACAAAAACAACACTATAAAAGCAAAGATGATGAAAATCAAAGCAAAGATGATGAAAATAAAAATAGGGAAATTAAAAGTATAATAGCAAATGCTTTAAAGATATCCGAGGATAAAGTAGCGCTAAATGATGATCGTATTTTCACTATCGCCATAGAAGGTAGTGAAGAGGATAAATTGTATATTGATGATATAGAAATAGATGTTGTATCGAGTTTTGGAAACTTAGAAGATAAAGAAAATATACATACTATTTTTGTGAAGTATAATTTTGAATTTAAATTCTGTATTTTTAAAAAAATTGATTTACAAAATGGTTTGGAGCTTCAAAAATTTTCTTTTGAGAATTGTGATATCAAAGATAAAATTGATTTAAATATGTCTGAATTTAAATCTCTATCTTTTTGTGATTGTAATTTTGATAAAAATACTAATTTTTCTTGTATGAAAATTCTCAAAGAAGCATCTTTTTCTGGATGTAATTTTAAAGAAGAAGTTGATTTTGCTGATGCAGAGTTAAAAAACAACGATTATGATATTTTTTCTGAGTGTATTTTTGAGAAAAGAGTAAATTTTACAAATTTTACATTTGATGAAGATATAAATAGTTTGTTTTTTCGCGATGAAGTTGTTTTTAATGGTACTAAATTTCTAAAAAAAATCTCATTGAGTGAAGATAATTTTACGCAAAAAGATATAAAATTTGAAAAATGTGTTTTTGAAGAGGTTGACATAGAAGATAATCTCTTAAAATCAAAAAATATATCGTTTAAAAGTTGCGAATTTAACCAAGTAATTGCTTTTGAAAATAAAACTATAAAAAACTTAACATTTGGAACATGTGTTTTTAATAAAGGTGTGTATTTTGTATTTTGCAATTTTTTTGATGTGAAAATTTATAGTTGTAGTTTTAACCAACCTGCTTCTTTTTATGGGTCTACTTTTAATATGGTTCCAAATTTTTCTCAAATAATTTTGAAAGATAATTTTAATGCTTTAAATATAACTTTAAATTTTACTTTTGATGATTTACAAGAAAGAATCAAACAAGAATATGAAGATTTTAATAAAGATGAAAATGAACAATATCAAAAATCTTTAGATAAATTTGCAAATGATTTTAGAGATTCTTTTAGAGTTCTTAAAAATGCATTGATAAAAGATAACAATCTTTTAGAAGCTTCAAAGTTTCATAAATATGAGCTTTGTTATAAAGAGATAGAACTAGAAGAGAAAAAGCCCAAGAAATTTTCTAAAGAATGGATAGACAAATGGCAACTTGTTTTTTATCGTAAACTTTGTGATCATCATACAGACTTGCTAAAGGTATTTCATAATCTACTTATAATCATCATGCTTTTTAGCGTTTTTTCTTTTGTGCTTGATAAATTTAAACAACCTAGCATAGAAAATAATGCAAAATATCACATCGTTCAAGTAGATACTAACGAAAGCTATATCTTTAAAGAACATAATAAAACGACTTATAATATTTTTGGTTTAAATATAAACAAAGAAAGTGGCAAGCTAGATGAATTTATAAAAAACAATTTTGTTTATATATTGATTTTATTATTTATAGTTTTACCGATACTTTCTTTCAATATTTTTACTAATTTATATATTTTTGGTAGCTTTTTTTATGTGATTTTTAATTTTTTAGATTTAGTAGCTTTGTATACACATGTTGCTATTATAAGTCTTTTTGTATTTTTTGCTTTGAAATTTATTTTACTTGATGATAAGCAAGAAATTATAAGAAAAATCATCATTGGTATTTCTTATATAGTTTGTATTTTTACGCTACTTGCAAAACCTAGTTTAATGCTTCCTGTGTTTGGAAGCTTTTTAGAAAAAGACACTAATGCTACTTATCCTTTACTACTTAGTTTATCGGTGGTATATTTTATACTTGTAGCTTTAGTGATATTCTCACTTCAAAAAACCGCACGTAAAAACTCCATAGTGCCAAGCTAAATCAAAAGGCTTATTAAAGCCTTTTTGTTTTTTGGTTTTTAAATTTTGCTCGTTTTTAGCTTATGGTATAATGAAAATTATCCAAAAAAGGAGTGCCATGCTAAAGACAAGTTTTAAAAAATCAGTTTTTATTCCAAGTATTAGCATCATAATCATCTTAAGTCTTAGTTGTATTTTCTTACCTAAGCTTACAAATGATTTTATCAATCATATCAAAAGCGGGATTTTTGCAAATTTTTCATGGTTTTATATACTAAGTGTAAGTTTTTTTTGTGTTTTATGCTAGCACTCGCACTTTCAAAATTTGGCGATATCAAGCTCGGCGATGATGATGAAAAACCTCATTTTAAATTTACTTCTTGGCTTGCTATGCTTTTTGCTACGGGTATGGGTGTGGGGCTTATGTATTTTGGTGTGGCTGAACCTCTTATACATAAAAAAGCCTTGCAAACAAGCGATGAAGAAGCTATGCTACATACTATCTTTCACTGGGGAATTCACCCATGGGCTATTTATGGGGTGTGTGCTTTGGCTATGGCGTATTTTGGTTTTAGATATAAAATGCCTCTTAGCTTGCGTAGTGCTTTTTACCCTTTGCTTAAAGACAAAATTTATGGCTTTTGGGGAAATTTAGTCGATATGCTAGCTTTGATTGTCACGGTTTTTGGTATTAGCACTACGCTTGGCTATAGTGCTTCTCAGCTTAATGCTGGCTTTTTAAATTTAGGTATTTTAAACGAGCAAAGCTTTTTAGAACAAAGCGTGATTATAATCATCATCATTTCTTTAGCTACGCTTTCATCGATTAGCGGTTTGACAAAGGGCTTAAAAATTTTAAGCGAGGCAAATTTGGTTTTTGCGGTGTGTTTAATGCTTTTTGTGCTTTTTTCAACCAACACCATTCAAATTCTTTCGCAATTTAGCTCTAATATTGGCAATTATTTGCAAAATTTAATTTCTTTGAGTTTTAAGACTTATTATTATGAAAAAGAACATATAGAGTGGTTTAATAACTGGACTATTTATTATTGGGCTTGGTGGCTTAGTTGGGCGCCTTTTGTGGGCTTTTTCATCGCTAAAATTTCTCGCGGTAGAACGATAAGGGAATTTATCTTTGGTGTGCTTGTGGTGCCTACTAGTTTTAATATACTTTGGTTTAGCATTTTTGGTAATAGTGCTTTAAATTTCAATGATATCTTAAGTCCTTTTACTTCAGCACCTGAAAGTTTGCTTTTTTATTTTTTACAAAATTTTTCTTTTTCTTATTTTAGCTCTTTGCTTGCGCTTTTGGTTTTAGCTTTGTTTTTTATCACTTCAGCAGATAGCGGGATATTTGTGTTAAATTCTTTAAGCAGTGGCGGAGCTCATGAGCCATATAAATGGCAAAATATCCTTTGGGGTTTTATACTTGCACTTTTAGCTACTTCTTTGCTGTATTCAGGTGGTTTGGGAGCGATTTTAAGTATCACTATGATAGTGGCCTTACCTTTTGCTTTTTTGCTTTGCTTGATGTGTTTTTCACTGCTTAAAGGTTTAATCGTAGATGTAAATTACTCTTTAACTAAGCTTAGTCAAAGTAGTGTGTATTTTTCAGGGGAATTTTGGCAAGAAAGACTAGCTAGAATTTTAAAACAAAGTAAAGAACAAGACATACAAAATTTCTTAAATACTAAAGTTAAAAATGCTATGGAGTTGCTTGATCAAAGTCTAAAAAACTATGGCTTAAAAACACAAATTGTTCAAGAAAAATCAAGCATAAGTTTGATTATAAAAAAAGAATTTGCAAAAGATTTTATCTATGGAGTGCAAGTGGTAAAAAAACAAGCAAGTCAAAGCATAATCGATGATAAATTTATGCCAACTTATTCTAAAGAATTTATTTTTGAGCCACAGACTTTCTTTGCTGATTCGCGTAATGGTTATAATATAGAGTATTTAAATGAACAAGAAATCATCGTAGATATACTAAAGCAATATGAGAGGTATTTGCAACTTTTATTTGATGATAAAAATGAAATTTTTACTAAAGCTTATGATTAAAAATACTATAATTAAAATTTATTTCAAAAGAAAGGAAAATTATGTTGCGATTTTTTTTAATGCTTTTTTGTGCTTTAAATCTTTTTGCTGCTACGCCAAAAGATACGATTGTTATAGCAGTGGAGAATGAACCAGAGCGTATTAATCCTCTTTTTAGTGAAGATCACGATGTGGCGATTGCTCTTGTGTTTTCAGGGCTTACACGCTTTGATGAGAATATGAACTTAGCGCCTGATCTTGCTAGTTCTTGGAAAGTTAGCAAGGATGGGCTTGTTTATGAATTTACTTTAAGAGATGATGTGTTATGGCATGATGGGGCTAAATTTAGTGCTAAAGATGTGGAATTTAGTATAAATGCTTTAAAAGATGAGAAGCTAAATTCACCTTCAAAAGTAAATTTTGATGCGGTTAAGGAAGTAAAAATCATCGATGATTATCACTTGTCTATCACACTTTCAAAGCCTTTTCCTGCATTTTTAGACGCTTTGAGTGTAGGGATTTTACCAAAACACTTGCTTGAAAAAGAAAATTTAAACACCACTAAATTTAATCAAATGCCTATAGGAACAGGATCTTATAAGCTAAAGCAATGGAAACAAGGTCAATACATGATCTTAGAAGCAAATGAAAATTATCATTTAGCTAAGGTAAAAACACCAAAACTCATACTAAAACACATTAAAGATCCAAGTATTAGCGCAATTGAGCTTAAAAATGGTTCTATTGATGTAGCTTTGGTTGATTTTGCCCTAGCTTCAAATTTTGAAAATGATAAAAACTTTAAAATGCTTATAGAACCTTCGGCTGATTACCGTGCTTTGATGTTTAATCTTAACCATGAGTTTTTAAAAGATCAAAATGTGCGTTTAGCGCTAAATTATGCTATTGATAAACAAGCTATTATAAATTCACTTTTGCATTCTTTTGGAAAGGTAGCAAATCATCCTTTAGAAAAATCATGGGCAAATCCTAAAGAATTTGCAAGCTATGCTTATGATGTAAAAAAAGCAAATGAGCTTTTAGCAAAAGCGGGCTTTGTGAAAAATAAGAATGGAATTTTAGAAAAAAATGGCAAAGAATTTAGCTTTGAAATGTATGCTATGAGTGAAGATCCACTAAGAGTGGCTTTGGTAAATATCTTGCAAAGTGAGTTTTTAAAGCTTGGCATAAAAGCAAAAGCGGTAGCTAAGCCAAGTGGAAGTTTTGATTATACGAAAATTGATAGCTTTTTAGTGGGTTGGGGTAGTCCTTATGATCCTGATTTTCATACATTTAGAGTTTTTGCAAGCTCTCAAGATAGTGCTTTAAACTCAAGTGGATGGAATTTTGGTCATTATCAAAATGCTAAAGTTGATGAGGCTTTAACAAAGGCTAGAAATTCGCTTGATGTAAATGAAAGAAAAAAACACTATAAAGAATTTATTGATGCTTTATATAAAGATCCTGCATTTTTATTTATAGCTTATATTGATTATCCTTTAGTTTTTGCTAAAAATATCCAAGGTATAAAACCTCACATTTTAGGTCACCATGGGGTAGGTTTTACTTGGAATGCTTATGAGTGGAGCAAAAATTAGTGTTAAAACTCATTTTTAAACGCCTTTTATGGGCGTTTTTTTTGATGATTTTTGCAAGTTTTTTATGCTTTGTGATGATTTATCATGCTAAAGGAAGTGTGGTTTTTGCTAGTGTGCCTCAAGGAACTAGTATTAAAATAAAAGAAGAAATCGAGCGTAATTTAAATTTAGACAAGCCCTTATTAGAGCAGTATGAAAATTGGCTTTTTAATGCCTTAAAAGGCGACTTTTCCTACTCTTTAATCAGCGGAGAAAAAGTTAGTGAAATTTTAAAAGAAAAGCTTCCTTATACCATCATACTGGGGAGTTTAGCTTTTTTTATACTTTTTGTGTTATCTTTGGTTTTAGCACTTTTTTGTGTTCTTTATAAAGATAGCTTTTTAGATAAATTTATCACTTTTTTAACGATGAGTTTTTTTGCATTGCCTGCTTTTTCTTTATCATTAATGCTTATTTTAGTTTTTGCTGTATTTTTTAAGCTTTTTCCAAGTTCGGCTATTGCTGATATTGGTTTTGAAGATGATGTGTTTAATCGTTTGTGGCATTTGTTTTTACCAGTATGTGCTTTAGTGCTTTCGCATTTAGCTGTTTTTGTGCGTTTTATAAGGACAAGTTTGATTGATAGTTTAAATCAAAGCTTTATAGAAAGTGCTTTTGCAAGAGGGCTTAGCAAAACAAGAATTTATTTGCACTTTGTGTTAAAAGATGCTTTTGGTTCTATACTTGCGTATTTTGGTGCTTCTTTTGTGAGTTTTTTAATGGGAACTTATATAGTAGAAAGTGTGTTTTCTTATGAGGGTGTGGGAAATTTGGTAATTAAAAGCATATTGTTTAAAGACTATCCTGTGGTTTTGGCTGTGGTGATTTTTAGCATTTTAGTGGTGGTGCTTGTAAATTTGATCGTAGAAATAATTTGTAAGATGATTAATCCAAGGTTTGCTAATGCGTAAGTTTTGCGTGATGATGATTTTGCTAAGTTTTATTTTAGCACTTTTTGCACCTTTAATAAGTTTTTATGATCCAAATTTAGTGGATTTAAGTAAGGCTAAAATAGCCCCAAATTTAAGTCATATTTTTGGCACAGATTTACTTGGTAGGGATGTTTTTACGCGTATTTTATATGCCTTGCGTGTTTCTTTATTTGTAGGGGTAATGGCAGCATTTTTTAGTGTGCTTTTTGCTTGTGTTTATGTGTTTTTAACAAGATTTTTTGCCTATGCTTTTTTCGCTAGGGTGATTGATATGCTTTTGGCACTACCTTCTTTGCTTGTGATTATGTTTTTTCAAAGCTTTTTGGCAGGATCTTTGTGGAGTATGATTTTTATCATAGCTTTGGGGCATTTTGCTTTTGTGGCAAAGGTGCTTGATACTCAGCTTAATAAATTTCAAAAACTTGAGTTTTATCAAAATGCTATCATTTTAGGTTCTAGCAAGATGAAAGCTTTATTTAGCGAGCTTTTGCCTGCTTGTTGGAATTTGCTTTTTGTGCTTTTTGTTTTAAATATCGCTCATGCTATTACAAGTGAAGCCACTTTGAGTTTTTTTGGTTTGGGTGTAGAGCTTTGGACTCCAAGTTTAGGAAATATGCTAAATGAAGCAAGTAAGGCCGTGTTTTTAGGGTTTTGGTGGATGATAGTTTTTCCAGTAGCCTTTATACTTATGCTTATTTTGCCTTTGCTTGCTTTGGGCAATGATTTACAAGAAGAGATTAAAGCATGATAGAAATTTCAAATCTTAACCTTAGTTTTAAAGATAAAATCTTACTAAAGGATGTAAATCTTAATTTAGAAGATGGCAAAGCTTTGGCTATCATGGGTAAAAGTGGAGCAGGAAAAAGCTTGCTTTTAAAAAGTATGATTAAGCTTTTTGATAAACACTATAAACTCAATGCACAAAAATTTCAGATAAATCAAAAAGATATTTTAAATTTAAAAGAAAAAGAGCTAAATGCATTAAGAGCTAAGGTAAATTTGCTTTTTCAAGATGTTTATGGGAGTTTTTATCCTCTTGTTGATATAGGGAGTTATTTTAATATAGTTTTAAAAACTCATACGAGTTTAAGCACAAAAGAGATTAAAGAAAAGGCCTTTTATTATTTTGAGTGTTTAGGACTTAAAAATCATGATCTTTTGTGGCATTCTTTTATATATCAGTTAAGTGGTGGTATGGCAAGACGTGTTCAAATAGCGCTAGCTTTGTTAAGCGAAGCTAAGTATTTATTGTGTGATGAGATTACAAGTTCTCTTGATAGGGCTAATGAAGAAAAAATCATCACTATTTTAAAAGAGTTAAAAGCACAATTTAAAAATCTCATTTTCATCACGCATGATATAAATTTAGCCAAAGAGCTTTGCGATGAGGTGGCCATCATAGAAGATAAAACTTTGCTTTATCAAATGCCTATGAAAGAGTTTTTAAACAATCCAAAAGGTATTTTTGCCAAAGAATTGTTAAATTATTTTGAGAATGAAAATGTTTTTAGAAGTTAAAAATTTAAGCAAATCTTATAAATTTAAAAAACACTGGTATTTAAAAGAAGAAGAAATTTTTGTTTTTAAAGATGTGAGTTTTGCTTTAAATCAAAATGAAAATTTATTGCTTTGTGGGGAAAGTGGTAGTGGAAAAAGCACCTTGGCTAAAATTCTTTGTATGCTTGAACGCGCAAATACTGGAGAAGTTTTGTTTGAAAATGAAAGTATATTAAATTTAGATTTTAACGCTCAAAGAAAATTACGCCAAAAAATTCAATATATTTTCCAAGATCAAAAGCTGGCTTTAAATCCTTACAAAAGCACTAAAAGACTTTTACTTGATGTGTATGAAAATTTTAAACTTAAGCCCGATTTTGAAGAGCTTTTTAAGCTTTTTGATGCTTTTGAGCTTGAAAAAGATATTTTAAATTTAAAACCCTCTAAGCTAAGTGGTGGTCAAAGTCAAAGATTAGGTTTGATTAGAGCTTTGCTTTTAAAGCCAAAATTGCTTATTTTAGATGAAATCACAGCAGCGCTTGATATAGTGACTGCTTATAAAATTTTAAACTACTTGTATGCTTTTCAAAAAACGCATGATATTACTTATATATTTATTTCTCATCAAGAAAAAATCTTACAAGATATATGCCATAAAAAAGTGTTTTTGCAATAAAGATAAAAATTGTTTCATTTTGAAATATCATAAAATTTATTTTTTTGATAATAAGTTTTTATATAGCTAAGTTAAAGTAAAATAAATTTTAATTATGCTTGAATAAAAGGTTTATTATGACGCACGCAACTATAGAGCATCAATACTTTGGCATCTTTGCAATGCTTGTTATCGCAAGTGTTATATTTTTTACTTTGGTGTATATTTCTTCTAAAATAGGCTCCAAACTCGCCTCTCATAATAGAAAAAAACTCGGACTCGGAATTTATGAATGTGGGCCTATGGCTTCTAAGCAAGCAAATAAAATCAATTCTCAATTTTTTGTTTTTGCTTTGATTTTTATTTTGCTTGATATTGAAGTGGTGTTTTTATTTCCTTGGGCGGTGATTTTTAAAGATTTAACCGCAGAGCTTTCAAAATACGGCTTATCTTTATTTGCCTTAGTGGAAGTATTTATTTTTATTTTATTGCTTGCAATAGGTTTTTTATACGCTTATAAAAAAGGAGCATTCGCATGGCAGAGTATCAAAAAATGAGCAATGCGCCAGTTGTTTTAACTACGGTTGATAAGTTAGTGCAATGGGGTAGGAGTAATTCTTTATGGGCGCTATCTTATGGGCTTGCTTGTTGTGCTATTGAAATGATGGCAGCAGGTGGTGCAAGATATGATTTTGATAGATTTGGAACGATTTTTAGAGCAAGTCCAAGACAATCTGAAGTAATGATTATAGCGGGTACTTTAAGCAAAAAACACGCTGAATTTACAAGAAGACTTTATGATCAAATGCCTGATCCTAAATGGGTTATTTCTATGGGTTCTTGTGCAAATACTGGTGGTATGTTTAATACCTATTCTACTGTTCAAGGGGTAGATAGAATCATTCCTGTTGATATTTATGTGCCAGGTTGTGCCCCACGCCCCGAAACTTTTCAATTTGCTTTGATGATTTTACAAAAAAGAATTCGTAAAGAAAAAGCAAGTAGAAAAATAGCTCCAAAAAGGCTTATATGATGAGAAAATATAGCGATAAGAAAAATGCTCAGCTAAAAAATTATTATGAAGATAGATTTTACCATGCACCTGCAACTAAAAAACTAAGCACAGAGAATAGTGTTTTTGAGAGTGATCATCAAATCTTAAACCAAGAATTTGAGTTAAAAAATTCTTTTATAGAGCTTGATTTTTGGGTGATTGAGATAAGCAAAGATGATAATGTTGCTATTCTTAGCAAGCTTAAAAATTTAGGTTATAGTTGTTTTACTGATGCAAGTGCGATTGATTTTGTTGCTCAAAAACAAGGTTTTGAAGTATATTATCAGCTTTTAAATATGGAGAAAAATTTAAGAGTGAGAGTAAAGACTCTCGTTGGTTTAAAAGAAAAACTTCAAAGTGTTATGAGTGTTTTTAAGGGTGCTAACTGGTGTGAGAGAGAAATATATGATATGTTTGGGATTTTCATCATCAATCATCCGAATTTAAAAAGACTTTTAATGCCTGATGATTGGTATGGAAATCCTTTTTTGAAAAGCTATCCTTTGCATGGTGATGAATTTGCTAAATGGTATGAGATAGATAAAATTTTTGGAAAAGAATACCGCGAGGTAGTAGGAGAGGAAAATAGAGATCCAGGTTTTGTAGATGAAAAAGACACGCTAAACTTTAGCAGAATTTATCATGAGGTTGGTAAAGGCGAAGCCTCAAGAGAAGATAAATACCTACAAGAATATCAAGAAGAAGGTGGCGTGCCTTTTGTGAAAAAAGCCAAAAGAACGCAAGTAAAAATTTTAGATAAGAGAAGATAAAATGCAAATTTCTACTAAATTAAAACCTTATTATGAAAATATAAGCTTTGAGCGTGAAGATGGTACTATGATAGTAAATCTTGGTCCCCAACATCCAAGTGCTCATGGGAATTTACGCCTTATTTTAGAACTTGATGGAGAAGAAATTACCAAGGCTGCTCCTTGTATAGGCTATATGCATCGTGGTATGGAAAAAATGGCTGAAAATATGATCTATCAAGAGTTTATCCCAACTACTGATAGAATGGATTATATCGCAGCTAGTGCAAATAATTATGCCTATGTAGCTGCTGTGGAAAAACTTTGCGGTTTGGAAATTCCACGCAGAGCAAGTGTGATAAGGATGATTTTGCTTGAGTTAAACCGCATTGCTTCGCATTTGTTATGGCTTGCTACACATGCTCTTGATATTGGTGCGATGACAGTATTTTTATACTGCTTTAGAGAGCGTGAATATGTGCTTGATCTAATAGAAAAATATTGCGGGGCAAGACTTACACATTCATCTATGAGAATAGGTGGGGTAATGCTTGATTTACCTGAAGGTTTTTTAGATGAACTTTTAGCATTTTGCAATAAATTTCTAAATGATATAAAAGATTATGAAGCCTTGCTTGATGATAATAGAATTTGGCGTGCAAGAACTGAAAATGTAGGAGTGGTAAGTAAAGAACAAGCGCTAAGTTGGGGTTGTAGCGGGGTTATGCTAAGAGGAAGTGGCATTGCTTATGATGTTAGAAAAGAAGAGCCTTATTTGCTTTATGATGAGGTAGATTTTGGCGTACCTGTGGCTAAAATGGGTGATTCTTATGCAAGATATAAAGTTTATATGCAAGAATTTAGAGAAAGTTTGAAAATTTTAGTTCAATGTGCTAAGCTCTATCAAGATACTCCACCTGAGATTTTATGCAATCATCCTGAGTATGTAAGCGCTTCAAAAGAGCAAATCATGACGCAAAATTATTCACTTATGCAACATTTTGTCCTAGTAACCCAAGGCTTAAAGCCACCAAAAGGCGAGGTGTATGTGCCAACTGAAAGTCCAAAAGGCGAACTTGGGTTTTTTATTCACTCAGATGGTAGCGGTAGGCCATATAGATTAAGAGCTAGAACCCCAAGTTTTTTTCACTGTGCGTTTTTAGAAGAAATGCTTGTAGGATCGTATTTGGCTGATGCAGTGGCTATTTTAGGAAGTATTAATATAGTTTTAGGTGAGATAGACCGATGAGACGCGTGGATTTAAGAAAAAGTCAAGATTTATTTAAGGATTTAGAGCAAATCATTCAAAAAGCCTATATGGGTGAAGTTTTAGTGGTTTTGTTTGAAATAGGAGATTTTTCTAATGTAGAAAAAAGTTTTGCTTTCATAAAAGAGCAAAATTGTGAACTTTTAAATTCTTTAAAATTTAATCAAGTAGATTGGACTATAGTTTTTAAAAAGGTAGGACAATGAAATTAGCAAAATATCAAGAAGGCTTAAATGCTTTGTGTTTTGTGGATTTACTTTCTTTAAAAAATCCTTCACTTTGTGCTAAGCTTAACAAAAGTAAAAATTACAATATTTCCTGCATAGAAGATAAAATTTTAAAAGCAAGCTTTTATAAATGCGAGATTGCAAGTGTGCCTTTCGTGCTTGCATTACTTTGTAAGATGAGTTTAGAGGCTGAATTTAACGAGCTTGATGAGGGTTATTTAAGTGCTGAATCTTGCTTTGGCGAAGAAGAGGCTTTAGAGATTTTGGAGTTTTTAAAAGAAGCAAAGTGTATTATTTTTGATGAAAATTTATACCAACATAAAGACTTTGAAAATATTAAGTATTTTTTAGAAAAACTTTGTCATAAATTTAATCTTTTGCTAATTTGCTCTAATGAAAATGAAGAAAATTTGTCAATACAAAATTCTTTTAGTGCACTTTTAGAACTTGATAATTTTGATGGAACTATCATCATGCAAGCACCTTTAGGGGATAAAAATTTGCATTGTTCTCCATCTTTTGCTTTGATTGCTAAGGTTAAAGATGAGGATAAAATTAATTTAAAAATAAACACTCAAGAATTTACAACTATAATAAAAATCAATCATGATTTAAAAGGCACGGTGGCTTTGTTTGATTATGAAAGCGCTGGTTTTGCTTTTTCAAAAGCTCAAGTTAAGGTTATAAAATGAAAGTTATCATTAATGGTATAGAATGTGAGGCAAATGAGGGTGAGTATATCTTAAATGTCGCAAGAAAAAATGATATTTTCATTCCTGCAATTTGTTATTTAAATGGTTGTTCTCCAACACTTGCATGTCGTATGTGTATGGTAGAAGCTGATGGTAAAAAGGTTTATTCTTGCAATACTAAAGTTAAAGAAGGTATGGTAGTAGAGAGTGATTTGCCAAATTTATGGGATGAGCGCAATGCTATCATGCAAGCATATTGTATCAACCACCCTTTACAATGTGGGGTGTGTGATAAATCTGGTGAATGTGAGCTTCAAAACTTTACACATAAAGCAAGAGTAAATGTGCAAAATTATTGGATTAAAGATACCCATAAAGAGCATAAAAAATGGGGCGAGATTAATTATGATCCAGCTTTATGTATAGTATGTGAAAGATGTATCACAGTTTGTAAAGATAAAATAGGAGAAAGCGCTTTAAAAACTACTCCAAGAGGAGCAAACGCGCCCGATGTAAGCTTTAAAGAGAGTATGAGTAAAGACGCGCTAGCGATTTGGACTAAATTTCAAAAGAGTTTAATTGCGCCAAGTAGTGGTGATATGCTTGATTGTTCTTTTTGTGGAGAATGTACAAGTGTATGCCCAACAGGAGCCTTGGTGGGTTCGGCTTTTCAATATACATCTAATGCTTGGGAATTAAAGAAAATTCCAGCTAGCAATCCACATTCTAGTGATTGTGAGTTGATGTATTATGATATTAAACAAACTAGTATTAATAATCAAAAAGAAAAAATTTATAGAGTGAGTAATGATTTTGCTTTTGCTACGCTAAATAAAGCTGCAAGATATGGTTTTAATACCCAAAATGAAGTTCAAGGTAAAGATGAAAAAGCCTTTGAAAAACTAGTAAATATGATAAAAAATGATGAAATAAAAAATATTTTATTTAATAGTTTTATTACTAACGAAGAAGCTTTAATCTTGCAAAATTTAAGTAAAAAATTTAATCTTAATCTTATAAATTATGAAGCTAAAAAATTCCAAGATTTTCTAGCTTGTTTTTATCAAAATGCAAATGCAATGTATAATGCAAATACAGATGATATCACTCAAAGTGATTTTTTAATCATCGTAGGTTCATTTTTACGCTATGATGCGCCAACGCTAGGATATAAAGTTAATAATGCTTTAGTGATGAATAAAGGTGCAGGGCTATATTTTCACCCTATAAAAGATAAGGGTGTGGATAAATACTCTAAAAATTTCTTGCAGATTAATCATGATATTAAAGATAATGAAAATATTTTATTATTTATCTTGCAAAAATTTACTAAAGAGTTTCCGCAAGATTTTAAAAATACATTAGAAAATGCGTATTACCAAGGCACTAAAGAAATAGAAGAAACTATTAATGAAGAAGTTATTGAAAAGATAGAAAAGCAAAATGAAAATGGTGACACTATTATAGAAGAAGTTAAAAAGCTTGTGCCTAAAAAAATTAAAAAAAGCATAGAAGTGCAAAGATCAAATTATGCGAAAAATCTTGGCATAGATGAGGATATTTTAGAAACTTTATTAGCTAAAAAGCAAAAATTTACACTTATTATAGGAAGTGATTTTTACTATGATGAGCAAAGTGCAAAGCTAGCAAAACTTTGTGCTTTGGTGCAAAAATATACTGATTTTAAAGTCTTTTTAAATCCAACTTGCACTAATACTTTAGGTGTGAGTTTGATTTGTGATTTAAGTCAAGATTTTCAAGCGGGAAAAACACTAGGTTATAATGAAAAAGGTGATTTTACTTTTTCTTATGATGGGCATTTTGATCTTGCAAGTTCTAGTTTAAATCAACAAGAAGGTAGCTTTGTAAATTATGACAAAAGATTAGTTCCTACAAACGCAGCTTTAGAATTTAAAGGTTATTTTTTAAATGATTTAGCAAATGCTTTAGGTTTTGATGAAGAATTTACAATCAACTATACTAAATTTTTACCACAAAATAAAGGCTTTAGGGCAATTGATTTTGATGAGTTAGAAAATCATTATGATAATGGTGGGGTAAACCATAGAGGCTATGAGCTTGATTTTTCTCATTTTGAGTTTGAAAAAATATTAAACGCCCAAGAAGTCAAAGAACAAAATGAAGGAAATTTAACCTTATATCATGCAAATCGTATTCATCAGTTTTCAAAGCTTAGCAATAGAGCTTTTAATGAGGTTGGAGCTTTATTTTTATCGTCTGATTTAATGCAAAAATTTGATTTAAATCAAGATGATAGTGTTATTTTAAAAAATGAAAAAACTCAAATTGCTATAAGTGTAAAATGTGATGAATCTTTAGAAAATGGTGCGTATTTGGGGGATTATGATAGTAAGATTGATTTTAAATCTTTATTTGATAATACTCGATATGCAAAAGTTTGGCTTGAAAAAGCAGGAGCTAAAATATGAGTGATATTACTTTTTTTATTATAGAGACAATTATCAAATGCGTGCTTGTTATAGCTATTTTTGCTACTTTAGCAGGCTTGGCAACTTATCTTGAAAGAAAGGCTTTAGCTTTATTTCATCGTCGTTTGGGACCTGATATGGTAGGTCCTTTTGGATTGCTTCAAGTAGTTGCTGATATGATTAAGCTTTTTACTAAAGAAGATATAGTGCCAACTTATGCTCAAAAAGTGGTGTTTTTAATCGCTCCATTAATCGCAGCAATTTGTGCTTTTGTGGCAATTGCAGCTATTCCTATTTTTCCTGAATTTACTTTATTTGGTAGAGTGATTCGCCCTATTATTGCTGATATTAATGTGGCCTTACTATTTGTCATAGGCATGGGCGGGGTTAGTTTTTATGCTATTTTTTTAGGAGGCTTGGCAAGTAATAATAAATGGTCATTGTTAGGTGGGGCAAGAGGGCTTGTTTCTATCATTTCTTATGAGAGTGTTGCAGGTCTTTCTTTGGTATGTGTTGTAATGCTTGTTGGTTCTTTATCTTTAGTAGATATTAATAATTATCAAAGTGAAGGCATACTTTCTTGGCTTATTTTTAAACAACCTTTGGCTTTTATTTTATTTGTAATAGCCATTTTTATAGAAACCAATAGAACTCCACTTTGTTTAAGTGAAAACGAAACTGAACTTGTTTCAGGTTATGGCACTGAATATAGTGGGCTTAGATGGGGTATGTTTTTTATTGGTGAATATACAGCCATGATCACCGGAGCGATTATGATATCGCTTTTGTTTTTAGGTGGATTTAATGATTTTTGGATTATACCAGGGGCTATTATGATGCTTTTGAAAGTGTCTTTTGTGTTCTTTTGGTATTTTTGGGCTAGAGGGGCTTTTCCGCAACTGCGTCCTGATCAAGTAATGAGAATGTGTTATTTGATTTTAATTCCTTTAGCGGTTTTAAATTTATTAATTAGTGCTTTAGTGCTTGTGATATAGGAAAAACAATGAAAAAAGGTTATTTTAAGGTAGATTTTGAGCGTAAAAATCCTCAAAATGCTTATGAAAAATTCATACAAGTAATCAAGCGTTCTTTAAATACAGAACTTTTTGTAGGTTTATTTGTCGTATTAAGAGAAATGTTTAAAAAGAATAATAGCGCAACGATTAAATATCCTATGGAAAAAGTTGCTTTAGATAATCGTTACCGTGCGGTACATCGTTTGATGCGTTTTATTGAAAGTGAAAATGAATGTTGTATTGGTTGTGGCTTGTGCGAAAAAATTTGCATTAGTAATTGCATAAGAATGGAAACAAGCTTAAGTGAAGATGGACGTAAAAAGGTTGAAAATTATAGTATTAATTTAGGGCGTTGTATTTATTGTGGCTTTTGTGCTGATGTTTGTCCTGAACTTGCTATTGTGCATGGCAAAGAGTATGAAAATGCAGCAGAGCAAAGATCGTATTTTGGTCAAAAGCAAGATTTTTTAACCCCTATTGATGAGCTTAAAAATCAAGTAGTATTTGAAGGAAGTGGTAGTTTAAGAAAAGATGCTGATGATTTAGTAAAGAAAACTCCAAATTATTATGAGATAGATTTACAAAGACAGCAAGATACCCCAAAGGAAGAAAATGTTTGAAACGATAGCTTTTTGTTTATTAAGTGTTTTAGTATTGGGATTTTTTTTAATTAGTGTTTTAAGTACTAGCGTGCTTTATGCTATTAGTTCTTTGGCAGCAGCTATGGTTTTTTTAAGCGGATTTTATTTTTTACTTAATGCTGAATTTATTGGGGCGATTCAAATTATCGTTTATAGTGGGGCTATTTTAGGTCTTTATAGTTTTGCTATGATGTTTTTTGATGCTTCGATAAAAGTAAAAGAAAGTTTAAAGGGTAAAAGAATATTTATTTTCGCTGTGATTTTTAGCGCAATTTTGCTAATTAGTATTATTATGGGTTATAGTTTTGGTTTAAATGAAGCTAATGAGATTTATGGTCTTGATTCAACTCAGCAAATAGGTTTTGCTTTATTTACAAAATACATGCTTGCTTTTGAATTTATGGCAATTTTGCTCTTAATAGCTTTAATTTGCGCTATAGCACTTACTCAAAAAAATATAAAAAAGGATGAGCAATGATGTTAGAAAAATACTACATTGTGGCTATTTTGATGTTTATCATTGGTCTAATAGGTATTATAAAACGCCAAAATTTAATCATGCTTTTTATTTCAAGTGAAATTTTATTAAACGCTGCTAATTTGGCTTTAGTTACAGCAGGGGCTTCTCATAAAGACATAGAAGGACAAATTTTTGCTTTGTTTGTAATGGGAGTTGCAGCTTGTGAAGTAGCTGTTGGAATAGCGCTTTGTGTTTTGTGGTATAGAAAAACAGGAACACTAGAGCTGAGTTCTTTAGCTGAAAAAGGAGAATAAAATGCAAAATTTAGCTTTAATTGCGCTTTTTTCTCCTTTGGTTTCGGCTATTATTTTAGGTATTTTTGCTTTTAGCGCTAAGAAAATTATTTTAGGTTATTTGGCTTCTTTGTTTATAGCTTTTTCAGCATTTGCTTCAATTGTTTTATTAAACAATGGAGCGCATTTTAATTTTGAACTTGGCACTTGGATCTCTTTAGTAGATGTTAGTTTTGGTTTCAAAATAGACTCTATTACTTTAATTATGATGAATGTAGTAAGTATAGTTGCTACTTTTGTGCATTTATATAGTATATTTTACATGGAGCATGATGAAGGGTTTAATCGCTATTTTAGTTATTTAGGACTTTTTGTTTTTTCTATGATGTTTTTGATTATGAGCGATAATTTCCTAGGGCTTTTCATAGGTTGGGAAGGTGTTGGACTTTGTTCATGGCTTTTGATAGGTTTTTGGTATCATAATGAAAAATACACCTTTGCTGCTAATGAAGCATTTATTATGAATAGAATTGCAGATTTAGCTTTGCTTTTAGGAATTTTCTTAATTTATATAGAGTTCAATTCTTTGAAATATGATGAATTTTTTGCACTTTTATCTTTAGGTTGCGCTAATAATGCTATTTTGATATTAATAGCAATTTTGCTTTTTATAGGTGCTATGGGTAAATCAGCACAATTTCCTTTCCACACTTGGCTTGCTGATGCCATGGCAGGACCTACACCAGTTTCAGCACTAATCCATGCTGCAACTATGGTTACTGCAGGGGTTTATTTGGTAATTCGTGCAGGAGAGCTTTATTTGCAAGTTCCTGAAGTAGGGTATTTTATTGCTATACTTGGAGCTTTTGTAGCACTTTTTGCCGCTTCTATGGCTATGGTAGCTAAAGATTTAAAAAGAATTATTGCTTATTCAACGCTTTCTCAGCTTGGTTATATGTTTGTAGCAGCAGGTCTTGGAGCTTATGCCATAGCTTTATTTCATCTAGCAACCCATGCATTTTTTAAATCTTTACTATTCTTAGGTGCGGGTAATGTTATGCATGCGATGAATGATAAACTTGATATTAGCAAGATGGGTGGGCTTTATAAAAGTATGCGTTTTAGCGCTATTTTAATGCTTATAGGCTCTTTGGCTTTGGCAGGAATTTATCCTTTTGCAGGATTTTTCTCTAAAGATTTAATTTTAGGATTTTCTTTTATAAGTCATCACCATGGAATTTTTTTAGCGCTTTTAATAGCAGCTTTTATGACAGCTTTTTATAGTTTTAGACTTTTAATGCTTGTATTTTTTACTCCAAAAAGACATGAAGAACATCCTCACGAAGCTAGTAAGATAGCTTTGCTTGCGATGAGTCCTTTGGCTTTACTTGCTATTATTGCAGGATTTTTTGAGCATAGCTTTATGGAGTTTGTAAGTAAAAATTTAGCTTTTATTGACGGACAAAATTCTTTAGTTATGGCACTTGCAAGTGTTGCTGCGGTGCTTGGAATGCTTTTGGCTATTATAGCTTATTGGAAAAATTGGTTTAAACCATCACTTTCTAAAACAAGCATTTATAGACTTTTGTTTAATGAATATTATATACCAAGATTTTATCATCAATTTATTGTTAGTAAATATGCTTTATTTTGTGAATTTTTAAGAAAAAGCGATAAAGAAATTTTAGATACTTTGGTAGATAGTGTTGCATTTTTCCTTAGAAGCTTTGCTAGAGTGCTTAGTGTGGGCAAGGATTATTCTTTGGTTTTAAGAATTGCAGTGTTGGCTTTTGTGTGTTTATTTTGTTTAGCGTTGGCGGTGTAGAATGCTTAGTTTATTAATGTTATTTCCATTTTTTGCAGCTTTTATAGCTTTGTTTTTACAAAAAGAAGATTCTAAAACTTTTGCTATTTTAATTAGCTTTTTGATTTTAGTTTTAAATGTTTTTTTATTGTTTAATTATCATGATGGCATAGCGTATGAGTTTAGCTTAAATTCTTTGATAGTTAATTTTCATATAGGTGTAGATGCTATAGCACTTTATTTGATGTTGCTTTGTTCTATTATGATTTTTTTATCTTTTATATGTTTAGATATTCAAGATAAAAGTGTTATTGTAAGTATATTTTTACTGCAATTTTGTATTATAGGGCTTTTTGCTTCACTAGATGCTTTATTGTTTTATGTATTTTGGGAGTTTTCTCTTATACCACTTATTTATTTAATAGGTAGGTATTCGGATAATTATAGAGCAGGGATTAAATTTTTCATTTATGCATTTTGTGGTTCTATGCTCATGCTTTTAGCAATTATTTATGTAGGATTTTTGTATTATCAAAGTTTTGGGTATTGGAGTTTTGATTTACTTGCTTGGTATAAGAGCGAATTTTTTATACCTGAAAACGCACAAAATTTAATCTTTATAGGTTTTTTTATCGCTTTTGCTATTAAAAGTCCATTATTTCCTTTTCATACTTGGGCACCAAAGGTTTATGCAAAAAGCCCAACACTAGTGTCTGTAATGCTTGTGAGTTTTAAAATGGCTCCTTTTGGATTTTTAAGATTTATCTTGCCTTTAACGCCTGATACTTTAAATCATTATTATTCTTTACTTGCTATTTTATGTATAGTTGGAATTTTATATGCAGCTTTAATTGCTTTTAAAACTAAAGACTTGAAAGAGTTAATTGCTTATAGCTCAATTTCGCATTTGGGTGTGGTGATTTTGGGCATTGTGACTTTTACTTATAATGGAGTTAGTGGTTCTGTATTTTACATGTTTGCACATGGTATAGTAACAGGCGGTTTGTTTTTAGCTGCTTATATGCTTTATAAAAGATATCATACTTTTGATTTAGACTTTTATAAAAATTTAGCCAAAACAGCTCCGTTATTTAGCTTTTTCTTTGCGGTGTTGTTATTTTCATCTATTTCACTACCTTTGACTATTTCTTTTGTAGGTGAGTTTTTAATTTTACAAGGCATAGCAAGTGTGAATTTGTGGTATGCATTATTTGCAGGCGGTGTGATCATTTTAGGGGCTATTTATATGCTAAATATTTATAGAAATATGTTTTTTACCACTAATGCAGAAAAAATAGAAAAGCTAGTTTTGAAAAAAGGTGAAATTTTTGTTTTAAGTGTGTTGAGCGCATTGGTAATTTATTTAGGGATAGCTCCAAGTGCTATGCTTGATGAAATTGCTTTGAATGTAAATAGTATTCTTGAAGTTATGCAAACAAGAAATATTGCAATAGAAAATCAAAAAATCATAGATAATATAAGAGGTTTTTAATGAGTGACTTTAGTTTAGAAAAATTAAATTTTGTATTATTATTTCCTGTGTTGTCATTGCTTTTTTGGGCTATTGCTTTACTTTTACTGGGTGCTTTTAAAAAACTTTCTAGAAATTTTTATATAGGAGCAAGTGTTATAGCTTTGCTTAGTACTTTATGTTTTTTATTGTTTTATAATGGCTTTGTTTTAGATAATTCTCAAGCTTTTTTTGGTTTATTTGTAAGTGATAATTATGCAATTTTTACTCAAATAGTTATTTTGGTTTTTTCAATGCTTTATTTATTGATGGATAAAGATGAGCAAAAGCCAGAGTTTTTTTCTTTGTTTTTATTTATGATTGCTTCTTTGATGCTAATGGTGTCAAGTACTAATTTGATCGTAATTTTCCTAGCCTTAGAAGGCTCTTCTTTAGCTCTTTATACATTAATAGCTTTAAGAGGAACTCATAATGCTATTAGCTCTAGTATAAAGTATTTTACTTTAGCTGCGGTGGGAGCTGGGTTTTTTGTCTTTGCATGTGCTTTTGTATATTTAAAAACTAAGTCTTTAGATTTAGATAATTTGTTACATTCTGAATATATTTCAGATCCTATTTTGCTTTGTGCTGGAGTAATGTTTTTAGTTATTGTTGGAGTAAAGCTTTCTATTGCACCTTTTCACTTTTGGTTAAAGGATGTATATTATGGAGTACATACAAATTTTATAGCATTTATATCAATTGTTCCAAAAATAGCTATGATAATAGTAGTTTTAAGAATTTTTTCTGCTTTGGGTGGTGGGGTAAAATTTGAATACATAGTAGCATTGCTAGCGATTTTTTCTATGCTTGCTGTAAGCATAGTAGCTTTAATCCAAAAAGATGTAAAAAAAATGCTTGCATATAGCTCCATCACTCATTCTTCTTTTATATTAGCAGTTATTGTTTCTAGTATGAGTGTGAGTTCTCAAGGAGATGGGACTTCTTATTTGCTTTCAATTTTTGCTTTGTTTGTGTATTGGATTTCTTTTGCTTTTGCAAATTATGGAATTTTTTTAATATTGAGTTTATTTCAAAAAAGTTCATTTGAGAGTTTTTCGGGCTTGTTTGATCAAAGACCGGTATTGTCTATAATGTTAGCTATATTTATTTTATGTATAGCAGGTATTCCGCCTTTTGGTATTTTTTGGGGTAAAATTTTAATTTTAGCTTCTATTTTAAACTCAGGCTATTATGTACTTGTATTTGCTATAGCTTTAAGCTCTATGATTATGCTTTATGCTTATTTAAAAATTTTAATTTATGTTTTTTTCAAAAAAGCTCAAATCATAGAAAGTGCAAACTTAGATGTAAAACAAAAGATTATTTTATGCTTGTGTTTGATTGGAAGTGTTTCTTGTGTGTTTTTGCTTTTGTAAAATAATATTGCTATAATCACGCTTATGATAAGGGTTTTATTTTTATTTTTATTAAGTATAACTTATACATTTTCTTTTGAAATTATTGTTAATAAAGGGGAGGAAAGTAAGCGCCCTTTTACGCTTTTGCATTTAAAAGACGATAAAGATTTTACTTGCAAAAGTGTTTTTGAATTTGAAAAAACCCATTTTGAGTGCAATGTTTTGGGTGTTAGCAATATGCAGTTTCAAAATAAGGAATTTGATGATTTTACGATTTATTTTGAAAAGCACCAAACTTTTTTGACAATCAAAATCTATCCTAAAATTTTAGCTAAGATGTTTAATTATTCTCAAGATATCTTCAATGCTAAAGAAATTCGAAGTCAAAGTGGAGATATTTCTAAACATTTTGTATTTATTTTTACTAAAGACTTAAAATATTATAAGCCTAGCGATGGGCTTGATTTTGATATTTATTTTGATGATGCATTAATGCCTTATATCGGAGCTTTAGATTTAAATTCTAATCCTATGGAAACTTCTAAAAGTGCAGATTTTAATACTTATTTTAATATTAAACAAGAATATGAGGCTAAAAAATATGACCAAGTATTAAGAGATACTGTTAATGCTATTAAGCGTTATCAAGGTAGTGTATTTATGAATGAATTTGAGCTTTATAAATTAAGAGCTCAAAATAAACTATACACTTATGAACTTGACAAAGACCAACTAATTTTAGAACAAATGCTAGATGATGCTAAAAGATGGGTAAGAACTTATATTAACGACAAAGATTATACAGAAGTGATGTATATTATGATGAGAGTTTATATGGGTTTATCACAAAGATCTAATGTTGAATATATTATAGATACTTTAAATACTGAGCATAAAGGCGATAAATATACTATAATGGCTCTGCTTGATTATGCAGATTATTTATATCATTTAGGTAAGAAAAATACTGCAAATAATATTTATCAAGATGTGTATTATTCTACCCCAAACGCAGATTTGGCCAGCAGAGCTGCTTTATTTTTATCAAAAAATTATTTAGAAACTCAAAATACCAAAGAAGCCAAAGAGTTAGCAAATAAAATTTTAGAATCAAATCCTGAATTTTTTATGAGTGATTTGGAAAATTCTTTATCTTTGGCTAAAGCTTTTGCTAATAATAGGGTTTATGATTTAAGTTCTAAAATTTATGAATATATTTTTACACATTTAACCAAGGTAGATAAAGAATATGAAAGAGTATTAAAAGATCTTGCTTTGTCTTTATTAAATGCAAATGAGTATACTAAGGCTCAAAAATATTTAGATCTTTACGCAGAAGATTTTCCTTTGGGTGAATATGTGAGTTTAATTAAAGAAGCGCAAGATAAAAACTTTTTATATTTAAAAGATGCTAATGCAAGTTTTTTGCACCAAAGATATGAAGAGATTATGAAAAAATATGCTGGAGAAATTTCTAGTAAGGCGTTGTTTGATAATGTAAAATTGTATTTTCAAGAAAAAAATTATGAAAAGGTTGTAAGTTATCAAAAAGACATTGAAAAATACTCTAATAAAGAAGTTAAAAATCTTTTAGAACAAGCTGCTATTTTAGTTTTAGAACAAAAATTAAAAAATGATGAATGTTTAGCTGCTGTGAAAATATATGATGATTTTAAAGCTTATAATGTAGGGGGTAAAATACAAAATAAAAAACAAATGCTTGAGTGTTTTAAACGCACAACGCGCATTGAAGAAGCTAAAAAATACATAGTGGACAATGAAAACGATGATATTATCTTTTATAAGCTTCAAAGTGCTGATTTAGCCCTCAAAGATAAGCGTTATAGCTTTGTTATAAAAACGATTAATGATATTTTAAATACAAGAACGATTATTAGTGATAATGAAAAATTTGAAGCAAATTATATTAAATTTTTTGCTGAGCTTAGATTGCAAGATTATAATGCTATGATAAGAACTTTACAAAAACTAGAGCAATTTCCTATGAATTATCGTATGGTGGAATTATATTATGAGTTTTTGCGTTATTGTGAAAAAAATAATTTTTTAACAAGTATCTTAACTTATGCTCCAAAGGCTATTGATTATCAAAACTTAAAGGGAGTAAATCTTTTTAGTCCCGATTTAGAATTTATCTATATCAAGGCTTTAAAACAAAGCAATCAAGCTCAAAAAGCTTTAACTTTGTTTAAAGATTTACTTGCTAATCCTTTAAAAGATGATGAGCGTGCAAGAGCTTTTTATATGCAAAGTAATATTTATGAAGATTTAAAAGATGTGCAAAATCAAAAGCAAAGTTTGCAAAATTGTATAGATATTAATGCAACAAGCAATTGGCAAAATTTATGTAAAGATAAATTAAATGTCTTAAACACTCAGCCTTGATATTTTTTTAAAATATAAGCTTTTAAATTCTCATAAGCGTTTTGAAAATCTAAAATTTCTTTATTGAATTTTTTATTAAAAGTTCTTTGTCTTTTGGCAAGTTGTCTTGTGTGAATGATGATGAGCTCTTCAAGCTCATTTAAATTTATTTTTTTATCTAAAAACTCTTTGCATTCTTTCAAACCTATGGAATTTAGTGCTTTTAAATGATGATCATAATTATCAAATAACATTTTAGCTTCATCTATTAAGCCCTCATTTAGCATATTTTTAGTACGCTTAATAATGCGTTTTTCTAAAAGTTCTTTTTGCCAAGAAATTTCAAAAATATCAAGTTTTTTAATCAAAGCTTCTTGTTTGGTTTCTTTCAAAACCTTACTTGGAATTTTATTAGTTTGCTCATAAATTCCAAGCCATTTTTTCAAACGATAAGTATCATTTTTTTCTATTTTTGCTTGTGGATCAATTTTTGTCATTAAATGATAAATTTCATCATTGCTTAGCATGCTTTGACTCTCTTTAAAATTTTCACTCAAACCATCCATTAAAGCTTTTAGATAAAAACTAGTTCCGCCTGTGATGATAAGCATTTGATTGTTTTTTTGAGCAAAGACTTTTGCTTTTTTGTATTCTTCAAAAAACAAAGCGATGTTAAAATGCTCATTGACATTTAATAAATTTATGCCAAAATAATCAAGCTCATCTAAGGTTTTTTGCTCTGTTTTTGCTGAAGCGATGTTGATTTGTTTATACACGCAAAGACTATCAAGGCTTAAAATACTTGCGTTAAATTCATAAGCTAGTTTATTAGCAAGTTCTGTTTTGCCACTTGCAGTAGTTCCAATGAGTGCAAATTCAAAAAACATCGTAAAAATATCCTAAATTTAAAATTATTTTAGTAAAATCATAACAAAAATATATTATAAAGAGAAAAAATGCCTATATTAAAAGAAAAATTAAAAGATATTTTAGATTTGATTGTTTTTAAGCATTCTATTTTTGCTTTACCCTTTTTATTCACTTCAATGATTGTAGCTTCTGTTATTTTAAATGATAGCACTTGGTTTGGCTTTAAGGCTTTATTTTTGGGTGTTATTTGCGCAGTGAGCGCAAGAAATTTTGCAATGGCGATTAATCGTTTGATGGATGAGGATATTGACAAAAATAACCCAAGATGTGCAAATAGACCTAATATTGATGGGCGTATAGGCAAAGCTAGTATTTTACTTTTTATTATTTTAAATGCTATTATTTTTGTTTTGGCAAGCTATTTTATTAATAAGCTAGCCTTTGCTCTTTCTTTGCCGGTATTGTTTATTTTAGCTATTTATTCAGCTTTTAAAAGATTTTCATCCTTAGCGCATTTAGTATTAGGATTTTGCTTAGGACTTGCTCCTATTGCAGGTAGTATTGTAGTTTTGGGAAGTATTGAAATTTATAGTGTTATTTTGTGTTTGGGTGTTACTTTTTGGACGGCTGGATTTGATTTGCTTTATGCTTTGCAAGATATGGAGTATGATAAAAAAACAGGCTTGCACTCTATACCTGCTAAATTTGGACTTGAAGCAACCTTATTTATCTCAGCATTTTGTCATGTTTTAGCAGTGCTTTTTTGGCTTTTATTTGTTTGGGTGGCTCCAACAGGAAATATTGCCTTTTTAGGTGTGATAATTAGTGCGATTATTTTATTTTTTGAGCACCGCATTGTTAGAAAGAATTTTGCAAAAATCGATAAAGCATTTTTTACTTTAAATGGTTATTTGAGTATAGTGTTTTTTATATTTATTTGGGTTGATCTTTTATGGAGATAAAATTTTTTAAAAGCTCATTAGAACTTGAGTTTGAAGAGAGCAAAGAAAGATATGAAGAGTTTTTGCAAGAATATCTTTCAAGTAATAATTATGTCAATTTAAGCAAATGGAAAAAGCTTGCCTCAAGAGTGGAATTTAGCGAAGGTGAACAAATTATTTTTGATTTGCTTATGGATATAAAGCAAGAATTGTATTTGATAAAAAATGATATCAATAAAACAAAATTATTTACAGATTTAAAACATAAAGCCTTTGTGGTGGGTGTAAATTTTGCACACATTCAGTTTAAAGATAAGTGTTTAACTCAAGATGAGGAGTATTATGCAAGATTTGAGTTAAATGGCCAAAAAATTAGTATTTTTTTTAAAGCCTTAAATGAAAATGAGGCAAAGATCATACAAATAAAAGCAGAAGATGAGCTTGTGTATGATAATTTTGTGGCAAATATGCAAAGAGCGATGATTAAGATTTTAAAGGAGCAAGAAAATGGGTAGTGATTTATTATTGTGGCTTGTGGTGGCTTTGCTAATTTTTGCTATGTTTGCTTATATGATGATAAAAGAAAAAGAAAATATTACCAAAATTAATGAACTTGGTAAGATGATAGAAGATTTAAATAAGCAATATCATTATTTAAAAAAAGAAAGCTTAGAGGAACAAGAACAAGAAAAAGAAGAAATAGATACTGAAGCTATTAAAGAAGAGCTAAAAGAAGAACTTTTGCAAGTGCTAGAACAAAAAATCAATCAAAATATCCTTCCTATTTTAAGTGCTTTAAAAGAAGTAGAAGAGGTGATCGAAGAGTTTCAAAGTGAACAAAAAAATCGTTTGTTAAATTTAGAACAAAAAACCCAAAGTATTACAAAATTAAGCCCAAGCTATGATAATGAAGAGCAAAAGGTAATAGAGCTTTTTAATCAAAAAAAATCCATAGAGCAAATTGCTAAAGATTTGCGTATAGGTATGGGTAGGGTTGAGCTTATTTTGAAATTTAATAAATTATTATAAAGGCTCTTTATGTTGGTGGATAGCTATGGAAGAGTGATAGATTATTTAAGAATTTCAGTAACACAAAGATGTAATTTTCGTTGTCTTTATTGTATGCCAAAAACTCCATTTGAATGGAGTGCTAAGGAAAATCTTTTATCATTTGAAGAACTTTTTATGTTTGTTAAAGTTTGTATTGATGAGGGGGTTAAAAAAATTCGCATTACAGGTGGTGAGCCTTTAGTAAGGAAAGACTTGCATAAATTTATTGCTATGATTAGTGAGTATAAGCAAGATATAGACTTAGCACTTACTACTAATGCTTCTTTATTAAAACAACAAGCAAAAGACTTAAAACAAGCAGGTTTAAAAAGAATTAATATCTCTTTAGATACCTTAAAAGAAGAAATAGCTTTTAAATTAGCCCAAAAAAATATACTTAAGGATGTGTTAAGTGGTATTAATGAGGCTTTAGAATTAGGTTTTAATATTAAATTTAACACCGTAGCGCTTAAAGGGATTAACGATAATGAATTTATCGATCTTTTGGAATTTGCCAAAGCACGCAAAAGCCAAATTCGCTTTATAGAATTTATGGAAAATTATCATGCTTATGGAGATTTAAAAGGCTTAAAATCAGCAGAAATTTTAAATATTATTGCTCAAAAATATTCTTTTAAACAAGGACAAAAAATCCCTAATGCACCTGCGACTATTTATGAACTTGAAGATGGATATGAGTTTGGTATTATTGATCCGCATAGCCATGATTTTTGTGATAGTTGTAACCGTATAAGACTTTCAGCCGAAGGACTTTTGATACCTTGTTTGTATTATGATGAGGCTTTAAGCATTAAAAAGGCTATACGTAATAAAGACATAGCAGGAGCATGTGAGGTTTTAAAAACCGTGATAAAAAATAAATCAGAAAAAAACAGATGGGCTGAAAATGAGGCTAATCAAAGTTCTACAAGAGCCTTTTATCAAACAGGTGGATAATGGAAGTTGTCGAGACTTTTTTAAGCTTGCAGGGTGAGGGAAAATATAGCGGAAATTTGGCTATATTTGTAAGGTTTGCTGGGTGTAATTTTAACTGCACAGGCTTTGGAGTAAAAAAAGAAAAAGATTCTAAAATACTTTTGGGTTGTGATACTATAAGAGCTGTTTTTACCAAAGAATTTAAAACTTGTTATAAAACATATACTTCAGTAAAGCTTTTTGATGAGGTTTTAAAACTAGCCAATTCACGCAAAGTTATAGTTGTCATTACAGGTGGAGAGCCTTTATTAAATTATCAAAATAAAGATTTTTTGTGTTTTATAAATTTACTTTTAGAAAATGATTTTAAAGTGCATTTTGAAACCAATGCAAGTATTGAAATTGATTTTGAAAAATATCCTTTGTATAAAAAATGTTATTTTGCTTTGGGTGTAAAGCTTAGTAATAGTGGTGTAAAAAAAGAAAAAAGGATTAATGAAAAAGCATTGAAAGCTTTTAAATATTATACTAAAGATAGTTTTTATAAATTTGTTTTAGATAAAGATTTTTTACAAGAAAATAAAGCTTTAGAGGAGATTAGTGAAATTTTACAAATTTGTGAAAATGAGGTGTTTTGTATGCCCATGGGGTCAAATGAAGAAGAAATTTCTAAAAATGCCTTAAGTGTTGCTGAATTTTGTATAAAAAATGGATATAATTACTCTGATAGATTGCATATTAGAATTTGGGGAGATAAAGAAGGCGTATGATTATTAGAAAAATGTTTGAATTTGAAAATGCTCATATTGTTAGATTTTGTAGCTCCAAGCGATGTAAAACAAGCATACATGGACACTCTTATAAGGTAGAAATTTTACTTGAGAGTAAATACCTTGACAATGCGGGAATGGTATATGATTTTGGCTTGTTAAAAGATGAGATAAAACAAATTATTGATAGTTTTGATCATGCTATTACACTTTTTAAAGATGATGATAAAGTTTATTTAGAAGATATGAAAAAACACTCACAAAGATGGGTAAGTTTGCCTGTGAATGTAAGTGCGGAAAATTTTGTACGCATATTTTTTATTTTGATAGATACCTTGCTTTTAAAGACCAAGATGGTTAATGGCGAGCAAGGTGTAAGTTTAAAAAGTATCATTGTGCATGAAACAAGAACAGGCTATGCACAAGGTTTTAGAGAAGATGCTTATAGTAAGTTTTTACCAAAGATAAATTTGGCAGATATTGAATTTTCACAAGCTATAATTGATGAATGGAAAGATAAAGATTTTTTAAAAAAACTTCAAGATGTAAATTTTGTTTTTGTCAATCAAAAGGAGGTGTGATGAAAAAGATTCTGTTAGTTGTGCCATTGTTATTTTTTATGGCTTGCTCAAATCAAGAAAATAACAATACAAAAAAAGAAGTGCAAACCGAACAAGTTCAAATTGAGCAAAGTGACTCTAATGTTATTATAGATGATGAAACACTGCCTATACCCGTAGATGATGATATCAAAGATGAAAATAGCACACAAGGACAGTGATGGATCAAAGTTATGAGTTTTTTTTAGCATTGCATGTGTACAGCCTATATGCAAATGGCTTTTTAATGTTGTTTTATTTATATCTAACTCAAAGTAGTTTTTCACAAGAGTTTATTTTTATAAAAAGAATTCGCCTGTTTTTGCCAATTTATTATTTATTTTTAGCAATTACACTTTTTACAGGAAGTTTGCTTTGGGCTTTAAAGCATTTTGAGCTAAATTTATACATACTTTCTATGTGGTTTTGTTGGATTTTTATCTTTGCTTTGGCTATTTATCAATTTGTTTTATTTAAAAAAGCAAGATTGTTTAAGCGTTATGCTAAATTTAGATTTTTAAGCTTTTTTATTTTGTGTTTGGGTATATTTTTACTTTTTGTACCTTATTTGCTTCAAAGGTTTTATTTTTAATGCGATTTTTATATCACCCACAAAGTGGTGTTTTAAATTTAGAGTTAGAAAATGAAGCTTTTTTACACTTAAAGGTTCGAAGAATTAAAGTAGGTGATAAAATCATATTAAAAAATTTAAAAGATTTTTTTGCTTATACTTATGAATGCATAGAGCTTTCTAGACGCTCTTGCGTATTAAATTTGCTTGATAAAAAAGAAGAAAAACAAGAATTAAAAACGCATTTACATTTAGCTTTAGCGGTGATTGATCCAAAGATTATAGAAAAAACTTTGCCTTTTTTAAACGAGCTTGGAGTAGCAAAGCTTTCTTTTGTGTATATGGATTATTCACAAAAAAATTTTAAGTTAGATTTTAAAAGAATGGAAAAAATTCTTATAGAATCATCCCAACAATGTGGTCGCGCTTCTTTAATGGAGCTTGAAAGCTTTGATGATTTTAAAAAATTTCAGCAAGTTTATGAGAACATTGTTTTGATAGACTTTGAAGGCGAAGATTTGATGAGTTTTGAACCTAGTAAGTACGTGTTTTTAATAGGTGCTGAAGGTGGATTTTCTCAAAAAGAAAGAGAGAAGAATATAAAAAAAGCAAAATTACAGGCTGATTTTGTACTTAAAGCACAAACAGCTTTAATAGGGGTTGCTTCAAAATTCATAATTTAAAAACACGCTTAAATTTAGCTATTTTTTATATAAAAATCTATATAATTACGCCTTAATGTTTTGAAAAAGGATAAACAATGAAAAAAGAAATTCACCCAGAATATGTAGAATGCAAAGTTAGTTGTGCTTGTGGAAATTCTTTTACTACTAAGTCAAATAAACCAGAAATTAAAGTTGATATTTGCTCAAGTTGTCATCCATTTTTTACAGGTAGTGAAAAAATCGTAGATGCTGCGGGTCGTGTAGAGAAATTTAAGAAAAAATACGCAATGCAATAATGTTATATTTTATTCCTACACCCATAGGAAATTTAAACGATATTTCTTTTCATTCTTTAGAAATTTTACAAAAATGCAAACTCTTTTTATGTGAAGATACGAGAGTTTGCAAATCTTTAGTCCATCTCCTTAATGAAAAATTTAATTTAGAAATAAAACCTGATAAATATTTAGCCTTACACACGCATAATGAAAAAGATTTTTTAGCAAAAATAGATGATGATTTTTTTAAACAAGATATTGCATATTTAAGTGATGCGGGTATGCCAGGTATTAGTGACCCGGGGCAATTTTTAATTGAATATGCCATTAAAAATAATATTGATTATGAAGTCTTAGCAGGGTCAAATGCTGCTTTGCTTGCATTAGTTTCAAGCGCATTTTGTAAAAAAGAATTTATTTTTATGGGTTTTTTAGCCAATAAAAATCCTCAAAGACAAAAAGATATTGAAAATTTAATGCTTAATCCTTATCCTAGTATAGTTTATGAAGCACCCACTAGAATACTGAATTTGGTAGAAGAAATTAGCAAAATTGATCCTTTAAGAGAAATTTTTATCATAAAAGAAGCAACAAAGAAATTTGAAACTAAATTTAGAGCAGGAGTCTTAGAGGTTTTAGAAAAAATAAAAACAATGGATTTGCGCGGTGAATGGTGTGTAGTCGTAAGTGCTAAAGAAAAGCAATTTCATCAAAATACCTTGTGTGAGCAAGATATTTATGAGCTTGATTTGCCTTTAAAAACAAAGGCAAAACTTCTTTCAAAAATCAATGCAAAATCTCCAAAAGAAAATTATCAAAAACTGCTTTTAAGTTGAATTTGGTTATTATTTAAAAATGATAGTTTATGGCAAGCAAGTGTTTTTTTATATCTTAGAAAAGCATAAAGAAAAAATTAAAGAAATTTATTTAGCAAAAGAATGCGAAAAAGCTGATTTTTCAAAAATAGCAAAAGCTTCAAAAAAAATTAAAAAGCTTGATTTTAAAACCGCACAAAGTTTAGCAAGAGGTGGAAATCATCAAGGTTTTTTAATGGAAATTGATGAGTTTGAATTTAGCTCTTTTGAAAGTTTAAAAGAAAAAGATTTTATAGTTATTTTATATAATATTAGCGACGTTGGAAATATCGGAGCTATCGTGCGTAGTGCTTATGCTTTGGGTGCTGATGGGGTTATTTTGGTAGCTAAAAGTGTAGCTATAGATGGAGTAATCCGCGCAAGTAGTGGGGCAGCTTTAGATATGAAAATAGTTTTAAATGATGATATTTTAAGCATGATAAATGAATTAAAACAAAAAGGTTTTTATATCTATGCTAGTGCTAGCGGAGGTAGTGATATACATACTATCAAGGCTAAAGATAAAAAAGTTTTGATTATGGGAAGTGAAGGTTTTGGTATAGCACCAAAGGTGCTTAAAAAATGCGATGAATGTGTAGGTATAAAAATGCACAATGACTTTGATAGTTTAAATGTAAGTGCAGCATTTGCAATACTTTGCGATAGGATGAAAAATGGATAGTTGGAAAAAATTAGAAGATTTAAATTTATTAGAAGTTCAAAAAAGAACACAAATAGAAATAGCTTGTCTTGAATATATCATTAAAAAAGATTTTAAGTCTTTATCTCGCTTTAATGTAAATGGCTTTATTAAAATTTTACAAAGAGAGTATGAGCTTGATTTTTCTAATTTTTTAGAAGAATATCATGCCTATTTAGAGGAAAATGGCATTGAGAAAAAAAATCATGTGTATATTGCGCCCAGAATGAACTCATATACTAAAGAAAGTTCGAGTGTATGGTATATTGTGATTATAGTAGTAGTGCTTTTGATAGTGGCTTTAGCTTGGGGTGTTTCAAGATTTTTTCAAAGCTCCACTTTAGATGAAAATACCACTAATGTATTAAATCAAGAGCAGGTTGTTTTAGAAGAAAAAGTCGATGAGAATGAAACTCCGGTTGTTAATTTTTTTGCTGATGATGTTATAGAAAATAATGAAACAAATACAACTATTTTAGAGCTAACAGATGAGAGTAATAATACTATAGAAGAAACATTAGAGGATAATGCTAGTTTAAATATGCCTGAAGAAAATATGGTTTTGCTTAAAGAAAGTATTATAAAACCAAGCGCAGAACTTTGGCTTGGTATGGTGGATTTAAAAACTTTCAAAAAAAGTTCTTTAACTATTAAAAATGATTATACTTTATCTTTAGATAAAGATATGCTTATTACCACAGGTCATGCTGCTTTTAGTTTAAATGATGAAAATAACAATACTTTAGAGTTTAAAAACGGTGTGTCTAAGTTTTTAATGATTAAAGATGGCAAAATCAAACAAATTACAAAGGCTGAGTTTGTAAAAGAAAATAGAGGAAAATTATGGTAAGAATTTTAATATTTTCCATTTTTTTTACTCTCAATGCTTTTGCACTAAGTGCCTTAGAGGTTGCTAAGCATATTGTTAATGATAATTCTAAAGATGCACAATTGGAACTTTTGTTTGCAAGAAATGATTACAAAGATGAGCGTGAAAATGTAGATATTTACACTATTTCTCAAATTTTAAAAACCAATTCTTTAGCAAATTTTATATTAAATGAACCAAAAACTTTAACCTTTAGTTTTAAAGCCCAAGCTGATTCTGTTTTGTTTTTTAAAACAATCAATGATACTTTAAATGAACTAGGTTATATATATTTTATACCAACTGAATTAACTTTAAGGGAAAACTATATCACATATAAGTTAGCCGTAGATTCTCAGTATATGCTTGATCCAGGAGTTTTTTATAAGGCTTTGTTGGGTAGTTCTGTTTTTATTAAAGATATTTATAAAATTTCAGAGTTAAATTATGAATATGAGTTAGATTTTTCAAAAGCAAAACCTAAAGTTAATACTCAAATTCCACTAAATACTATTACTCAATTAAACAAACCTTTAAGAGAATATATTATTGATTTGCAAGGTGCAAAAAGTATGGAGCTTAGTGCACACAATCTTGACTCTTGGTTTTGTAAAATTCAGTTTTTAGATAAAAATTTAAATTTTATTCAAGGTGTAGAAAATACACATAAGCAAAATGAGGTAAATGTAAATATACCATTGGGCGCAAAATATGCTATTATAGGGGATATGTTTAGCCTTGATAATATAAAAAGGGGTTTGAAAATTTACTTAAGACGCTAAAAGGACGGACGATGTTTGAAGAAATTCATTTTAATACCATAGAAAGACTTCCAAATTATGTTTTTGCTGAAGTTAATGCGATTAAAATGGCAGCAAGAAGAGCAGGGGAGGATATAATAGATTTTTCTATGGGGAATCCTGATGGCAAAACCCCTCAACATATCATAGACAAGCTTTGTGAAAGTGCAAATAAAGACAAAACTTCAGGTTATTCTGCTTCGAGTGGAATTTATAAACTAAGGCTTGCAATTTGTAATTGGTATAAAAGAAAATATGATGTTGATTTAGATCCTGAAAGTGAAGTAGTTGCAACGATGGGTTCTAAAGAGGGTTTTGTAAATTTAGCAAGAGCTGTTATTAACCCAGGAGATGTAGCTATTGTACCTACACCTGCTTATCCTATACATACTCAAGCTTTTATCATAGCAGGTGGTAATGTAGCGACAATGAATTTTGATTTTAATGAAAATTATGAATTAAATGAAAATACTTTTTTTGAAAATTTACAAAAAACACTACATGAAAGCATTCCGCGTCCAAAATATGTAGTAGTAAATTTTCCGCATAATCCTACAACAGTTACAGTGGAAAAAAGTTTTTATGAGAGATTGGTTGCCATGGCAAAAAAAGAAAGATTTTATATTATTTCTGATATTGCCTATGCGGACTTAACTTTTGGTTCTTATAAAACTCCTTCTATTTTTGAAGTTGAAGGTGCTAAAGATGTAGCAGTAGAAACTTATACACTTTCAAAATCTTACAATATGGCAGGTTGGCGCGTAGGTTTTGTGGTGGGCAATAAACGCTTAATTGCTGCTTTGAAAAAGATTAAATCTTGGTTTGATTATGGTATGTATACTCCTATACAAGTTGCTGCTACTATAGCTTTAGATGGAGATCAAACTTGCGTTGAAGAGATTAAAGTAACTTATGCAAGAAGATTAGAAGTCTTGCTTGATTCGTTTTATCAAGCAGGATGGGAGCTAAAAAAACCTAATGCAAGTATGTTTGTTTGGGCTAAACTCCCTCAAAGTAAGGCTCATCTTGGTAGTATGGAATTTTCCAAACAGCTTTTGCAAAAAGCAAATGTAGCAGTAAGCCCTGGAGTTGGCTTTGGTGAAGCGGGCAATGAGTATGTTAGAATAGCTTTAATAGAAAATGAAAACCGTATTCGTCAAGCAGCAAGAAATATTAAAAAATACTTAAGAGAATAAAATGAAAATAGCAATTTTAGGCTATGGCACGGTAGGAAGTGCCGTTGTAGAAACTTTGTTAAAAAATCAAGATTTAATCAAAGCAAGATGTGATGAAGAAATTATTCCAGTGATTGCTTTAGCAAGAAATCCAAAACCAAATGCATTAATTCCTGTGGTTAATGATATTGATGAAGTTTTAGAGCGTGAAGATATTGATGTATTTGTGGAGTTAATGGGTGGTATTGATTTACCTTTTGAGATAATTTCAAAGATTTTAAAAAGAAAAAAATCAGTAGTAACTGCCAATAAAGCTTTGCTTGCTTATCATCGTTATGAGCTTGAAAAATTAGCACAAGATACAGCTTTTGGTTATGAAGCAAGTGTGGCAGGCGGAATTCCTATTATTAAAATTTTAAAAGAGGGTTTGAGTGCTAATAATATTGTTTCTATTAAAGGCATTTTAAATGGTACAAGCAATTATATTTTAAGTAAAATGACTGAAGATAATGCTAAATTTCAAGAAGTATTAAAAAAGGCTCAAGATTTAGGATATGCCGAAGCTGATCCTACTTTTGATATAGAAGGATTTGATGCTGCACATAAGCTTTTAATTTTAGCAAATATTGCCTATGGATTAAGAGTAAAACCTGAAGATATCTTGATTGAGGGTGTTAGTAAGGTAAGTGATGAAGATATTTATTTTGCAAAGGAATTTGAATATATCATAAAGCATTTAGGTATTGCTAAAATAAAAGATGAAAAAATAGAACTAAGGGTTCATCCTGCTATGCTTAGTAAAGATAAAATACTAGCAAAGGTTGATGGAGTGATGAATGCTATTAGTGTTGATGGGGATATTTTGGGTGAAAGTTTATATTATGGCCCAGGTGCAGGTGGCAAGGCAACTGCAAGTGCTGTTATAGCTGATTTAATCGATATAGCAAGAAAAGAAAAAAATAGTGCTATTTTTGGGTATTTAAATGATACTTCTTATAAACTTTTAAATAAGGATGAAATTTATACAAGATATTATTTAAGATTGAAAGTATTAGATAAAATAGGGGTATTATCAAAAATCACACAATTAATGAGTGAACATCAAATTTCAATCGATACTTTTTTACAAAAGCCAAAAAAAGAAAAGCAAGATTGTAGTACTTTATTTTTTATCACTCATCAAACTTATGAAAAAAATATACAAATTTTAATTCAAAAACTTAAAGAACAAGAATTTGTAAAAGATGATGTTTTTATGATGAGAATAGAAGATTAATGGCTTTATTACAGTATCTTTTTGGCAAAAAAGGAGAGGATTTAGCGTGCGAGTATTTAAAAACTCAAGGTTTTGAAATTTTAAAAAGAAATTTTCATTCTAAATTTGGAGAAATTGATATCATTGCTAAAAAAGATAAAATTTTACATTTTGTTGAGGTTAAAAGTACGCAAGGAGATTATGAAGTAGCATATAGATTAGATCATAAAAAATACAATAAAATCATCAAAGCTATAGAGTATTACTTTATGAAACACAAAAGTGATGAGAATTATCAAATAGATTTACTTTGTGTATATAAAGATGATATAAAACTTTTAGAGAACATTGGTTATTAAGAGAATATTTATTCTAATTTAATAAAATGTGAAAAAATAAAGGAGAAAAAATGGGAAAATATATTGATTTAACTACAGAAAATTTTGCACAAGCAAAAGAAGGTGTAGCTTTAGTAGATTTTTGGGCTCCATGGTGCGGACCTTGTAGAATGTTAGCTCCAGTTATTGATGAGCTTGCAAATGATTTTGATGGTAAGGCTAAAATTTGTAAAGTAAATACAGATGAGCAAGGCGATTTGGCTGCACAATTTGGTGTAAGATCTATTCCAACTATCATTTTCTTTAAAGATGGTGAAGTAGTTGATCAGCTAGTGGGTGCTCAATCAAAACAAGCTTTAGCAGACAAACTAAACTCACTTTTATAATCTTAAGCCACTTTTTGTGGCTTTTCTTCATATTTTTTACTATTTAATAATTTTTATTATTTATAATTAAAGAAAAATTTGTATAATACCTATAAATAAAACTACAAGGAAAAATATTATGTTAGATTTAGCTATTATAGGTGGTGGGCCTGCAGGCTTGAGCGCAGGTTTATATGCTACTAGAGGTGGATTAAAAAATGTTGTCATGTTTGAAAAGGGTATGCCTGGTGGGCAGATTACTTCGAGTTCAGAGATAGAAAATTACCCTGGAGTTGCTCAAGTTTTAGATGGAATTTCTTTTATGGCTCCTTGGAATGAACAGTGTATGCGTTTTGGTTTAAAACACGAAATGGTAGGCGTGGAGCAAATTAGCAAAAATGCTGATGGAAGTTTTAATATAAAATTAGAAGGTGGTAAAAACGAACAAGCAAAAGCTGTAATTGTATGTACAGGTTCTACACCACGTCGTGCAGGTTTTAAAGGTGAAGATGAATTTTTTGGAAAAGGCGTAAGCACTTGTGCAACATGTGATGGATTTTTTTATAAAAATAAAGAAGTAGCTGTTTTAGGTGGGGGAGATACTGCTTTAGAAGAGGCGTTATATCTAGCTAATATTTGCTCAAAAGTATATTTAATCCACAGAAGAGATGAGTTTAGAGCAGCACCTTCAACAGTTGAAAAAGTAAAAAATAATGAAAAAATAGAATTAATCACAAATGCGCTAGTTGATGAGGTTTGTGGTGATAATATGGGTGTTAATAAAATTAAAATAGCATTTAATGATGGCTCTAAAAGAGAGGTTGATGTACCTGGAATCTTTACTTTTGTTGGATTAAATGTAAGAAATGAAATCTTAAAACAAGATAATGGTGAGTTTTTATGTGCCATGGAAGAAGGCGGTCAAGTGAGTGTAGATCTTAAAATGCAAACTAATATTGCAGGATTATTTGCAGCAGGTGATTTAAGAAAAGATGCGCCAAAACAAGTAATATGCGCAGCAGGTGATGGAGCGGTTGCAGCGCTTAGTGCTTTAGCTTATATTGAAAGCTTGCATTAATCTTCACATAAATTTCACAAAAATTAATTAAGATTCTCCTATAAAAAATAAGGAGAATCTAAAATGAAAAAAATATTAATTCTAAGCATGGCTTTAGCGCTAATGGCTAGTGCAAATATTACACAACAAAATGCTAATTCATATCAACAAAATACACCTCAACATAACCCTTATGTGCAAAATTATTACGGGCTTTCTAAACCTATTATGGATAAAATTCAAAGTTCTTTTCCTGGAGCTTTTATTGTAGATGTAGATTGGGAGGAATTTGGATATGAAATTAAACTAAGTAATAATATGGAAATGTTTTTTGATAGAAATGGAAATTTTTTAGGTCAAAAATGGGATGATTAATTAAAAGCGTTATTTGCTTTTAAATAAATAAACGCTACAATTTTCCAAATTCTAAAAAGGCAGATTTTAAAATGATTAATATTGGAATTCATGGAAGTAATGGGCGTATGGGTACTCAAATAAGACTTTGCCTAGAAGATGATGAACAGGCAAAGGCTAGTGCATTTTTTGATCAAGGATCAAATTATGAAGATTTTTTTAATAAATGTGATGTGATTATTGATTTTTCTACTCCAAAGGGGTGTGAGGATTTGCTTTTATACGCAAGAAGCAATCCCAAGCCTTTGGTAATAGGTACTACAGGTTTAGATGCTAAGCAAAATGAATTGATGCAAAGTGCGAGCATTACCATGCCTATTCTTTATGCAACTAATATGTCTTTGGGTGTTGCAATTTTAAAAAAACTTTCTTATTTAGCTAGTGAAGCTTTGAGAGATTTTGATATAGAAATACTTGAAATGCACCATAATAAGAAAAAAGATGCCCCAAGTGGTACTGCGATGACTTTAGCACAAAGTGTTGCTAAGGCTAGAAATTTAGACTTAGAAAAGGTTAGAGTAAGCGGTAGAGATGGGATTATTGGGCAAAGAAGCAAAGATGAAATTGCAGTGATGAGTTTAAGAGGTGGTGATATAGTGGGTTCACATAGGGTTGGTTTTTATAATGAAGGTGAATTTATAGAGTTAAATCATACCGCAACATCACGAGCTACTTTTGCAAAAGGTGCAATAAAATGTGCAAAATGGCTAGTTTCTCAAGAAAATGGCTTATATGATATAGATGATTGTTTAGGAATTTAAATGTGTGCAGTAGTTGGAGTAATTAATTCAAAAAATGCAAGCACGGTGGCTTATTATGCTTTATTTGCAATGCAGCACCGTGGACAAGAAGCAAGTGGGATTAGTGTAAGTGATGGTTTAAATATCAAAACTCATAAAGCTAAAGGCGAGGTTGGACAAATTTTTAATACTCAAATTTTAGCAGGATTAAAAGGCGAGATAGCTATAGGACATAATCGTTATTCTACTGCAGGAAATTCTTCTTTACATGATGCCCAACCTGTTGCAGCTACTTGTTCTTTGGGAGATATTTCTTTAGTACATAATGGAAATTTAATTAATAAAGAGGAAGCTAGAAAAGAGCTAATTGATAATGGTGCTATTTTTCACTCAAATATGGACACAGAAAATGTGGTGCATTTAATAGCAAAAAGCAAAAAAGAAACTTTAAAAGATAGATTTATAGAAAGCTTAACTCAAAGTAAGGGAGCATATTGTTTTATGCTTGCTAGTAAAAATCAACTTTTTGTCGTAAGAGATCCTTATGGGGTTAGACCTTTGTCTTTAGGCAGATTAAAAGATGGCGGGTATATTGTAGCGAGTGAAACTTGTGCTTTTGATTTGATAGAGGCTGAATTTATTCGTGATGTAAAGCCAGGTGAGATGCTAGTTTTTACTCAAGGTAGTGATGAGTTTGAAAGTATTCAAGTTTTTGATAAGATAGATCCAAGAATTTGTGCATTTGAATATATTTATTTTGCTAGACCTGATAGTATTATAGAAGGTAAAAGCGTATATGAAGTGCGTAAAAAAATGGGCGAAACCTTGGCTAAAAAATTTAAAGAAAAGGTAGATTTTGTAGTGCCAGTTCCAGATAGTGGTGTGAGTGCTGCTATAGGTTTTGCACAGTATTTAAAAATTCCACTTGAAATGGCAATAGTGAGAAATCATTATGTAGGCAGAACCTTTATAGAGCCAACTCAAGAAATGAGAAATTTGAAAGTAAAATTAAAACTCAATCCTATGAAAAAAGTTTTAGAAGGCAAAGATATAGTGGTGATTGATGATAGTGTGGTAAGAGGAACAACTTCTAAAAAAATCATCGCACTTTTAAAACAAGCAGGTGCAAGAAAAATCCATTTAGCTATAGCATGCCCAGAAATTAAATTTCCTGATATTTATGGTATAGATACGCCTACTTTTGAAGAGCTAATCTCAGCTAATAAAAGTGTTGAAGAGGTTAGAGAATATACAGGTGCAGATAGCTTGACTTTTTTAGATATTGATGAGTTAGTTTCAAGTATAGGCGATGAAAGAAAATATTCTTTGATTAGTTTCGATGGGGATTATTTTATTAAATAATCCTTATTTGCATTTTAATTGTTTGAATATTTTATAACTTTGAAAATGAGGTGGCAATCCCACTTCAAATGAAAAATCTTTATAAGTATGTCCTGGAAGATTTTTTGCGATACTTATATTATATGAGGCATCTCTTTGTTGTTGACTTGCTCTTTTGATGCTATCAAAATTTTGTTGGTTAAATATTTCGCCACTTACTTCATGTTTTTTGTTATCATCGATTATTCTAAGTTCTAAAAAGCACTCTGAAAGTTTGAAGTTAGTATCATTGGTTACTCTACCTTTTACAATAATACTCTCTGTTGCTAAGCGTCTATAGGTTGAAAAATTACTCAAACTTGCTTTTTTGGTGTATTGATCTATGGTTAGCAGTAGTGAAATGGTTAAAATTAAAGCAAGTATGAAACTTACTATGCAAAAAATAATCATATATTTTTTATTTTGAACTTTTAAGTAAAGTAAAACCCAAGTTAAACCTGTAGAAGCTAGCATAATGAAAATGATTAGAATATGAAAAAAAGTAAAATATCCCATTAAAAACACTTTGAATAAATTTTAATGTCAAAATTTTGACCTTCTTTAAAATCGGAAAATTTGGTTTTAAAATTAATGGTTTGGCTAGGGTTTATTGTTTTTTCTATAATGGTAGATTTGCTTCTTAGAGGTTTTATAGTGTGCATTAAATTTTTAAAAGTGCTATTATCATCATTTTTTTTAAAGACTTCTACTTTTAATTTACAATACTTAAAACTTTTTTTAGAAGTGTTTGTTAAGCTATAATCAACACTAAGCGAGTTGTCGTATACAAAAAATTGAGCATTATCTAAACTAGCTATTCTTGATCTAACTTTAGTATCAATTAAAAAATATCCCAAATACGCTATGCTAGCTGAGCATAAAATTCCTAAAAAAATAACCATAAAAGCAAAAGTAGGTTTGTTTCTAATAATTAAAGCAATAAATAAAGTGATAATGAAAAAAAATATAACCAAAGCCATTAGTAAAAAATCAATCAAGTGCAAATGAGTGGTATAAAAAATCATTTGCTCTCGAATGTGCTGGGTGTTCATTATCACTCTTTAATTTTAGTTTGCTACTGAGCTTGTTCTTTTGCTATCTTTACTATCAACCCAAATATTTGGCACAGCTCCACCAGGTGTTAAGAAAATTTTGGCGTCTTTGTTAACCTTAAGTGCTTCGTTAAACTGCTTTTGAGTTTCGATTTGTTTTAAATCAAGCAAAGGATTATTTAAACTTTTTGCTATTTCTCTATTTGAATATGCTTGCGCATCAGCTTCTATTTTAACCGCACTTGCTCTACCTTTAGCGCTAATGATGGTTGCATTTGCCTCCCCTTCAGCTAAAGCTGCTTTTTTAAGTGCTTCTTGATTAGCTCTTTCAACTTCATATTTAGTTCTTTCAGCCTCTTGTTTGGCAATTTGCACTCTTTCAATTTGTTCTTTTACTTTGATAGGCAAGATGATCTCTCTAAGTTGAACTGCTTGAAGCTCGGCAGGCTCATTTGGTTGACTTTCTATAGTTTTTCTAATGCCTTGATCAATTTGCACTGCTATGGTGTTACGATTTGTTGGAAGCTCTTCTGCGGTATATTGACCTACCACATTTCTTACTACATCTCTTACAACTGGGTCAATGATTTTATTTTCCCAATTAAGCCCCCAAGTAGCTATGGTTTGAGGAACTTGCAAAGGATTTAATCTATATTGAACGGTTACATCAATAGACACAGGTAAACCTCTTGAATCAAGCACGGAAATACTATTTTTATTTACAACCCCTGAGCCTATTTGTAAATTTTCATTTACGCCTTCAATAGAAGCATAATTGATTTGTCTTACTCTAGTATCTACTATAGTGATTTTTTGCAATACCGGCATAAAAAAATGAAGTCCTGGTTCAAGCGGAGTAGGGCTGTATTTACCTGTGGTAGACTTGATCCCCATTTCCCCTGAATTAACTATTGCAAAAGGTTTAAAAAGCGCAAAAACTAAAATAATCGCAATCGCACTATAAATTAATGGAGAAAATTTTCCAAAACCTTTGAAGTTAAATTCAGGAGCTTTGAAATTTAAATTTTGCTTATTGTTGTTTTGATTGTTTTTTTTATTAAAATAATCATTCAAATCAGCTGGCATTTAGTTCCTTTGTTAAATATAAGTTAGCATAGAAGCGTATTTTTCATTGCGTCCATAAACTATATCAAAATACGCATTTTGGAGCTTTGTTGTTAGCTCACCTCTTTTTCCATTTCCTATAATTCTTGCGTCAATATTATTTATCGGAGTTATTTCTGCTGCAGTTCCTGTGAAAAATGCTTCATCAGCCACATAAACTTCATCTCTTGAAATTCTTTGGCGCACTACGCTTATACCCAAATCATGTGCAATTTTTAAAACAGTATCTTGAGTGATACTTTTTAATGAAAAATCATTTGGCGGGGTGATTAATTTCCCATCTTTAACCATAAAAAAGCACTCGCCTGTTCCTTCTGCTATAAAACCTTCTTCATCAAGCATTAAAGCTTCTTCATATCCTGCTTCTATAGCTTCATACTTAGCCATTTGAGAATTTAAATAATTTGCACTTGCTTTGGCTTTGCCTAGGCTTGATTTTACGCTATTTCTAGCAAAAGAAGAAATTTTAACCTTAATACCTTTTTCTAAGCCTTCTTCGCCCAAATAAGCACCCCATTCCCAAGCAGCAATAGCTACTCTAACAGGAGCTTTAGCATGATAAACTCCCATAGTTCCATCACCCAAAAAGATCAATGGGCGCAAATAAGTGTTATTTTGAAAATCATTTGCTCTTAAAAGTTCAACTTGCGCATTTTCAAGTTCTTCTTGAGAAAAAGGTGAGTTGATTAAAGTGATTTTTGCAGACTCTAAAAGTCTTTTGGTGTGTTCTTTTAATCTAAAAATTGCTAAACCATTTTGTGTTTTATAAGCTCTTGTTCCTTCAAAAACTGCATTTGCATAATGTAATGAATGTGTTAAAACATGAATTTTCGCATCATCAAAATCAATGATTTTTCCATCCATCCAAATTTTTTTTGCCCTAATCATGAGTAAGCCTTTATTGAAAATAAAACTAATTTTATCAAAAATATACTAATAATTGCTAGAATATAGTAAAATTCTTTATTTAAAGCAAGGAAAAACAATGCCTATTATTAATATCAAACTTGCTAAACCAGAATTTAGCAAAGCACAAAAAGAAGAGTTAATAGCAGATATTACAGAACTTTTACATACAAAATATAATAAACCAAAGCAAAATATAGTCATAATGCTAGAAGATATTGAACCATATAATATTGCTTTTGGTGGTGAAAGTGTAGAAAAATTAAGATTGAAAGGTAAAAAATGAAAGAATTGCAAATTGGTGATAAAGCTCCGGTTTTTGAACTTTTAAATCAAGATGGAGTTAAAATTTCTCTAAGTGATTTTTTGGGTAAAAAAATTATTTTGTATTTTTATCCAAAAGATAATACCCCAGGTTGTACTACACAAGCTTGCGAATTTAGTCAAAATTATGAAGATTTTTTAGGACAAAATGCTGTGATTATAGGTATTAGCCCAGATAGTGTGAAATCACATGAAAATTTTATAAAAAAATATGATTTAAAACACACTTTATTAAGTGATAGTGAAAAAGAAATTTGCAAACTTTATGGTGCTTGGGGTTTAAAGAAAAATTATGGAAAAGAGTATGAAGGGCTTATAAGATCTACTTTTGTAATTAATGAGGAAGGAAATATCACAAAAATTTATAAAAATGTAAAAGCAAAAGATCATGCTTTTAAGGTGTTAAAAGAATTATGTTAGTTCATATTTGTTGTAGTGTGGATAGTCATTATTTTATACAAGAATTAAGCAAAGCCTATCCTGATGAGAAAATCATCGGGTATTTTTATGACCCAAATATTCATCCATATAGTGAGCATGAGCTTAGATTTTTAGATGTTAAACGCAGTTGTGATAAACTAGGCATTAAACTTTATAAAGGTGAATATGAGTATGAAAAATGGCTTGAGAGTGTAAAGGGTTATGAAGATGAACCTGAAAAAGGTGCAAGATGTCAAATTTGTTTTGATTTTAGAATGCACAAAAGTGTTGAATTTGCCCAAAAGATAGGAGAAAAAAAACTCACAACAACTCTTTTAACATCTCCTAAAAAAGATTTAGAGCAATTAAAATTAGCATTACAAAAAGAATGTGATAAATTTGGCATAGAGTTTTTAGCGCCTGATTTTAGAAAAAATGGAGGCACACAAAGACAATTTGCCCTAGCAAAGCAAGATATGCTTTATCATCAAAATTATTGTGGATGTATTTATGCACTTTCTAAACAAAAGGGTCAAAAAGCTTTTATAGATGAGCTGATGAGTCCTATTAATAAACAAATATTGCCTTCAAGCATAGAAGAAAAAATTAAATTTTACAACCAAGTAAAAAAGTTAGAAAAAAAAGGCATTAAATTTGAAATTCAAAGAGAGAAATTTTTAAATTATCGTTTATTAAGAGCTTTAATAAAACAAAACAAGCAAGCTATAAAAACTCATGTTTTATTTTACTCACATTTTAAAAATTCTTACACTAAATTTAGTATTTTAGATGAGGGTTTAAAGCATTATAAAAGTGCAAAGGATGAGATTAATTTATGGAGTTTTGATTATTTCAATAGCTTATGTAAAATGCGATTTAAAAATTATGAAGATTTTTTACAAAATCCTTTAAAAATAGAGCAAGAAATCAAAATAAGACAAAAACATTTTGGTGCTTATGATCTTTCACCGGTAATTATTGTTGAAAATATTATTAAAGGCGCTTATGAATTTATGGCAAAAAGTGAAATTTATTTTGATAGCAAAGAAAAGATTGTGAAGTTATAAAACTTAATTAATTTATTAATATTTTTTTTGTAAAATCTGAATTTTGAATATATTTTAAGGCTAAATTTATGATAGATGTAATGCAAATTCAAAAAATTTTACCACATAGGTATCCATTTTTACTTGTAGATAAAATCGTAGAATTAAAAAACAAAGAAGTTGTTAGAGGTTATAAAAATATTAGTATAAGCGATCATGTTTTTATGGGGCATTTTCCAGATCATCCAATTTATCCAGGTGTGTTAATTTTAGAAGGTATGGCACAAACTGGAGGGGTTTTAGCATTTGAAAGTATGGATGATAAAGTAGATCCAAGCACCAAGGTGGTATATTTTACAGGCATTGATAATGCTAAATTTAGAAACCCAGTGCGTCCTGGTGATAGACTTGATTATGAAATGAGTGTAGTAAAAAATCGTGGAAATATGTGGATTTTCCAAGGAAAAGCTTTTGTAGATGGACAATTAGTAGCAGAAGCTGAACTTAAAGCCATGATAGTAGATAAATGATGAGCAAAATTCATCCAAGTGCAGTTATAGAAGATGGAGCTATCATAGCAGATGATGTTGTAGTAGAAGCTTATGCTTATGTTGGTAAAAATGCTAACATAGGCGCAAATACCATCATCAAACAAGGTGCAAGAATTTTACCTAATGTAACTATAGGTGAGAATTCGAAAGTGTTTTCTTATGCTATAGTAGGAGATATCCCGCAAGATATATCTTATAAAGATGAGATAAGCTCAGGTGTTATTATAGGAAAGAATGCGGTTATTAGAGAATTTGTTACTATTAATTCAGGTACAGCTAAAGGCGATGGCTTTACAAGGATAGGTGATAATGCTTTTATCATGGCTTATTCTCATATTGCGCATGATTGTACTTTAGGAGATCACATCATCTTAGCAAATAATGCTACTTTAGCAGGTCATGTAGAGCTTGGAGATTATACCGTAGTAGGTGGGCTTACTCCAATACATCAATTTGTAAAAGTAGGAGAAGGGTGTATGATAGCAGGTGCTAGTGCGCTTTCTCAAGATGTGGTACCATTTTGTTTGGCTGAGGGAAATCGTGCAAGCATTAGAAGCTTGAATTTAGTAGGCATTAGAAGACGCTTTGATAAAGAAGAAGTGGATGTTTTAAGCAAGGCTTTTAAATTTTTATTCAGACAAGGAAATTTAAAAGACAATGCTTTAAGTTTATTAGAAAGTACTTCTAGTGAAAATGTGAAAAAAATGTGTAATTTTATCTTAGAAACAAAAAGAGGAATTCCTATATATAAGGAAAAAAACCATGGTTAAAAGATGTAGTTTTTGCAATGAAATAGAAACAAGCGAAAGAAGAATTTTAGTAAATGATTATAATAATGCCTTTATATGTGAGTATTGTGCTGAAAGCGCTTGTAATATTTTCTTTGGAGAGGAAAAAGAGCTAAAAAATAAAGAAGTTGATAAAGAAAATTTTAAAGACATAACCCCTAAAGAATTAAAAGCATATTTAGATAAATATGTCATCGGACAAGATAGAGCTAAAAAAATCTTTAGTGTAGGTGTGTATAATCACTACAAAAGACTTTTTAGATCTGACTTAGAAGATGATGATACAGAATTAGCAAAATCAAATATTTTATTAGTAGGCCCAACAGGAAGTGGAAAAACTTTACTAGCGCAGACTTTAGCAAGATTTTTAGATGTGCCTATTGCAATTTGTGATGCGACTTCTTTAACTGAAGCAGGTTATGTGGGAGAAGATGTTGAAAATATCCTTACTCGTCTTTTACAAGCTGCTGATGGAGATGTGCAAAGAGCACAAAAAGGGATTATATTTATTGATGAGATAGATAAAATCGCAAGAATGGGTGAAAATCGCTCCATTACAAGAGATGTAAGTGGCGAGGGTGTGCAACAAGCTTTACTTAAAATCATCGAAGGATCTTTAGTAAATATCCCACCAAAAGGTGGTAGAAAACACCCAAATCAAGATTTTATACAAATAGATACGACTAATATTTTATTTGTATGTGGTGGAGCTTTTGATGGTATTAGTGATATCATTAAAAGAAAACTAGGCGATAATGTCATGGGCTTTTTTACTGATGATAAAAAAGATGAAAAAGAAACCTTGCTTCAAAGATTAGAGCCTGATGATTTAGTGCATTTTGGGCTTATCCCTGAACTCATAGGAAGATTGCATGTGCTTGCTTCTTTAGAAGAGCTTGATGAAGAAAGCATGGTGCGTATTTTAACTGAGCCAAAAAATGCCATTATTAAACAATATCAAAAACTTTTTGCTATTGATAATGTGGAATTAAAATTTGAAGATGAGGCACTAAGAGAAATTGCTAAGCTTTCATTAGAGCGTAAAACGGGAGCTAGGGGTTTAAGAAGTATTATTGAAGAGATGATGGTAGATTTGATGTTTGATTTGCCAGAGTATAATGGATATAGCATAGTAATTACTAAAGAAGTGATCAAAGAAGGTGCAAAACCTTTATTTATAAAAAATAAAAAAGTTAAAGGCTGAGAATGATTTTAGATCAAATAATTGGATTTTTTTCAAGTGATATGGGGATTGACTTAGGTACCGCAAATACTTTAGTTTTGGTAAAAGATAAAGGTATAGTGATTGATGAACCTTCGGTTGTTGCAGTAGAGCGTGAAAGATATGGTAGGGTTAAAATTTTAGCTGTTGGAAAAGAAGCTAAGGAAATGGTAGGAAAAACCCCAGGTAATATCGAAGCAATCCGTCCTATGAAAGATGGTGTGATTGCTGATTTTGATATGACTGAAAAAATGATCCGTTATTTTATAGAAAAAACTCATAGAAGAAAATCTTTTTTAAGACCTAGAATTATCATTTCAGTACCTTATGGTTTAACTCAAGTTGAAAGAAAAGCAGTTAGAGAAAGTGCTTTAAGTGCGGGTGCTAGAGAAGTATTTTTGATAGAAGAGCCTATGGCAGCAGCTATTGGTGCAAATTTACCAATCAGAGAGCCTCAAGGGAGCTTAGTGGTAGATATTGGTGGTGGTACAACTGAAATTGGTGTTACTTCTTTGGGTGGACTTGTGATTTCAAAATCTATCCGCACAGCTGGCGATAAACTTGATACTAGTATAGTAAATTATGTAAAAGAAAAATACAACCTTGTCATAGGTGAAAGAACGGGTGAGGAAATTAAAATCGCAATAGGCTCAGCAGTTCAACTTCCAAAAGAGCTTTCTATGGTGGTTAAAGGGCGTGATCAAGTAACAGGCTTGTTAAATAGAATCGAATTAACAAGTGAAGATGTAAGAGAAGCTATGCGTGAACATTTAAAAGAAATCGCTGATGCTTTAAAAATCGTTCTTGAAATGATGCCACCTGATCTTGCAGCAGATATTGTTGAAAATGGTGTTGTTTTAACGGGAGGCGGAGCTTTAATACGCGGGCTTGATAAATATTTATCTGAAATTGTAAAACTTCCAGTATATGTAGCTGATGAGCCGCTTTTAGCAGTTGCAAAAGGTACAGGTAAAGCTTTAGAAGAAATTTCATTATTACACCAGCTAACGAATGAAGAGTAAAATTCTTAGCGTTTTAATATTATCTTTTTTAGTATTTATTTCGTTTTATTATGGAGATGTAATAAAACGAAATGTTTTAGATTTAAATATTGCTATTGTCAATCAATTTTCTCAAAGTATTGATCTTTTAAAAAATAAATTCAACGAGCATTTTAATCAAGCTGAAGAAATTAGAACTTTAAGAGAAAGAAATGCCGAGCTTGAGAAAAATAATATCTATATGAAAAACTTTGCTAATGAGCTAAATAACATTTTAAGCGATAAAAACTCAAGTTTTTATTATCCTAATGTGAGTTTGGTTAAAGCAACTTCTTATGCGCAAATTAGTGATTATCATAAGGTTTGGCTTGATGTTGATTATAAAGGAAAAATCAAAGGTTTAATTTATAATGGTTACACAGCAGGCATAGTCATAGAAAAAAATGGTAGAGCTTTGGGGCTTTTGCAAGGTGATGAAGAATGTATTTTTTCTGTTTACATAGGCAAAGAACAAGCACCAGGTATAGCTCATGGAAGAAATGATTATGTTTTAGTTAAGTATATCCCTAAATGGCTTGAACTTAAAATGGGCGATAAGGTTTATACAAGTGGTTTAGATGAGATTTTCTTTTCAGGAATTCCAGTGGGAGAAATTTTTAAAATAGAAGAAGAGGGTGCTTATCAAAATGCTTATGTTAAACCTTATACTAAAATGAAAGTTCCAAGTTATTTTTACATGGTAGAAAACTAATTTTTGCTTATTTATTTTAAAAATTTCAACTTCTAAAAAACTTATATTTGTTATAATTTGGCTAAAAATTCAGCTTAGGAAAATACATGCCAAAAAGAACAGATATCAAAAATATATTATTAATAGGCAGTGGGCCTATCGTTATAGGTCAAGCTTGCGAGTTTGATTACTCAGGAACTCAAGCAGCAAAAACCTTAAAAGAGCTAGGTTATAGAGTAGTTTTGATCAATTCTAATCCAGCTACGATCATGACAGATCCTGAATTTGCTGATGCAACTTATATAGAACCAATTACCAAAGAAAGTATTCTAAGTATTATCAAAAAAGAAAAAATCGATGCGATTTTACCTACTATGGGTGGCCAAGTTGCTTTGAATGTCGCTATGGAAGTTTATGAAAGTGGTGAGCTTGCAGATGTCAAGTTTTTAGGTGCAAATCCTGAAGCGATTAAAAAAGGCGAAGATAGACAAGTTTTTAAAGAATGTATGAAAAAAATTGGCATGGATTTGCCAAAATCTATGTATGCGTATAATTATGAAGAGGCTTTAAAAGCTGTTGATGAGATTGGTTTTCCTTTGATGATTAGAGCTTCTTTTACCTTAGGTGGTGCAGGAAGTGGCGTGGTGTATAATATGGATGAGTTTGCAGAGCTTGCAAATACTGCTTTAGCACTCAGTCCTATCCATGAAATTTTAATCGAAGAAAGCTTACTTGGTTGGAAAGAATATGAAATGGAAGTCATTAGAGATAAAAATGATAATTGTATTATCGTTTGCTCTATTGAAAATGTTGATCCTATGGGGGTTCATACGGGTGATTCTATCACTATAGCTCCTGCTTTAACTTTGACTGATAAAGAGTACCAAGCAATGCGTAATGCCTCTTTTGCTATTTTAAGAGAAATTGGAGTAGATACAGGCGGATCAAATGTGCAATTTGCTATCAATCCAACTAATGGTAGAATGATAGTCATTGAAATGAATCCTAGGGTTTCAAGATCTTCAGCCTTAGCTAGTAAAGCAACGGGTTATCCTATAGCTAAGGTAGCTACGCTTTTAGCAGTTGGATTTAGTTTAGATGAGATTAAAAACGACATCACAGGCACTCCTGCTTCATTTGAACCGGTAATTGATTATATTGTAACTAAAATTCCTCGCTTTACTTTTGAAAAATTCCCAAATGCAAGCACAGAGCTTGGCACTGCTATGAAAAGCGTGGGTGAGGTTATGGCTATAGGGAGAACTTTTAAAGAAAGCATTCAAAAAGCACTTTGCTCACTTGAGAGAAATTTAAGTGGGTTTGATACTATAGAATGTGATAAAAATGAGCTTTTGGCAAAAATTCGCCAAGCTAACGAAAAACGCTTGCTTTATATAGCACAAGCTTTTAGAGAAGGTTTTAGTACTCAAGAGCTTTATGAGCTTTGCAAAATAGATCCTTGGTTTTTAAATCAAATTAAAGCAATAGTGGATTTTGAAGATCAAATAGATATGGATATTTTAAGCAATAAACAACTATTAAGAAAAGCTAAAACCTTAGGTTTTTCGGACAAAAAAATTGCTAGTTTGATAAATCAAAAAGATAATCTTGAGCTAAGCCAAAATGATATTTATTATGCAAGAATTAAACATAAAATCATCGCTCAATATAGCGAAGTAGATACTTGTGCGGGCGAATTTGAAGCATTAACTCCGTATTTATACTCAAGTATCAATGCAAATGAAGCTACACAAGTAAAAGAAAGTAAAGATAAAAAAGATAAAAAAGTGATGATTATAGGTGGTGGGCCAAACCGCATAGGACAAGGCATTGAGTTTGATTATGCTTGTGTGCATGCTTCTTTTGCTCTAAAAGATATGGGCGTAAAAACTATAATGTATAATTGTAATCCAGAAACGGTTTCGACAGATTATGACACAAGTGATATTTTATACTTTGAGCCGATTGATTTTGAGCATTTAAGAGCGGTTATTGATAGAGAAAGACCAGATGGAGTGATAGTGCATTTTGGTGGTCAAACTCCGCTTAAATTTGCAAAACGCCTTAGTGCTTTTGGAGCAAAGATCATAGGAACAAGTGCAAGAGTGATAGATTTAGCTGAAGATAGAAAGAAATTTGCTAAATTTATCGAAGATTTAGGCATAAATCAACCTAAAAATGGCACAGCTATAAGTGTAGAAGAAGCGATTATAAAAGCAAATGAGATAGGTTATCCTGTGCTTGTTAGGCCAAGCTATGTTTTGGGTGGTCGCGCAATGCGTGTTGTACATGATGAGAGTGAGCTTAGACTTTATATGCAAGAAGCTGTAGATGTGAGTGATAAATCCCCGGTATTAATCGATCAATTCTTAGACAATGCTACTGAACTTGATGTAGATGCGATAAGTGATGGAAAAGAAGTTTATGTAGCAGGTATTATGGAGCATATTGAAGAAGCAGGAATTCACTCAGGCGATAGTGCTTGCTCTTTACCTGCCGTAAATATTGATGAAGCTATGCTTGAAATGATTGAGCAAAAAACAAAAGATATTGCTTTAAATTTAGGAGTAGTAGGGCTTTTAAATATACAATTTGCTATCCATGATAATAAACTTTATATGATAGAAGTAAACCCAAGAGCTAGTAGAACTGTGCCTTTTGTGAGTAAGGCTACAGGAATTCCTTTAGCTAAGGTTGCAACACGCGTGATGTGGCAAGGAAATTTAAGAGAAAGTTTGAAATTTTATGATACCTTTAAAGTGGTAGAAGAAAAAAACGGAATTTTAAGAGCTAAAAAACCAAAACACATTAGTGTAAAATCAGTGGTATTTCCTTTTGCAAAACTTAGTGGAAGTGACCTTGAGCTTGGGCCTGAAATGCGCTCAACCGGCGAAGTTATGGGTGTAAGCAAAGACTTTGAAAACTCTTACGCAAAAAGCCAACTTGCTTCTTCAAATTTCTTACCAGAAAGTGGCAATGTATTTTTATCACTAAGAGAACAAGATAAAAAATACGCAGTAGATTTAGCTAATGAATACATTAAGCTAGGATTTAAAATCATTGCTACAAGTGGAACTTATAAAATTTTACAAGAAGCAGGTTTAGAGTGTGAGTTTGTGCATAAAATTTCTGAAGGGCGCCCAAATGTAGAGGATAAGTTAAAAAATTCTCAAATTCAACTTGCTATTAATACAAGCGATGAGCATAGCTTTAAAGGTGATACTAAAAAAATTAGAGCAAATATTTTACGCTTTAAAACCCCGTATTTTACAAACCTAAGAGCAGCGTATGCAGGTGCTAAAGCGATTAAAGCTATACAAAATAAATCATGTCTTGAAGTAAAGAGCTTGCAAGAATACTTAAAAGCATGATTTATCTTGCTCAAACTGATACAACAGCAGGGTTTTTAAGCAAGGACTTAAAAGCCCTTAATACTTTAAAAAAAAGACCTTTAAGCCAAGATTGTTTGATTACCACAGCTAAATTTAGCGAGCTTAAAAAACTTACAAGAATACCAAGTCATTTTAAAAACACTATTAGAAAATCCAAAAAAACTACTTTTTTATATCCTAATTCTAAAGCAATACGCGTTGTGAAAGATTGTGCTCATGAGAATTTTTTAAAAGAGTTTGATTGGCTTTATTCTACTTCTGCAAATCTTCATGGAAAAAAATTTGATTTAAAGTGGGCTATGCAAAATGCAGATAAAATAATAGATGAAAAGTTTTTTGAAAGTGGAGCCTCAAAGATCTTTAAACTTCGAGGCGTTAAAAAAGTCAAGTTGCGCTAATTATTTTCCAAGCGGCCAAAATACTTTTGGTTCTTCACCGATTTTTGCTTGTCCATGATACATTCCAAGTTTATCTTTAGTCCAAGCATAGCCAACTTTTCCGTTTTTATCTATTGAGATGATTCCACCAGTACCACCAAGTTTAGCTACTTGTTTGATAGTTTCTTCAGCTGCTTTTTGCACTGAAAGTTTTTTGTATTTATACAAAGACGCAACCTCATGAGCTGCAGCTACTCTTATGTAAATATCACCTGTTCCTGTACAAGAAATCGCTACTGAGTCATTATTTGCATAATTTCCTGCCCCTATAATAGGAGAATCCCCAATGCGTCCTGTCATTTTATTTGTAGTGCCACCTGTGCTTGTGCCCGCTGCAAGATTGCCATTTTTATCTAAAGCTATTGCGCCTACTGTGCCTAAATATGGCTCTGTGCTTACACCAAGATGAGCTTTTGCTTTATCACTATCTAGTAATACTTCTTTGCTTTTTTTAGCTTCTTGAAGTTGTTTATATCTGTGTTCTGTAAAGAAGTATTTTTGCCCCACTATTTCTAAACCATGTTTTTTGGCTAATTTATCAGCACCTTCGCCTGCTATTAAGGTGTGAGGTGTTTTTTCCATAACAAGTCTTGCTGCTTCTATGGGGTTTTTAATCGTCCTAGCCATAGCAATTGCACCTGCTTTTAAATTTTTTCCATCCATTAATGATGCATCAAGTTCGTTAAATCCATCAGAAGTAAAAACAGCGCCTTTTCCAGCATTAAATTCAGGACTATCTTCCATGACTTTAATGGCAGCTATAACCGCATCAACCGAGCTTCCACCTTTTTCAAGTATGCTTTGACCTGCTTTTAAGGATTCTTTCATTACCTTTTCTCTTTTGGCAAATTCTTCTTTAGTAAGTCCTAAGCCACTTGTTCCACCATGTATAACGATAATAGGTTCAAAATCTTTTGCAAAAGTATTATTGCTTGTTAAAAAAGCTAAACTAGCTAATACTAATAAAGCCTTTTTGCTACCTGCTAAAAATTTCATATATTCTCCTTTTTTTGTAAACTGACTATTATATTAAATATAAATTAAATGAATATTAATTTGTATTAGTAAATGTGCAAATTTAAAACAAATTTTTATTTTTTAAATTAATTTATTAATAAATACTAAGAAATTTTTAATAATTACATTACAATATTTTTATATTTACGACAAAATTTGGAGGTTTGTTAATGTTTAAAACTATTATTGCAAGAAGAATATCTATACTTACGGCCTTAATTTTGCTTATAGGCTTTGGAATTTTTGTAGGTATAAATTATCATTCTTCTAAAAGAGATATTTTACAAAGTATTACTCATGGTAAGCAAGAAAGCGTTAAAAACGGAAAAAGTTTTGCTGAGCTTTATTTTAATTCAAGAAAAGAAAGTATTGAGAGAATATCTAAAAGTATTGTAGCTGGCAAAAATACAGACAAAGAGCATGTGGCTAAATTTTTAGAATATATTTTTTCTTTACATTCTTTTACAGCTATTTATGTAGGATATGAAAAAGATGGTAGTTTGATTGATGTTGATATTAATTCTAAAGGTAAGCATTTTATTTTAAATCAAGAAAAAGATGGTTTTGACGCTAGAGTAAGATCTTGGTATAAACTCACAAAGGATACTAGAAAAATCAATATTTCAGATCCTTTTGAAGATGTAGTAACCAAAAAAATGGTTGTATCTATAACAGCTCCCATAGAAATAGATGGAAAATTTATAGGTGTTTTAGCAGGTGAAATTTTCCTTGATGATATGCGAAAAGCTTTTGAGGAGTTAAAAATAACTCCAAGCAATAGTGTGTTTTTAATTAATAGTAATGGAAACTTAATTGCTCATTCTTCTGGGTATATTGATTTAAACAAAGAGACTGAAATAGCAAATGCGATAAAAATGTTTATTAGTGTTGCAAGTTTAACCCCAAATGAGCCAACAAATTTGATCGAGTATACTTTAAAAGGTGATCAGCGTGTAGCAGTATGTATAAATACCGCAAATGAAATGATGTTGTGTTCTGCGAATTCTTTAAAAGATTATGATGAGGTTTTTGATAAGCTCTTGATAACTCAAATTATTTTTGGAGTAATATTTGTATTGATAATTATAGCTATATTGGGTGGTATGATAGATTATTTTCTTAAAAAAATTATAGTGATCAAAAATACTTTAGAAAGTTTTTTTGATAGCTTAAACTATAAAAAGAAAATGGATTTAATAAAAATAGATCTTAAAGGAAATGATGAATTTGCAATTATTGCTCGTGAGATTAGCGAAAGTATTGTAAGCATTCAAAACAATTTACATAAAGACCAAGAAGCAGTTTCTGAGAGTGTGCAAAAAGTTAAAGAAATTGAACTTGGAAATTTATCAGTGAGATTAGATAAAAATCCTATTAACCCTCAACTTATAGAATTGAAAAATATTTTAAATGGTATGTTAAAAGTTTTAGAAGAAAAAATAGGTTCTAATATCAATGAACTTGATAGAGTACTTGAAAGTTATAAGGCATTAGATTTTTCTACTCAGGTTCAAAATGCAAAAGGTAATGTAGAAATTACAACAAATGTTTTAGGTGATGAAATTAAAAAAATGCTTATTTCATCCTCTACTTTTGCAAAAGAACTAACTTTGCAAAGTGTAAAACTAGAAGAATCTATGCAAAAATTAGTAGATGGGACACACTCTCAATCTCAATCACTTGAAAAATCAATACACGCGGTAGATCAGATCAATATTTCTATGCAAAATGTGGGAGATAAAACAAAAGAAGTGGTAACACAAGCTGAAAATATCAAAGAAATTGTGAATGTAATTAAAGATATAGCAGATCAAACCAATTTACTAGCTTTAAATGCAGCTATTGAAGCAGCTCGTGCGGGTGAGCATGGACGAGGGTTTGCAGTGGTAGCTGATGAGGTACGTCATTTAGCTGAAAAAACAGAAAAAAGCTTAGGAGAGATAGAGGCTAATGTTAATATTTTAGTTCAAAGTGTTAATGATGTTTCTATATCAATGCAAGAGCAAACTCAAAGTATTACACAGATTAATGATGCCATAGTTAATTTAGAAGATGTTACAAAGGAAAATGTAGAAATCGCTAATTTTACAAACGAAGCTACCAAAGCCGTAGGAAACATCTCTCAATCTATATTAAAAGAGGTAGAAAGTAAGAAAATTTAACTTTATAGAGCTTATTGTTTTGTAAATTTAGTTATAATTTGCGCTTTTGAAAAAAAGGTAAATTATGATAGAAAGAACAAAAATAAGCTCTAATTTTGGTTGGTTTATGGTTATTTTAGGTGGTTTGGTTGAGTGTTTTTGGGTGAGTGGTTTAAAATACTCAACTGAAATTTGGCATTATGCTTTAACAGCTATTGGTGTAAGCATATCTTTTACATGTTTTTTAAAAGCTTGCGAAAGACTTGAAGTAAGCATTGCTTATAGTGTCTTTGTGGGTATTGGCACAGTTGGAGTGGTGCTTAATGAGATGTTTATTTTCAATGAGCTAACTTCCATTACTAAGCTTGCTTTAATAGCCATTTTGCTTTTAAGTATCATAGGTCTTAAGATTGTAAGCAAGGAAGCTAAATAATGGAATGGTTTTTTTTATTTTTAGCGACTGCTTTTGAAATTTTTGGTGTGATTATCATGAAACAACTTGTAAGCACTAAAAATAAGCTTTATCTTTTAGCTTTGATAGTGTGTTTTGGTTTTTCGTTTGGGTTTTTAAGCCTTAGTATGCAAAGCATTGCTATGAGTGTGGCTTATTCTATATGGACAGGAGCTGGAACTGCAGGCGGGGTTATCATCGGAGTGCTTTTTTACAAAGAAAGTAAAAGCTTTTTAAAGCTTTTTTTAATTGCTCTTATCATTGCTTGTACTGTGGGTTTAAAAATACTTTCATAGGCTTAAAATGAAAATATACATTAGTGGTATAGACACAGATGTTGGTAAAACTTATCTAAGTGCTAGACTTTGTAAGGAATTGGATTTTGATTATTTTAAGCTTATCCAAGCAGGCACGCCAAAAGATAGCGAGGTAGTAGCTGAGTTTAGTCCAAAAACTAAGATTTTCAAAGAAGGTGTGTTTTTAAAAACCCCTGCTTCCCCGCACAAAGGCAGGATTTTAGAAAATTTAAGCTATAAAGCTTTTGATATACAAATTCCACAAAGTGATAAACTCATCATCGAGCTAGCTGGTGGGCTTTTTTCGCCCCTTGATGATGAAAAAACAATGATTGATTATATGAGTGTGTTTAAGTACCCTACGATTTTAGTAGCAAAAGACTATCTAGGAAGTATCAATCACACTCTTTTAAGCATAGAAGCACTAAAACAAAGGGATATTAAAATCCTTGCTTTAATCTTAAAAACTCAAGATAATTTTAGCAAGGATTTTATAAGCAATTACGCTAAAATTCCTATCATAGAATTTGATGATAAAGTGTGTGAAAAACTTTCAAAAATCTTTAAAAATTTCTCTTAAAGACTGCACTACATAAGCAATCTCATCTTCATTTATAACATATGGTGGCATGAAATAAATTGTATTTCCAAGTGGTCTTAAAAGCAAGCCTTTTTCTAAGGCTCTTTGAAAGACTTCAAGTCCTGCTCTTTTATATTTGCTTTTTTGTATATCAAATGCACTTACCATACCTAAATTTCTAAAATTTCCTAAAAAGTCAAATTCTTTTAAACTCTCCCATTGAGTTTTTATAAAAGCACTTTTGATTTTATTTTTTGCGATGATATTTTCTTTTTCAAAAATATCCAAAGTCGCATTAGCCGCTGCACAAGCTAGGGCATTACCCGTGTAAGAGTGAGAGTGTAAAAAGGCCTTTTGGCTCTCATAGCTATCATAAAATTTCTCATAAATTTCATCTTTAGTAAGCACCACTGAAAGTGGTAAATACCCACCCGTGATAGCTTTAGAAAGACATATATAATCAATACTTTGTGAGCAATAATCAAGCGCAAACATTTCCCCTGTGCGTCCAAAACCTGTGGCTATCTCATCAAATATCACTTGCACACCATAATCTTTAGCAAGTTTAACCGCCTCATCTAAATACCCAAGCTCATACATATGTATATTGCCCGCACATTGAAGTAAAGGCTCAAGTATAAAAGCACAAATTTCATGATGATGATTTTTTAAAATACTTTCTAAAATTTCAAGTTCTTTTGTATAGTCTTTGTTTGTTGGCACAGGTGTTGTGATACTTTTTAAAAGTAAAGGCTCATAGGTTTTTTTATAAAGTGCTACATCGCCAACGCTTAATGCGCCTAAGGTTTCTCCATGGTAAGAATTGCTAAGCGATAAGAATTTATCCTTTTTAGAGCCATTGTTTAAGTGGTATTGAAAGCTCATTTTTAAAGCCACTTCTATGGCCGAACTACCATTGTCTGCAAAAAAGCATTTATCAAAAGGCAAAAGCTTACAAAGTCTTTGCGAAAGCTTTATGATAGGCTCATGCGAAAAGCCTGCAAGTATAACATGCTCTAAGTTTTGTAGCTGATCTTTGATTTTTTCATTGATATATTCATTACAATGGCCAAAGATATTTACCCACCAAGAGCTAATGCAGTCTATGTAAGATTTTTCATCAAAATCATACAAATATACTCCCTTAGCTTTTTTTATAGGTATTAAAGGTAAAAACTCATGATCGCTCATTTGCGTGCAAGGGTGCCAAATGTGTTTTAAGTCTAGTTCTTTTAAATTCATTTTTACTTCTTTGATTTTTATTGCTAATGATACTACATTTAAGTTTATGTGTTATCTAAAAATAGCAATCACTTCTTTTAACATTTTTTGTATAATTGAATATTTAAATAGTAACAATAGGTTGAGTATGCAAATTGCACAAATTTTAGATGCGTTAAAACAACAAGATAATTTTAGAATTCTACGCTCATTAGGGCATGAGGGAAAATATGTCGTTTATAATGAGCAAAAATTGCTAAATTTAGCGAGCAATGATTATTTAAATTTAAGCAACGAAAAAGCATTAAAGCAAGATTTTTTAACACATTTAAAAGAATTTGAATTTTCTAGTTCAAGTTCAAGAAGCTTGAGTGGCAATTATGCGATTTTTGATGAATTTGAAAGCTTTTTAGAAGCTAAGTTGGGCAAAAAAATTTTGCATTTTAACAATGGCTATGCCTTAAATGTTAGCTGTTTGCAAGCTTTAGCAAGCATTAAAAATACTTTGTTTTTAGCAGATAAGCAAGTGCATGCAAGTATCATCGATGGTTTAAGGCTTGGCGGGGCTAAATTTATAAGGTTTAAACATAATGATATAAAACATTTACAAAGCTTAGTGCAAAAGCATTATAAAGAATTTGAAAATATTATCATCATAAGTGAAGCGCTATTTAGCATGGATGGAGATTTTGCACCTATAAAAGAAATCATAAATTTAAAAAAAGAGTTTAAAAATATCAAAATTTACATCGACGAAGCTCATAGCATAGGGTGTTTTAATGATGATGGTTTGGGTTATGTGAAATTTTTGGGTTTAGAAAAGGAAGTGGATTTTTTAGTTTTTACCTTTGGTAAGACCATAGCTTCCATGGGAGCTTGTATGATAAGTGATGAGAAAGATTTTTTTATCAACAAAGCAAGAGCCTTTATATACTCAACTGCTATTGCACCCATCAATGTAGCTTGGACTTTGCATGTTTTTAAGCATTTACATGAATTTAACGCTCAAAGAAAAGAGCTTTTAGGGTTAAGTGCTTGGTTTAAAAATGCTTTAGCAAGTAAAGGTGCAGTTTTAGGCGAGGCTTATGTGATATCTTTTATTTTAGGGCAAAATGCATTAGCTAGTGAAATTTCACAAAAGCTTTTAGAAAATGGTGTTTTTGCACCTGCTATTAAAGAGCCTACCGTGGCTAAAAATACAGCTAGAATTCGCTTTTCTTTGCATGCTGGGCTAGTGAAAAAAGACTTAGAAAAGGTTTTGGAGGTACTTTGAAAACTCATTTTTTACATAAAAATGCAAATTCATCTGAGTTGATTTTATTTTTTTCAGGATTTTGCTCGCATTTTAGCCATTTTGCACATTTAAAAAGTGATGTAAATGTTTTAATGGTGTATGATTATACGAGTTTTGATTGGGAATTTGATCTTCATAAATTTGAAAAAATAACTCTTATTGGCTTTTCCATGGGAGTTTGTGTAGCGAGTAAAATTTTAAAAGATATAAAATTTGATAAAAAAATAGCCATAAATGGTACAAATTTACCTATAGATGATGAATTTGGGATTAAAAAAGCCATTTTTAAACTTACAATGAAAAGATTTGTTTTAGAGGATTTTAAAGCAAATTTGCTTGAAGAAAGAATGAGTTTAAGTGATGGATTTTATTTTGAAAAAAACGAACATTTAAAAGCAGAACTTTTAAGCTTATATGAGTTTTGTACTAAGGATTTAAATGAAAATTTCACTTGGGATAAAGCCATAATTAGCAAAGAGGATAAAATTTTTCCACCAAAACATGCTTTTAATTTTTTCAAAGAAAAGGCAATGTTTATTGATGAGCCACATTTTGCATTTTTTAAATACCACACTTGGGAAGAGCTTTGCAAACTTTCATAAGAGCAAAAGATACTTATAGCGCAAATACACCAGTGCAAAAAGACATGGCTAAAGAGCTTTGTAAAATGCTTAGTGAGAGTGATTTTAGAGATTTTGAAGCGGTGTTTGAGTTTGGCTGTGGGGTAGGGGTTTTTAGCAAGGCTTTGCAAGAGAGCATTAAATTTAAGCATTATTTTTTAAATGATATTTATCCTTTTGAAAATCCTTGTAAGTTTGATGAATTTGGTGTTTTTGATATGAATGAACTTAAAAATCATCATTTTTATACGAAAAAATTTGATCTTATAGCTTCAAATGCTTGTATGCAGTGGCTAAAGATAGATGAGCTTTTAGAAAATCTTGCAAGCATGCTAAGTAAAAATGGGGTTTTGCTTTTTTCTACTTTTGGAGAAAAAAATTTCACTCAAATAAAACAAAGCACTAATTTATCACTTGAATATTTAACTTTAGAGCAAATTAGGCAAAAGCTTTCTAAAAATTTTAAGATCATAAAGGCAAAAGAAGAGTTAAAAGAGCTAAAATTTGATCATACTTTAGAGCTTTTTAGACATTTGAAATTAAGCGGGGTAAATGCTTTGAGTGATAAATTTTTTATAAGCAAGGCATTTTTAAAAAACTATGAAAAAGAATTTCAAAATACCTTGACTTATCATCCTTTATTTTTTATGTGCCAAGTTTATTAAATTTGATAGATATTTTTTTGCTAATTCTTCTCTTAGATAAAGCTTGTTAAAATCACTTATATCCATACATAAAGCAAAAGCATAAATTTGATGAGTTTTTTTATCTTTTATAAAACCTACGATTTGTCCGTATTTTTCTTTACCCCAGCCTGTTTTTGCAAAAAACTCATAATGGCTATTTTCACTAAGTTTTATTATATTTATAATTTCTTTTTGTATATTTTTAGGATAATCTAATTTTAGATTTGCTAGTTCAAAAAGTAAGTTTGCTTGTTCTTTAAGACTAATTTGTAAAGAGTCATCTATCCAAAATTCATCGATTTTACTTATTTTTTGGTTGCCATAGTTGAGTTTATTTAGGTTTTTTTGCATTTTTTCTAAGCCGATTTTTCTAGCTAGTTCTTTATAGGCAGGTAGTTGTGATCTTTGCATAGCTAGGGCTAAATTTGCGTCATTTTTCCAAGAGAGTAAAAATACCTTTTCACCTTTGTAATGATAAAAAATTTCATTGGTATCTTTTACAATACCTTCATTAAGTGCGATTAGGGCATTGAAAATTTTAAAAGTAGAGGCAGGTAGGATGCGTTTGTTTGCTTTTGTAAAATCATTACTATAATAATCCTTGCCATCGTAAGCTATAAAAACTCCACTTTCATTGTAATCTTTAAAAAGATCTTTTAAATTTTCATTTGCCAAAGCAAAAGAGCAAAAAAGACTAAAAAGTAAAAGTATTTTTTTCATTTTATTTCCTTTTTCATTAAAAAATTTTTCAATTCTTGTTGATCTATTATAACAATGTTTTCTTTGATGATTTTAAATCCTGCTTTTAAAAAGAAATTTTTAGCACTAAGGCTAGCAAAAGTATAAATTTCACTATAAGGGTAGTTTTTAAGAGCAAATTCTAATAAAGCTTTGCCATAACCTTGATGAGCATAGCTTGCATGAGTAAAGCAAAGATCGAGAGTTTTTTCTTCTAAATTTATACTTATAAAAGATATGATTTGACCTTTTTCTTCATAAACAAAGCCTAGTTGATTTTGAAATTTTTCTTCCCAAGCTTTTTGATCTATATTAATCCATGCATGAATTTGTTCTTTTGTGTAATCATTTTTACAAAGAGTAGATACGCTTTGCTTAAAAAGCTTGATACAAGAAGCTAAGTCTTTTATATCAAGCTTTCTTATCAAGCACTTTCCTTAAAGCCAAAGAAGCTAAAGCAAGTCCAAAAGAGGCTGTCACACCCATAAATGAGCCAAGATCTTTACAATGAGCTTCTTCATCTGAAAATACCACATCAAAATCCCCTTTAAAGCCTGATTTTCTAAGCTCATAACGGAATTTTTTAGCTAGGGCATCGCCGTGTGTTTTAAATATACTTGTCGTTTTAATACGCGTTGGATCAAGCTTTCTAGCTCCACCGGTTGATGAGATAAAAATTTGCTTTTTTAAATCAACCAAGTTAGCCAAAGCAACCTTAGCAGGTATATCATCAATCGCATCAATGATTAAATCAAACTCGCTTAGATCAAAACTTTTTAAAAACTCATCATCGATTTTACCAACTATACCTTTGGCATTGTAAATGCGTTCAAAAACCTTAGCTTTTTCTACGCCTATATTTTCACTATGAAGTTGGCGGTTTTGATTAGTAGTTTCAAATTTATCTGCATCGATTAAAGTTAGATTGCTAAAGCCACTTCTAAAAAGCGCATCAACACAAATTCCACCAACTCCACCAAGTCCGCAAACTAAAACTTTGGTATTTTGAAATTTAATAAAATTTTCTTCATTAACAAGCCATTTTATACGCGTGTATCTATCCATTTTTCATCCATTTTTTGAGATTTTTCATTTGATTATAAGCTGTTAGATCAAGCATTATAGGTGTTATTGTGGCATAGCCTTGTTTTAAAAGTGCTATGTCTGAGTCTTTTTCATTTTCATGATCAAGATTAGCAGCAGCTAGCCAGTAGTATTCTACACCTCTTGGATTTGTATTTGAGTGTGCTTCATAACTATAAATTCTTTTACCTGCTTTGCAAATTTTTAAGCCTTGAAAGGCTGTTTTACTAGAAGGAAAGTTGATATTTAAAAATTCTTTTTTATCTAAAGGAAAGCCCTTTTCAAAGATATTTTTGACTATTTTTTTAGTAAGCTTTAAAGCAAGTTTATAATCAAGCTCTTTTTGGCTATCTTTGTAAAATTGTGATAAAGCAATTGCAGGAATTCCATGAAGCACTGCTTCCATAGCACCTGCGCAAGTTCCTGAGTAGGTTATATCCTCGCCTACATTAGCACCTTTGTTAATCCCACTTATGACAAGATCAGGTAAACGCTTTTTGTATAAAGCATGCAAAGCAAGATAAACACAATCTGCAGGTGTGCCATCATCAAGTTTATAAAATCTTTTTCCAACCTTGTGAAATCTTAAAGGTTTGGTTAGTGTTATGGAGTGCGAGCATGCTGATTTTTCACTAGCAGGAGCTACTATGGTGATTTTAGCTTTAAAATGCTTTCTTAGCATTTTAATAAGCTTTTTTAAGCCTTCGCTTTCATAGCCATCATCGTTTGTTATTAAAATTTCTTTCATATTTTTTCCTTTTTTTAAATTTTAACACAAGTGATAAAATATTTTTTAAAATAAAGAAAAATTATTAGTGGTGTTTTGTATTATAATTTATTTATAATTATGATAGTATATTTAAATTTAATTCAAGGAGGAAAAATGCAAAAAATTAAATTCATAATGATATTTAGTGCATTTGTAGCTTTTTTTATTGGATGTTCTTCTAAAGAGCAATTAAACCCTTTAGGACGTTCTTTGGGTGATGTAAATGATATTGATCCTTTAAAAATAGGTAAAAATCCAACGCCACCTGCCAAGCAAAAAACACCAGCTTTAATAGAAGGTAAGCATTTTCCTGCTATACCGCTTGTACCACCAATAGTTACTACAAATACTTTTAAAGGGGATAATCCCGTAAAAGGACCCTTGCCAAGGTTAACTTCGGATAATAAATTTACTTCAAATGCTTTGTATGAAAATTCAGGCATTGCGAGTGATTTTGTAACTATCATGAATCCAAATGGTGCTGCGCTAACTGTTTGGGCGTTAAATCCAGGCAATTGGATATGGGGTTATAATTTATTTGATAGCAAACCTTTTGGTGATGCAAGAGTGTGGCAACTCATTGAATTTCCTAATAATAAAGTCATGATTAAAAACGCAAAAACTAACACTTGTTTAAATGCTTATGGAAATGGCATTGTGCATTATCCTTGTGATCAAAGTAATTTTGCACAATATTGGGGTCTTTTTCCTATGAGTAATGGTGCTTATCAAATTCAAAATTATGCTACTCAACAATGTATACAAACAACGGTTGGAAATGTAATGGAGGAGTTTTATTTTAACTATTATAGTATTTATTTGACACCTTGTTTGAAATCAAAAGAAAAAAATTTAGATAGACAATGGAGTATAAGTGCGCCTGCTTTTCAAACAAGATCACCTTATGTTGAAGGAGGGGTATTTTGAAAAAGATAATATTTTTAATTTTAGGTTTTAATTTATTGTTTGGAGCTTTAGAAAATTATAATAGCGGCACTTGGAATTTACAAGGCTCATCAGCTTCTACTGAAAGTAAATGGAATATTAGTATTAGACAGCTTGTAACGGGTGCTAATCCTATGGATATTTTGGCTGTTCAAGAAGCAGGAGTTTTGCCAAGTACAGCCATAATGACTCCAAGACAAGTTCAACCTGTGGGAGTTGGAATTCCTATACATGAGTATGAGTGGAATTTGGGCTCATCAAGTCGTCCAAATTCTGTTTTTATATATTATTCAAGAGTGGATGTTGGAGCAAATCGTGTAAATATGGCTATAGTAAGTAGAGTGCAAGCTGATGAGGTTTTTGTTTTACCGCCTCCAACTGTTGCCTCAAGACCTATTATAGGAATTCGCATAGGAAATGACGCGTTTTTTAGCATACATGCTTTAGCAAGTGGGGGTAATGATGGTGGAGCTATTGTGAGCGCTGTGGATCAATTTTTTAGAAATAGACCAGAGATTAATTGGATGATTTTGGGTGATTTTAATAGAGAATCAGGAGCTTTGGTTTCTTTACTTGATCCAGATTTAAGAGCGCGTACACGAGTGATCCCTCCAAATACTAATACTCAAACTAGCGGAAGGATTATTGACTATGCTATCACAGGAAATTCCAATACAGCTTCTTTGTACAATCCACCGCCAATTATTGCTCTTTTAGCTGTAGCAGGACTTAGGACTTTTTTAGCTTCTGATCATTTTCCTGTGAATTTTAGAAGACCTTAGGAGTAAATGATGAAAAAAATTTGTATTTTATTTTTTATGGTTTTGAGTTTTTTAAGGGCTGAGGTTAGTTTAGATGAATTAGAAGATTTTACACCTATGTTTGCCATAAGATCTTTAGAAACAGGAATTTCACTAAGTCCTTTTAGGTATAGTTCTGAAATATTAGAAGAGCAAAATTGGTTTTTAAAAGAAATAATACTTAGCGATGAGTTAAAAGAAAAAGATAGATATGCCGTGCAACGCCCTTTTGGTTATGTGCAGTTTATAAACCCTAGAGGTGCTGATGTGTGTTTGGCTGTTTTGGATGAAAAAACTTTTGGAACAAAATCTTGCAAGCAAGATTTACAAGATGGACAAATGCAAACGGTTTTTTCTATCATGCCTACGACAAGTTCTGCTGTGCAAATTAGATCTTTAACGCATGGAGGGGTAAAATGTATGAGTACTTTTTATGAAGCACATGTGCCTATAGAAAATCGCTTTGGCTTAGATGATTGTACTGTAAATCCTTCTGTGCCTATAGAATTAAAAGAATTATTTTTCTTTGCTCCTGCTATCGTTGAAGCAACTCCGCTTTATTAAACTAAACCCGCTTTGCGGGTTTAAACTCTAAGTTAAAATTTGTTAAAATGTCTTTTAAAATTGATATAAGGTAGGTTAATGAAAACCTTTTTAGTTTGTGCCTTAGAGCCTTCAGCAAATTTGCATTTAAAAGAAGTTTTAAAAGCTTATAAAAATGAATATAAAGAATTTGATTTAGTAGGAATTTATGATGAGAGTTTATGTAAAGAATTTAGTCTAAATTCCAAGCCACTTTATAGCTCACATGAGTTTAGCGCTATGGGTTTTATAGAGGTTTTGCCACTCATTTTAAAAGCTAAAAAAGCTATAAAAGAGCTAGTAAATTTAAGTCTTACTCAAAAAATTGATGCGATTTTATGTATAGATTCACCTGCTTTTAACATACCTTTTGCAAAGGCTTTAAAAAAAGCAAATTCCAAAGCAAAAAGAATTTATTATATCTTACCTCAAGTTTGGGCATGGAAAAAAGGTCGCATACCTATCATAGAAAGTCATTTTGATGTGCTAGCTTCTATCTTGCCTTTTGATAGCGAGTTTTTTAGCAAAAGCACTTATGTGGGTCATCCACTTTTAGATGAGATAAAAGAATTTAAAAATCAAGAAGATGTAAAAAATATACTTTCAAAAAAAGATGATGAAAAAACAATCGCTTTCTTACCAGGCTCAAGAAAAAGTGAAATAAAACGTTTAATGCCTATTTTTAGAGAATTAAGCACTAAATTTAAAGGTAAAAAAATCCTTTGTGTGCCAGAGTTTAATTTAAAAAGACTAGAACTTTATGGAGATATAAATGGCTTTGAAATTCAAAGCAATACCCCAAAAGTGCTTAAAAATGCTGATTTTGCTTTTATTTGTAGTGGTACAGCTACACTTGAAGCAGCTTTGGTCGGCACGCCTTTTGTGCTTGCTTATAAGGCTAAAGCTATTGATGTATTTATCGCAAGATGTTTTGTAAAACTCAAACACATAGGCCTTGCAAATATCTTTTTAGATTTTGCAGGAAAAAGCGAGCTTAATCCTGAATTTTTACAAGAGCAAGTGAATGTGGAAAATTTGTATCAAGCTTATCTTAAATACGATTATAAGGCATTTTTTGATAAAGTAGATTTTTTAAAAGAATATTTGCAATTTGCAAGTGCAAAAAATTTAGCTAAAATACTTTATGAAATCAAATAAGGATAAATCATGCAAAAAGAACCTATGAGTAAATATGGCTATGAGAAATTAGAAAAAGAATTAGAACATTTAAAAAAAGTTGAACGCCCAAAAGTAGTAGAAGAAATAGACATAGCAAGAAGCCATGGAGATTTAAAAGAAAATGCAGAATATCACGCAGCTAGAGAAAAACAAGCTTTTATAGAAGGTAAGATAGCTGAACTTGGGGATTTGATCTCAAGAGCGCAAATCATCGATCCATCTTCTTATGAACATGATAGTGTGAAATTTGGCTCAACTGTTGTGGTGGAAGATTTAGAAAGTGAAAAGCAAAGCACTTATACTTTGGTAGGGGTAAATGAAGGAAATTTAGAAAAAGGTTATATTTCCATTAGCTCGCCTATTGCTAAAGCAATGCTTGGTAAAAAAGAGGGTGATGATTTTAAAGTGCGTTTACCAAAAGGCGAGAGTGAATTTGAAATCATTTCTATAGAATACAAAGCTTTGGAATTTTAATTTTTGCAAAAAATAATTATAAAAGAAAATGCTATTTTCATCGCTGATGCGCATGAAAATGAGAATAGGCGTGGTTTTTGGGAGTTTTTACAAGCCTTAAAAGATAAAAAAATTCAAGCCCCGCAGCTTTTTTTAATGGGTGATATTTTTGATCTTTTAATTTATGAAGTAAAAGCTACTCATGGTTTTGCAAAAGCTTATATAGACTTACTTGAAGAGCTTGCTGATGAAATTGAAATCATTTATTTAGAAGGTAATCATGATTTTAATTTGGCTAAATTTTTTAAAAAAGTGAAGGTTTTTAGTATAAAACAGCAACCTTTACTTTGCGAATTTCAAGATAAAACCTTAGTAAAATTAGCCCATGGAGATATTTTTTTAAAACCTTTTTTGCAATTTTGCTTAAAAAGTTTAAGAAATCATTGTCTGCTATTTTTTTTAAATTTTTTAAATATTATTAATAAAGAAAAAATAACTCAAAAAATTCTAAAAAATCAAAACAAAAAACAACTTATTAGAAAAATTCCTCATTTTTCTACCTTGATAAAAGAGCGTTTAAAGCACTATAATATAGGTTTTGTGATAGAAGGTCATTATCATCAAGACGTGTTTTTAGAATACGAAAATATAAAATATTTAAATTTAGCTACTTTTGCATACAAGGAAAGTTTTTTTGTAGTAAAATATGAGCCAGAAATCAGATTTCACAAAATAGAACTTAAGGAGGCATAATGTTTGATGAGAATGTCGTTAAAACAGGTTCAAATGAAATGGAACTTGTTGATTTTCGCATCTTTAAGCAAGGCCACGATAAAGTCTATGAGGGAATTTATGGTGTAAATGTTTCTAAGGTTAGAGAAATCATTAAAATTCCTTTTTTGACTGAAATTCCGGGAGTACCTGACTATGTGGAAGGTATTTTTGATCTTCGTGGTGTGGTGATTCCTGTAATCAACCTAGCAAAATGGATGCAAATTCAAGAACCAGAAATGACAAATATAAAACCTAGGGTAATCATTACTGAATTTAGTAATGTTTTAATTGGTTTTATTGTGCATGAAGCAAAAAGAATTCGTAGAATAAATTGGAAAAATATAGAACCAGCTACTTTTGCAACAAGTGCAGGAAGTTTAGATAAGGGTAAAATTACCGGTGTGACTAAAATCGAAGGAGATGAGGTTTTACTTATCCTAGATTTAGAAAGCATAGTGCAAGAGCTTGGAATTTATACTCCACAAACTGATATTGAAGATGATAAAATCCAAAAAATCGAAGGTATGGCTTTAGCGCTTGATGATAGCTCTACTGCAAGAAAACTTGTAAAAGATATTCTGAATAAAATCGGGTTAAAAGTTGTTGAAGCAAAAGACGGTGTTGAAGGCTTACAAAAACTAGAAGAGCTTTACAATGCTTATGGTACTGATTTAAGAAAGCATCTAAAAATCATCGTAAGCGATGTTGAAATGCCACAAATGGATGGCTTCCACTTTGCAGCTAAAGTAAGAGATGATGAGAGATTTAAAAATATTCCTATCGTGTTTAACTCTTCTTTATCAAATGAATTTATGAGTGATAAAGGTGTTAAAGAAGCAGGTGGCGATGGATATTTAGTTAAATTTAACGCAAGTGATTTCTTTGCTGAAATTTCTCGTGTTATTAAAAAACATGAAAAAGGTGAGGAGTAAAAATGGAAGATATTCAAGAAATACTTGAGGATTTTTTAGTTGAAGCCTTTGAATTAGTCGAGCAAATTGACCATGATTTGGTTGAATTAGAAGCAAATCCTGAAGACTTAGAACTATTAAATAGAATTTTCCGTGTTGCGCACACTGTTAAAGGTTCATCAAGCTTTTTGAATTTTGATGTTTTAACAAAACTTACTCATCACATGGAAGATGTTTTAAATAAAGCAAGACATAATGAGCTTAAAATTACTCCTGAAGTAATGGATGTCGTTTTAGAGTCTATTGATATGATGAAAACCTTGTTAAATTCTATCAGAGATAATGGAAATGATACAGCAATAGGACTTGACATAGCTCCAATTTGTGCAAGATTAACTGCTATTTCAGAAGGTGAAAGCTTAGAGTCTGTTGTGCCGACTAAAGTTGAAGAGCCAAAAGAAGAAGTAAAAGAAGAACCAAAAACTGAAGAGCCTGAAGTTGATGTTAATAAGCTTAGCGATGATGAGGTTGAAGCTGAAATTGAAAGACTTTTAAAAGTAAGAAAAGCTGAAGATCAAGCAAGACGTGCTGAAAAGAAAAAAACACAGGAAGCAAACCCAGCTTCAAGTAAACCAGCCGCTCAAGCCCAAAATGCAACTGCTGAGAAAAAAGTTCCTGCAGCAGGTGGTGGAAGTAGTGGTGCGAATATGGATCAAACCATTAGGGTTGAAGTTAAAAGACTTGACCATCTGATGAACTTAATTGGTGAGTTAGTACTAGGTAAAAACCGCTTGTTGAAAATTTATGATGATGTTGAAGAAAGATATGATGGAGAAAAATTCTTAGAAGAATTAAATCAAGTTGTTTCTCAACTTAGTATTGTCACTACAGATATTCAGTTAGCAGTTATGAAGACAAGAATGCAGCCTATTGCAAAAGTATTTAACAAATTCCCAAGGGTTGTACGTGATTTGGGTCGTGAGCTTGGTAAGCAAATGGAGCTTGAAATTTCAGGGGAAGAAACTGAACTTGATAAGTCTATTGTGGAGGAAATCGGCGATCCTATTATGCACATGATTAGAAACTCATGTGATCATGGTATAGAAGATCCAGCAACGCGTGTGGCTAATGGTAAACCAGAAAAAGGAACGGTTAATCTTAAAGCATACAATGAAGGAAACCACATTGTGGTAGAGATTGCTGATGATGGTAAAGGGCTTGATGCTGATGTATTAAAAGCAAAAGCTATGGAGAAAAATCTAATCACAGAACGCGAAGCTGATCAAATGAGCGATAAAGAAGCGTTTGCTTTGATTTTCAAACCAGGTTTTTCAACTGCGAAAAAAATTACTAATGTTTCAGGTCGTGGCGTTGGAATGGACGTTGTTAAAACTAATATTGAAAAATTAAATGGTGTGATTGAAATCGACAGTGAACTTGGAAAAGGCACTGTGATGAAACTTAAAATCCCACTTACCTTGGCGATTATTCAATCATTGCTTGTGGGTACACAAGAAGAGTTTTATGCTATTCCTCTTGCAAGTGTTCTTGAGACAGTTAGAGTGCCAATTGATGATATTTATACTATTGAAGGTAAAAATGTACTACGCTTAAGAGATGAGGTTTTATCTTTAGTAAGACTTTCAGATGTATTTGGTGTAAAACAAGTGCTTGAAAATACTGATCAAACTTATGTCGTTGTTATCGGCGTAGCAGAAAGTAAGCTTGGTATTATAGTAGATACTTTAGTGGGTCAAGAAGAGATTGTTATTAAATCTATGGGTGAGTATTTACAAAACATTCAAGGTATAGCAGGAGCAACTATTCGTGGTGATGGTAGAGTTACTTTGATTATTGATGTTGCTGCTATGATGGATATAGCTAAAGAAATCAAAGTAGATATTAAAGCGCAAATTGAATCACAATCTAAAAAGACTGCTAAAGAAAAACCAAGTGATTATACAGTGCTTATAGTGGATGATTCTAAAATGGATAGAAATATCATGCAAAAATCACTAGAACCACTAGGTGTGAGTATTGTAGAGGCAACTAATGGTGTGGAAGCTTTAAATATGATCAAATCAGGCGAACATGATATTGATGCAGTCTTGATTGATATTGAGATGCCAAGAATGGATGGTTATACCCTAGCAGGTGAAATTAGAAAGTATTCTAAATATAAAAACCTTCCACTTGTTGCAGTAACTTCAAGAACTAGTAAATCAGACCGCTTAAGAGGTGTGGAAGTAGGAATGACTGAGTATATTACTAAGCCTTACTCTCCAGAGTACTTAGAAAATGTAGTTAGAAAAAATTTAAAACTAGGATAAGAAGATGAATGATAAATTAAGCCAGGTTTTGCAAAAACAACAAGCACAAATTGCAGAACCTGATGTAGATAAAGAAGAGGATATTATTCAGCTTGTTGGTTTTGTGGTTGGAGATGAGGAATATGCTATTCCTATTCTTAATATCCAAGAAATTATTAAACCTATAGAATATACTAGGGTTCCAAGTGTGCCTGATTATGTTTTAGGTGTGTTTAATATGAGGGGTAATGTTATGCCTTTGATTGATCTTGCAAAAAGATTTAATCAAGGTAGTTCTAAAATGACACCTCAAACTAGATATATTGTTTTAAAAGGTATGGCAAATGGCAATCAAACTCCTGCAGGTAATGCGGGTTTTGTGATAGATAGATTAACAGAGGCTATTAAAATTCACAGAAGCAGGATTGATCCACCACCTGAAACTTTATTAAAAGAAAAAGGTATGATTTTTGGTATAGGTAAAAGAGAAGAAAATATCTTGACTATATTAAAAGCTGAAGCTTTATTAAAGCGTGAGTTTTAATGATAAAGCTTTGTGCCTTTGACTTTGATTCTACGCTAATGGATGGAGAAACCATCGATATTTTAGCGCAAGACTATAATGTTGGTGATGCTGTAAAAGCAATCACCAACAAAGCAATGAATGGTGAGCTTGATTTTTTTGAAAGCTTGAGTGCTAGAGTAGCCTTGCTTGAGGGAATGCCTATTGATCAAGTAAGAAAATGCTGTGAAAATTTACCTTTGATGAATGGTGCTAAAGAATTATGCGAGTATTTAAAAAATAAAAACATAAAAATAATTGTTTTTAGCGGTGGATTTCATGAAGGAATTGACTTAATACAAGATAAACTTCATTTTGATTTTGGTTTTGCTAACTTTTTGCATAGTAAAAATGGTATGTTAACAGGAAAAGTTGGCGGAGAAATTATGTTCAATAACTCAAAAGGTATTATACTACAAAGACTTAAGAAATTTTTAAATTTAAAAACAGAAGAAATTATGTGTGTGGGTGATGGAGCTAATGATATTTCTATGTTTAAAGAGTGTGGATTAAAAATAGCTTTTTGTGCCAAAGAAATTTTAAGATCCCATGCAGATATTTGTATAGATAAAAAAGATTTAAAAGAAATAATAAAGGTAATACAATGAAAAAATTTTCACTATGGTGTGATTTTATAGAAAATGAATTTTTAGATCATGAATTTTTAGATTTAATATACTCAAGAACAATCAACGGTGCTACTTCAAATCCTGCTATTTTTAAAAATGCGATTTTAAATTCAGCTATTTATAAAGAAAAAATCAAAAAATCAAATCTTAAAGATAAAAAAGCTTTATATGAGTATCTTGCGGTAGAAGATATAGCTAAGGCCGCAGATAAATTAGCTATTAATTATTATGAAAATAATGATGGTTTTATTAGTATTGAAATTGACCCAAGATTAAAAGATAATACTAGTTTATCTTTAGCCGAGGCAAAAAGATTATACACGCAAATTTCAAAAGAAAATGTAATGATGAAAATTCCTGCCACGGAAGCTTCTTATGAAGTAATGCAAGAATTAATGAAAAATGGTATTAGTGTCAATGCGACTTTGATTTTTGATTTTGAGCAAACTAAAAAATGCTTTGAAGCTTTAAATTTGGGTTTAAAAGAATTTAGAAAAAATAATATCGCAATCAAAAAAGAACCTCAAGCAGTTATTAGTATTTTTGTAAGTCGTTTTGATAGATTATTAAATAATCAAGTTTTAGATAAAAATTATATAGGAATTCTCACTGCAACTAAGGCTTATAATTATATCGTTAAACAAAATGAAGCAAATATTAGAGCTTTATTTGCAAGTACGGGTGTTAAAGGTGATGATTTAGAAAAAGATTATTATGTTAAAGAATTACTCTATGATAAAGCTATTAATACTGCACCGCTAGATGCTATCAAAGCATTTAAAGGTAAGCAAATTGTGTTTAAAGAGCCTTTAAAAGATGAGTGTATAGAGAAAAAATTGAATGCAAATATTTCAAAAGATACTTTAAGCAAAGCTTGTAAAGATTTACTTGATGATGGTTTAGAGCAATTTTGCATAGCTTATGAAGATATTTTAAAATCTTTATAAACTTATTTAGCTATAATTAGCGTTTATTTTTTTAGAAAGGAAACAGATGTTAGAAGGTATCGTTAGAGAGAGTATCGGTAGAAAAGCTGCTAAAGCTTTAAAAAGAGATGGTTATCTAATCGCAAACATCTACGGAAAAGGATTAGAAAACATCAATGCTGCTTTTAAAGTAAATGAATTTATTAAAGAAGTACGCAAAAAAACTACTTTAGCTTTTGATGTAAAAGTAGCAGACAAAGTATTAAATGTTGTGGTAGTTGATTATCAAAAAGATCCTGTAACTGCAGAATTAAAACACGTAGATTTAAAAGTAGCACAAAAAGGTGTTGTTTCTAAATATATGGTTCCTGTAAAAATCGTAGGAACGGCTATGGGTCTTAAAAATAAAGGTGTTTTAATCCAATCAAAAAGAAGATTGAAAGTAAAATGTGCAGCTGAAAACTTACCAAATTATTTTGAATTAGATGTAACTAAACTTGATGTTGGTGATGCACTTTTAATCCGCGATGTAGTTGTACCTGAGGGTGTAACTATGGTTGATGCTGATAGAGTAGCTGTAGTTGGCGTAGAAAAAGCAAGATAAAATGACCTTAGTCGTAGGACTTGGTAATATAGGAGAACAATACGCCCAAACCCGTCATAATGTAGGGTTTATGCTAATTGACTTGATTTTGAAAGACTTGCAAACAACAAAGCTTTCAAATGCTAAATTTAAAGGAGAGCTTTTTAAAAGCTCTTCTACTCTTTTTTTAAAACCTTCCACTTATATGAATTTATCCGGAGAAAGCGTAAAAGCTGTTAGTGAATACTATAAATGTGATAGAATTATTGTAATCCATGATGATATAGATTTAAATTTAGGTGCTTTGAAATTTAAAATAGGTGGATCAAGTGGTGGACATAATGGACTTAAAAGTATAGATAATCTTTGTGGTAATACTTATGAGAGAGTACGTATAGGAGTAGGAAAAGGACAAGATGTAATTTCTCATGTTTTGGGGAAATTTAAACAAGAAGAGCAAGAAAGTTTAACTAAGGTTTTAGAACATAGTAAAAAAGCCTTATTTGAGCTTTTAAATTCTGATATAGAAAAAATCGCTTCAAAATATTCTTTAAAAAGTTAAACGATGAGTATATTTTTTCGCTATATTTCATCTTTGTATTTAAAATCATTTTTTATTTTATTTTTTTCTTTGACTTTTTTCTTTGTAGCGATTGATTTTTTGCTCAATTTCAATAGACTACCAAAAAGTGCAAATTTAGAGCTTTTGTATATATTTTTTTTAACATGCTCAGCAGCTTCTTATATACTACCTTTAGCTATAGTCCTTGCTTTGGTTTTATGTATTTTTAATATGATACGTTCGAATGAATTTGTTAGCTTGTATGCTTTGGGTTTAAGTAAAAATCAAGTGATTTTTTATCCTTTTTTATGGGCTATGTTTTTTTGTTGTGTTTATGTTGGACTTAATTTTAGCTCCTTTGCTTATGCAGATGAATATAAAAGTAATATTCTTAAGCGTGGCGTTGTAGATAGAGAGGGCGGGGAAGTTTTGATTAAATATAATGATAAATTTATTTATATACAAAAAACAAGTTCTCAAACCCTATATAATGTAAAAATCTTTGATGTAAAAAATTTAGATATTCAAAGCATAATCCACGCAAAAACTGCTAAATTTAATGGAGATTCTTGGGATTTAAATGATGCCAAGGCTACTAATATACCGCAAAATTTGATTGTTTCAAAAGAGGGTTTAAGTATAGAAGAATTTAAAAATATTAAAGGTTTAGAAGACTTTTCTCCAAAAATTTTAGAAAGAATTTCTTTAGTAGAGAGTAATCCTTCTTATTCTATTTTAGACGCACTAGAAAGTATGGTGATTTTTGCAAAACAAAATATTTCTACTAATACACTTAGAACAAGTTTATATTCTTTAATTCTTACACCATTTTTTGCCCCATTTTTGATGCTTATTGTGTATTATTATTTTCCTTTAACTGCAAGATTTTTTAATCTTGCACTTTTAGCTTTTGTGTTTTTTGTGTGCATACTTTTAGTTTGGGGTTTATTGTTTTTATTAACAAGATTGAGCGAAAATGAAATTTTACTTCCAGAGCTTGGTATAATGCTACCAGTATTTATTTTAATGAGTATAGGAAGTTTTTATTATTTTAAACACAAATAACTACAAGTGAGGTTTTTATGGATTATTTAAAACTAGCAAAAGAATATAACACACCATTTTATATTTATGATTTTGATAAAATCAAAGAACGTTTTACAATGTTAAAAGATGCATTTAAAGCAAGAAAATCACAAATTTTTTATGCAGTTAAAGCAAATTCTAATTTAAGTGTTTTAAAACTTTTAGCTTCTTTAGATAGTGGGTTTGATTGTGTTAGCGCAGGCGAGATTTATAGAGCTTTAAAAGCAGGAGCTAAAAATTATAAAATTATTTTTAGCGGGGTAGGTAAAAGTGCTGATGAGTTAAAATATGCTTTAGAACAAAACATACTTTATGTAAATTTAGAAAGCTATGAAGAAATGCTTCTTTTAGAACAAATTGCTAAAGAAAATCAAAAGATAGCTCGTATAAGCATAAGAGTAAATCCAAATGTAGATGCTAAAACACATCCTTATATTTCTACAGGTTTGCATGAAAATAAATTTGGTGTAGATATAGAAAGTGCTAAAAAAATGTATCTTTATGCTAAAAACTCACAATTTTTAGAGCCAGTTGGTGTGCATTTTCACATAGGCTCTCAAATTCTTGATATAAGCAGTATTCATGAAGCTTCAGTGATTGTTGCAAAATTAGTAAAAGAACTTTTAGCTTTGAAAATTAATATTAAATTCTTTGATATAGGCGGGGGTTTAGGAGTTTGTTATAAAGATGAACAAGAGCCAAATTTATATGATTATGCTCAAGGAATTTTAGCAAGTTTACAAGGTCTTGATGTGTGTATAGGTATGGAACCTGGTAGATTTTTAGTGGCAAATGCAGGTGAGTTTGTTACTAAAGTTTTATATGAAAAATTTAATGATAAAAAGCGTTTTGTGGTTGTTGATGGGGCGATGAATGATTTATTGCGTCCAAGTTTATATAGTGCTTATCATGAAATCAAGCTTTTGAGCAAAAATAAAGAAGAAAGCCTTTGTGATATTGTTGGTGGGGTTTGTGAAAGTGGAGATTTTTTAGCTAAAGATAGAAAACTAGCTAAAACAAAAGCAGGAGATTTGATCATAGTTAAAAGCGCAGGTGCATATGGTTTTAGCATGAGTAGTAATTATAATACTCGCAATAGAGTATGTGAGCTAGCTTGTGAAAATGGTAAGGTAAGAATGATTAGAAAAAGAGAAAGTTATGAGGATCAAATTGCTTTAGAGCTTGATTTTTTAAAGGATTGAAATGTTGTTTTTAGATGTGCAGGGAACTTTGATTTCAGATTATGATAAAAGTCCTATAAATGGTGCTTTAGAACTCATTAAATCTTTAAATAAAGAAAAAATTCCTTATGTGATTATCACTAATAATACCAAAAAATTAGATTTTTTAAATTATTTGCAAAATTTGGGTTTTGAAATTAATGAAAAAGTTTATATCGATCCTTTTTGTGTTTTAAAAGATCATTTAAAGCCTTGTAAAATAGCAGCTTTTGGAGCAAAAGAATTTTTAGATTCACTTCAAGAGTTAGGTTATGAGCTTGATTATAAAGATCCAAAAGCATTTTTACTAGCAAGTTATGATGATTTTAAATTTCAAGATTTTGCTAGTATGATAGAGTATCTTAAAAATGGTGTGCAAGCTATAGCAATGCATGAAAGTAGTATTTATAAGAAAAATTCAAGGCTTTATCCAGGCGTTGGAAGTATTATGTCTATGCTTAAAAATGCATGCGAGTTTGATTATAAAGTGATAGGAAAACCTAGCAAGGCTTTTTATGAAAGTGCTTTAAATTTATTAAAACAACAAGATTGTAATGTGAGTTTTGAAAAGACTTTGATTATTAGTGATGATTTTAAAGGTGATTTGCTTGGTGCTTATGAGCTTGGCATGCAAACAGCCTTGGTTTTAAGCGGTAAAATTTCTAACACTCAAGGTCTTGATACAACTAAACTTAATTTTGTATATGATAGTATTAAGGATTACTACATATCGAGGTTTAAATGAAAGAGATAGAAAAATTACGCAATAAAATCGATACTATCGATGATAAAATTTTGGCTTTACTTAATGAAAGAATGCTTCATGTTAAAGATATAGGAGTTATTAAGCAAAATTTAGGTGGGAGTATTTATAGACCTGAGCGCGAAAGAGCTATTATAAATAGACTTAAAAATTATAATCATGGTTTATTAGATCAAAATGCAATCGAAGCAATTTACCAAGAAATTTTTGCTGTATCAAGAAATTTAGAAATGCCTCAAAGTATAGCTTATTTAGGCCCTGAGGGAAGTTATACGCATCAAGTAGCAAGAACGCGTTTTGGTGCTATGAGTCGTTATACTCCACTTGCAAATATAGAAGATGTTTTTAAAGAATTAGCTCACAAAGAAGCAAAATATGGAGTAGTACCTATAGAAAATAATACAGCAGGTGCAGTGGGTGTGACGCTTGATTGTCTTGGAAAATATGAAGATGTAAAGATTTTTGCTGAAATTTATATGGATATTCATCATTCTTTTGTAAGTATGAGTGAAAATTTAAAAGATATTAAACGCATATATTCTCATCCACAAGGCTATAACCAATGTAGAAATTTTTTAGAAAGTCATGATTTAAGTGAAGTAGAATTTGTAGCAAGCAAATCCACAGCTCATGCGGCTTACTTAGCTTCGCAAGATGTCACTTCAGCTGCGATTTGCTCTAAGATTGCGGCAAAACTTTATAATGTACCTATATTATTTGAAACGATTGAAGATAATTTGGCAAATCGTACTAGGTTTTTGATTTTAAGTGATGTAAAAATACCTCAAATGCCTCATTGTAAAACTTCTATTTTAGCACTTGCTGCACACAAACCAGGCGGGCTTAGTGATTTATTATATGAGTTTAAAAAAGAGGGGATAAATTTAACAAAACTTGAATCACGCCCTATAAAAACAAGAGAATTTGTGCATAGTTTTTATATAGATTTTGAAGGACATATTGATGATGAAAATGTCCAAAGAGTATTAAAAAAAGCCGAGCATATAAAATGGCTTGGATCATATTTATCAGGAGAAAGCAATGAAATTTAATCCTTTTTTAGAAGCTATTAAAACTTATGAAAGTGGTAAGGATATGGATTTAATTGCTAAAGAATATGGTTTAAAAGAAGTTATTAAATTAGCGAGTAATGAAAATCCTTATGGTACAAGTAAAAAAGCTAAAGAAGCCATCATAAATAATGCACATTTAGCTCATTTGTATCCTGATGATACTATGAGTGAATTAAAACAAGCCCTAGCGCAAAAATATGATATTTTAAAAGAAAATCTCATCATAGGTGGTGGGAGTGATCAAATCATAGAATATATAGTACATGCAAAACTTGATCATTCTAAGGCTTATTTGCAATGTGGGGTTAGTTTTGCTATGTATGAAATTTATGCAAAACAACTAGGAGTTAAGGTTTATAAAACCCCAAGTTTAACCCATGATTTAAATGAGTTGTATGAGTTATATCAAAAGCATAAAAATGAAATCAAAGTGATCTTTTTATGCTTACCCAATAATCCTTTAGGTGAGTGTTTAGACGCAAGTGCGGTTTTTGAGTTTTTAGAAAAAATTGATGAAGATTGTTTGGTGGCCATTGATGGAGCTTATAATGAATTTGCTTCATTTAAAGATAGCAAAAAGCATATTAATCCTAAAGAATTAATCCATAAATTTCAAAATGCAGTATATCTAGGAACCTTTTCTAAGCTTTATGGTTTGGGTGGTATGAGAGTGGGTTATGGTATAGCTTGCAAGGAAATTATCAATGTATTTTATAAATTAAGAGCACCTTTTAATGTGACTAATTTGAGTTTAAAAGCTGCTGTTGCTGCATTAGATGATGATGAGTTTGTGCAAAAAACTTTGAAAAATAATTTTTCACAAATGAAACTTTATGAAGATTTTGCTAAAAATTATAAAATTCGATACATTCCAAGCTATACAAATTTTATTACTTATTTTTTTGATGAAAAAAATAGCACAGATTTATCTGAAAAACTGCTTAAAAACGGTATAATAATAAGAAATTTACAAAGTTATGGTTTAAATGCTGTGCGTATAAGTATAGGTACAGAGTATGAAAATTCAAGGTTTTTTGAAGAGTTTTCTAAAAATTTTTAGTTTGTAGGAAATAAATGGATTATAAAACTATACTGCACCAAGTAGGTCAGCTTTATCAAAATTTAAGTTTAAGACAGCGTATTATCATTGCTGCTTCTATTGTTGTTGTAGTTGGATTTTTAGTATTTTTAACCCTTTTTAGAAGCGGCTCTACAGTAGCTAGCGAGGCTGGATATTCAGTATTATTTGAAAATGCTAATACTAGCGACTCAGCGATGATAGTAACTCAACTTGAAAAAAGTGGGGTTCCTTATATTTTGCGCGATGAGGGAACTATTTTAGTTCCTAATGAACAAGTATATAAACAGCGTTTAGCTATTGCTTCAGCAGGGTTATTGCCAAAAGATAATAAAGTAGGTTTTGAGCTTTTTGATAAACAAGAATTTGGAGCTACAGAAGCTGAACAAAAGGTAAAATATCAAAGAGCATTAGAAGGTGAGCTTGCTAGAACGATTGAAAGTTTAGAGCCTATCCATAGTGCCACAGTGCATATTGCTTTTGCTAAAGATACACTTTTTACTCAACAACAAGTTCCACCAACTGCTTCGGTAGCTTTGACGATAAAAGATGGTTTAAAGCTTAATAAAAAGCAAATTATGGGGATTAAAAACTTAATTGCTTCTTCAGTAACAAAACTTACCCCTGAAAATGTAAAAATCATGGATCAAAAAGGTATTCCTTTAGATGATGAAGGTGCTTTTGAGAGCGATTTAATCGCAGCACAAATTAAATATAAAAGAGATCAAGAATACGAATTAGAGCAAAAAATTGTTGCTTCCATTGCTCCATTTGCAGGTGGTTATGATAGGGTAGTAGCAAAGGTTAGTATTGATTATGATTTTTCTAAAGAAGAATCACAAAGTGAAGTGTATGATCCAAACACAGTCGTGCGTAGTGAGCAAACCTTAGAAGAGCATAGAGAAGGCTATAAAGATAAAGAAATTCAAGGTGTACCAGGCGCTGTTTCAAACATCGGTCCTGTAGAAGGCTTAGATGATAAAGGCGCGCGCGAGGTTTATACTAAAAACCAAACCACTACTAATAATGAAATTTCTAAAAAAATCACCAATACCACGAAGCAATTTGCAACCGTTAAAAGAATTTCTGCGGCCGTTGTAGTAGATGGAAAATACAAAGTAATTACCGATGATCAAGGAAATATCACAAACGAATACATTCCTTTGAGTGATAAAGAAATTCAAGCTATCGAAAATCTCACTAAAGGCGCTATAGGTTTTAATCTTGCTAGAGGTGATGCGGTTGAAGTAAATAATTTGGAATTTCATAGAACAGTTAAAGTTGAAAATAAGGTTCAAACTTTCTATTCAAGATTTATTGAACCATTTATTCCACCTGTTAAGTATGTCTTTGCAGCGATTTTACTTTTCATCTTTTATAAAAAGGTTATTGTGCCATTTTCACAAAAAATGCTTGCAGATATCAAGCTTGAAGAAGAGATGGAAGGTAAAGATGGACAAGTTATTGATGATGCTGAAGATGCTATTGAAAAATTCAATGCTGCGCGTAAGAAAGTTGAAGAACAACTTGGTTTCGGAGATAATTTTGATGAAGATGCACTTCAATATGATGTTTTACTTGAAAAATTAAGAGCAGTGGCTAATGAAAAAGGTGAAGAAGTGGCATTATTGTTACAAAAACTTGTTGAAAATGAAGCTGAATTTGGTGAGAAGGATATCTGATGATAAAGCTTAGTGAAGAACAAAAAATGGTCTATGATGACCTTTCTATGCCAGAAAAGGTCGCAATTTTTTTAATTCAACTTGGAGAAGATGTAACAACAGTTTTATTTTCTCATATGGATATTAATGTCATCACTGAAATTTCTCGCTATATTGCTTTAGCAAAAAATGTTGACAAACCAGTTGCTACTGCAGTGCTTGAGGAATTTTATACTTTATTACAATCAAACCAGTATCTAAAAAGTGGTGGTTTGGAATATGCAAAAGAAATTTTATTTAGAACTTTTGGTCCTGAAATCGCCAATAAAATTTTGGAAAAACTTACCAAAAGTATGGAAAATAACCAAAATTTTGCTTATCTTTCTCAAATTAAACCACAACAGCTTGCTGACTTTATCATTAAAGAACACCCTCAAACCATAGCTTTAATTTTAGCTCATATGGATACTACTCAAGCGGCTGAAACTTTGGAATATTTTAGTGATGAATTAAGAGCTGAGGTTGTAATAAGAATGGCAAATCTTGGAGATATTTCACCTTCAATCATCAAAAGAGTATCTGCAGTGCTTGAAAGCAAACTTGAAAGTCTTACTTCTTATAAGGTTGAAGTGGGTGGTCCAAGAGCGGTTGCTGAAGTGCTTAATCGCTTGGGTCAAAAAGCCTCTAAAACAACGCTTTCTTATATTGAGCAAAGTGATGAAAAACTTGCTACAACCATTAAAGATTTAATGTTTACCTTTGATGATATTTCTCAACTTAGCACTAATGCGATTAGAGAAGTTTTAAAAGCTGCTGATAAGCGTGATTTGATGATAGGTTTAAAAGGTGCAAGCGAGGATTTAAAACAAAAATTCATGTCCAATATGTCTACGCGTGCTGCTGAAGCCTTTGTAGAAGAAATGGGATTTTTGGGTGCTGTGCGTGTAAAAGATGTTGAAGAGGCTCAAAGAAAAGTTGTAGAAGTGGTGCAAAAACTTGCAGAACAAGGTCTTATCCAAGTGGGTGAGGCTGATGAGATGATAGAGTAAGATTATGGCTAAATTAACCAATGTAATTTCACCTGAAAACATTTCTGCTCATGTAGTTGAGGGTTATCATTTTAAAGTTATGAGCGAAATGTCTTCTAATGAGGAACAAAAACAAGAAGAAACTCAAACTATAAATCAAGTCTCTCCTGTCCAAAATACAACTCAACAAGCAGTAGAAAATCAAACAGTAGAAACTATCCCACAAGCCCCACAACCACAAATCCAACCTGATTTTGTGGAAGATTTACTTAAAAAAACTGATGAAATGTCAGGAAATATCATTAAGTTACAAATGCAAATAGAAAGTCAAGAAGCTGAATTTAACAATCGCTTAAATGCAGAATTAGAGCATGCAAAAGAAAAATTTACCAAAGAAGGTTATGAGCAAGCTCAAAAAAATTTTGAAAGTGAATTAGAAGCTTTAAAAGAAAAATACTTAAAAAGTGTAGAAAAGCTTGAAAATACAGTACAAAATTTAAATGAGTTTTTATCTAAAAATGAAAAAGAATTAGCTGATACTGCTGTGATTATAGCAAAAGAGGTGATTGCAAAAGAACTTGAGGAAAATTCTTCACTTATAGCTTTAAATTTGGCAAAAGAACTTATGAGTGAGCTTAAAAATGCTACTAAGATAGAATTAAAGCTAAATCCTGATGATTTTGAGTATGTAAAAACACATTTACAAGAGCAAAGTAATATCAAATTTAGTCTTGATGATGCGATTAATAAGGGGAGTATTTTAATATTAAGTGATGCAGGCAATATAGAGTCAAACCTTAATAATCGTTTGCAAAAAATCAAAAATATGGTTAATGAATGATAGATTTAAATAACTTAAATATTAAAAATATGCAAATTAAAGAGCTAGAAAATTTAGCTAATAATTTGCGTGAAGTTATTATAGATACAGTAAGTAAAAATGGTGGACATTTAAGCTCTAATTTAGGGGTTGTAGAACTTAGCATAGGAATGCATTATGTTTTTAATGCACAAAAAGATCCTTTTATTTTTGATGTTTCACATCAATCTTATCCGCATAAGCTTTTAAGTGGTAAAATAAATAATTTTCACACTCTAAGACAGTTTAATGGTTTAAGTGGCTATACCAAGCCTGATGAGGGGGATTATTTTGTAGCAGGACATTCAAGTACTTCTATATCTTTAGCGGTTGGAGCTTGCAAGGCTATAAGATTAAAAAAAGAAGACCGCTTGCCTGTTGTATTAATAGGTGATGGAGCGCTAAGTGCGGGTATGGCATATGAAGCCTTAAATGAGCTTGGTGATAGAGAATATCCTTGTGTGATCATTTTAAATGATAATGAAATGAGTATTTCAAGGCCAATTGGGGCTATTTCAAAATACCTTTCTCAAGCAATGGCAACGCAGTTTTATCAAAAATTTAAAAAACGCATAGAAAATCTTTTAGAATACTTTCCTCAAGGTGCTTCTTATATGGCAAAGCGTTTTGAAGAGGGTTTAAGACTTATTACACCTGGACTTTTGTTTGAAGAACTAGGGCTTGAATATATTGGACCTATTGACGGACATAATTTAAATGAAGTTATTAATGCATTAAATCAAGCAAAAGCTATAAATAAACCTTGCGTTGTGCATGCGCAAACTATCAAAGGCAAAGGCTATGCATTAGCTGAGGGAAAAAATGCTAAATGGCATGGGGTAGGTGCTTTTGATAGAAGTAGCGGGGAGAGTTTAAAAGCAAATGTAAGCAAAAAAAGCGCTACAGAAATTTTTTCAAATACACTTTTAAATTTAGCTCAAAAATATGAAAATATAGTGGGTGTAACTGCTGCTATGCCAAGTGGAACTGGACTTGATAAATTAATGGAAAAATATCCTGAACGCTTTTGGGATGTTGCAATTGCAGAACAACATGCAGTTACTTCTATGGCGGCTATGGCCAAAGAAGGTTTTAAACCTTTTATAGCAATTTATAGTACTTTTATGCAAAGGGCGTATGATCAAGTAATTCATGATTGTGCTATTATGAATTTAAACGTAGTTATAGCTATGGATAGAGCAGGAATTGTAGGAGAAGATGGAGAGACACATCAGGGTGTTTTTGATGTTAGTTTTTTAAGTGCTATTCCAAACGTTACTCTAGTGGCTCCAAGAGATGAGGCTATGATGGAAAAAATCATGGAATATGCTTATTTTCATCAAGGTGTTTTTGCTTTTCGTTACCCTAGGGGTAATTTTTTATTAGATGATGATTTTAAACCATGCGAAATAAAACTTGCAAAAGCTCAGATTTTATCTAAAACACAAAGCGATAAAGTGTTTTTAGGTTTTGGTCAAGGTGTAGCTAAGGCAAAATTAGTTTTAGATAAACTTGGTTTAGATTATGCGAGCTTAATAGATTTGATTTTTGCAAAACCTTTAGATGAAGAGCTTTTAAAAGAATTAGCAAAAGACACAAAAGCTTGGTTTGTTTTTTCAGATAGTGTTAAGATAGGCGGGGTGGGAAGTTTAATTGCAAATTTTTTACAAAAAGAAAAACTTTGTCATATAAAACTAGTAAGTTTTGAATTTGAAGATCAATTCATAACTCACGGTAAAACAAATGAAGTGGAGAAATTTTTAGAGCTTGATATTGATTCTTTATGTAAAAAAATCAAAAGTTATTAAAGGATAAAAAATATCTTTTAATATAATTATTTTTTTATAATAAAAGCGTTATACTATTAAAAAATATTGGAGAATTTATTATGGAACTTATTCAAATGCTTAAAAATTGTGATTTAAAAGCTACTCCACAAAGACTTTGTATTTTGAAAATTTTAAAACGCCATGAACATCCTAATATTGAATCTTTATATGAAAGTATTAAGGAAGAGTATCCTTCTATTTCATTGGCTACGGTATATAAAAATTTAAACACCTTAAAAGAGCAAGGTTTGGTGGTAGAAATTAACACTCCAAATCAAAAAACTTGTTATGATATTTATGAATATCCACATATTCATGTAGTTTGTAGTAAGTGTAATCATATAGAAGATGTGTGTTATGAAGATAGTGGGCTTAATAAATACCAAGAAGAACTCGAGAAAAAAATCGGTAATATTATTGATTATCTTGGTGTTTTTGCCCATGTAAATGGTTGTAAAGCTTGTAAAAAATAAAATGGTTTGTGAAGTCCAAAGACGCTTTTTACTCAAAAATGATGACTTTATAAAAATTTTAAAAGAAGAAAAAATTGCTTATTCTAAGGATAAAATACGCGTTTTTTTTACGCGTATAAGTCCTTTTTGTGATATTAAATATAAAAAAATCAATCAAAGTTATCATCAATTTTCACTTTATAAACTACACGATATTATAGATAAAAAAACTCATAAACTCTCTAAAAAAGAATTTAAATGCCAAAGTAAAAATGCTATAGGGGGTATCATTAAAAAAACTAGAATTAGTTTTGAGATTAATGGTATTTGGTTTTTTCTTTATAAATTTAAAAATAATTTGCAAGATTTAATTATTTTAAAAGTTATTTTTTCTACTTTTGAACAAGCAAGATGTTTTAATTTACCCCATTTTTTACAAAGCTATAAAGAAATCACAGATGATGAAAATTTTTATAGTAAAAATTTAGCATTATATGGAGATTTTTCAAAGACCTTTGATAGTGTAAAATGTATTAAAATTTTAGACAAGCAAGAAGACATTAGTTTGTATTTTCCAAGTCAAATTCAAAGTTTTGAAGCGGGTAAAATTTTACTTTTTGTGCTTTTAAAAAGATTAAAAAATGATAGATTAAATTTTTTACAAAAATTGACTTTTGAAAGTTTAGAGCAATTTTTTATAAGCCTTAGGCAAATTTGTATCTTCTTTGAGTTTTTCAGTGCTCTTTTTGAAAAAAGTATTCAAAATAAGCTTCAAAATTATATTTTAAATTTAGAAAAACAAGTATATGGCGATAAAAATTATAAATTTGAATTAGAAAAGTATATTTTTATTTTAAGTGATGAAAAAATTAACAACGTTTTTCTTGATATGGATTTTATTTTAAAGAATGATTGTGATTTTTATCAAGGGGAAGAAAATAAAATTTTAAAGTCTCAAGTAGCTTTTAAACTAAGAAAAGAATTAGTTTTTTTAAAGAAAAAAATTGTAAAATCTCAAAGAAATCTTGAAGAAGAAATAGAAAGAATAAAATTTTTATTATGCTATTTTACAACTATGTTTGAAGAAAAAAGTATTGAAAAACTAAAAAATTATTTTGAATATAATCATTTAGAGCAAATTTCATATGATGAAAATATAATAAAACAAATTGAAAAAAGCATTAAAAAATTGAAAATATATAGTTAGGAAACACATGCAAAAACAAGAAAAAATAGTTAAAATGTTTGATGATATAGCGCCAACTTATGATAAAGCTAATAGAATTTTAAGTTTTGGAAGTGATGTGAGTTGGAGAAAAAAAGCTTGTTTGGATGTTTTTAAATTTTCTAATAATGAACTTGATATTATTGATGTAGCTTGTGGTACGGGCGATATGATTATAGAATGGCAAAATCAAGCCTTAAGGGCAAATAAAAATATCATTAGCATAAAAGGGGTTGATCCAAGTGCGGGTATGCTTGAAGTGGCTAAGAAAAAAATCCCTGATGCGACTTTTGTGCAAGCAAAAGCACAAGAACTTCCACTTGAAAATGAAAGTGCAGACATCATAAGTATAAGTTATGGTATACGCAATGTGGTAGATAGAAAAGAAGCTATAAAAGAATTTGCAAGAGTGTTAAAAAAGAATGGAATTTTACTTGTACTTGAATTTGCTAAAAGAGAGCAGGGTGGTTTTATAGCTGCTTGTAGAGATTTTTACTTAAAAAATATTTTGCCAAAAGTGGGTGGATTTATCAGTAAAAATTATAGTGCTTATGAGTATTTACCAAATTCTATAGAAGATTTTTTAAGCAAAGAAGAATTTATTAAAGAATTGAGTGGGCATTTTGAAATGCTAGAGTATAAAAGCTTTAGTTTTGGTGTTTGCTCTATGTTTATTGCAAGAAAAAAATGAAAGTTTCAGAACTTAATTTAAAGGCTAAAAGTTTATTAGAATTTCATCTTGATGATATAGAGCTTAGTGGGGAAATTTCTAAAATTACCATTCATAGTTCAGGGCATTGGTATTTTGATTTAAAAGATGAAAAATCAAGCATAGCTTGTGTGATGTTTAAAGGCTTTAATCAATTTGTTCAAGCTAAACCTAAGGTTGGTGATATGCTCGATCTTAGAGGTTATGTGAGTTTATATGAAGCAAGTGGTAGGTATCAATTTATCGCTAAAAGTATGCAAAAAACAAGCCTTGGGGATTTAGAAGCTAAATTTTTAGCCCTAAAAGAAAAGCTTGAAAAAGAAGGCTTGTTTGATACAAATGTTAAAAAAAGCATTGTTAAATTTCCTAAAAAAATAGGCATAATCACTTCTTTTACTTCAGCAGCTTTGCAAGATATGCTAAAGCTAATTTCACAAAAGGAATACAATCTTTGTAAAATAACTATTTTTAATGCTCTCACTCAAGGACAAAGTGCTCCAAATTCTTTGATAAATGCTTTAAAAAAAGCTGATGAGTATAATTTAGATGCGATTATTTTAGCAAGAGGTGGCGGGAGTAGAGAGGATTTGTTTTGTTTTAATGATGAAGAACTTGCAAGATGTATTTTTTCTTTAAAAACACCTGTTGTTTCTGCTATTGGACATGAGATTGATTATGTTATTAGTGATTTTGTAGCAGATTTAAGAGCACCAACTCCAAGTGCGGCTATTGACATGATTTTTCCAAATAAACTCAGCTTAGAACAAGGACTTGATGAGCTTGCTATGCGTTTTAAAAACCAAATGTTAAATCATCTTAAGTTTTATCAAAACAAAATTGATCACTTGCAAAATTTAGCCAAAGCTAAATCTTTAGAAAATGCTTTTTTTCTTAGAAAACAAAAACTTGATTTTTTACAAAGTCAACTAAAGAGCGTTTTAAATTTAAAATTATTAAATTATGAAAACAAGCTTGATAATTTTGAGGAACTTTTAACTCAACATAAAAATTTCTTTGATAAAAGTAAAAATTTGATAAATTTACAAAAAGATGGCAAAAATATCTCTCTAGAAAAACTAAAAAAGGGAGATATTATAAAACTTTGCTCAATAAATGAGAGCAAAGAAGCCCAAATACTATAAAAAGGAGACAAAATGAGAGTAATGAATTTTAGTGCAGGTCCTTCAAATCTGCCTGATGAGGTTTTAAAAGAAGCACAGGAGCATTTGTTTGATTATCATGGCAAAGGCTTTTCTATTATGGAAGTTTCTCATCGTGGAAGGGTTTTTGAAGAAGTGCATTTTGAAGCTATTAAAATGGCAAAAGAGCTTTATGGTGTAAATGATGATTATGAAGTGCTTTTAATGCAAGGTGGAGCTAGTTTGCAATTTGCTATGATACCTATGAATTTATATATGGGTGGAGTTTGTGAATTTGTTAATACAGGAGTTTGGACTAAAAAGGCTATTAAAGAGGCTGAAATTTTAGGAGTAAATACAAAAATAGTAGCAAGTAGCCAAGAAAGTGAGTTTGATCATATCCCACAATTTGAATTTAGCGATAATGCAGATTATGCTTATATATGCTCTAACAATACCATTTATGGAACTCAGTATAAAAACTATCCAAAGACTAAAAGTCCTTTGATAATTGATGCTTCTAGTGATTTTTTCTCTAAAAAGATAGATTTTTCTAATATTGCTATGCTTTTTGGTGGAGTACAAAAAAATGCAGGAATTTCAGGACTTGCTTGTGCATTTGTGCGTAAAGATATGATAGAGCGTAGTAAAAACAAAAATATACCTAGTATGTTAAAATACAGTGTTTATGCTGAAAATAATTCTTTATTTAATACACCTGCGACCTTTGCTGTATATATGTTTAATCTTGAAATGAAATGGCTTTTAAACCAAGGTGGTTTAGATAAAATCAATGAGCAAAACATACAAAAGGCTAAAATTTTATACGATGTGATTGATGAGAGTAATGGTTTTTATAAAGGTCATGCTAAAAAAGAAGATAGATCGCTAATGAATGTTAGTTTTAACATAAATCGTGATAAAAACTTAGAGCCAGTTTTTGTAAAAGAAGCTGAAGAAAATGGTATGATAGGTCTTAAAGGGCATAAAATTTTAGGTGGAATTCGCGCTAGTATTTATAATTCTATCAGCATTGAAAAGGTTCAAAAGTTAAGTGAATTCATGAAAGCTTTTGCTAAAAAACATGCTTGATTAGGTAAAAAGAGGATTTTTATGAATAATGACAAAATAAGTATCATTGGTGCTAAGGAAAATAATCTTAAAAATATCAACCTAGAAATTCCTAAAAATAAACTCATAGTATTTACAGGACTTAGTGGAAGTGGTAAATCCACTTTAGCCTTTGGCACGCTTTATGCAGAAGGACAACGTCGCTATATTGAAAGTTTAAGTGCTTATGCAAGGCAGTTTTTAGATAAAGTGGGTAAGCCAAATGTTGATAAAATAGAAGGTTTAACTCCTGCTATTGCTATTGATCAAAAAACAACTTCTAAAAATCCTCGATCAACTGTTGGAACTATTACTGAAATTTATGATTATTTAAGACTTTTGTATGCAAGGATTGGCTCACAACATTGTCATCAATGTGGCCAAAAAATCTCATCTATGAGTGCAGCAGATATCGTAGGTGAAATCTTAAAGCTTCCAAAAGGGGCAAAAATCATCATTTATGCACCGTTGATTAAAGAAAAAAAGGGAACTTTTGCAGATCTTTTGGAAAATTTAGTCGCAAAAGGCTATGTTAGAGCGCAAATTGATGGGGTTTTAACACGTCTTGATGAGGATATTGAGCTTGCTAAAACCAAAAAACATACAATAAAACTTGTAATAGATAGGCTTGAAGTGCAAGATGATATGCTAGCAAGACTTGCAAGCGATATAGAAAAAGGTCTTAGTGAGAGCTTTGGTGAAGTGGAAATTGAAGTTTTGAATAATGAAGAATTAGATATACCTAAACATTTTCATTATAGTGAGCATAATGCTTGTTTTGATTGTAAAATTTCTTTTCCTTTGCTTGAGCCTTTGAGTTTTTCTTTTAATTCTCCAAAAGGCGCTTGTCCAAGTTGTGATGGTCTTGGTATAAGATATACGCTAGATATGAAAAAGCTTATCAATGAAGAATTAAGCTTAGAAGCAGGAGCTATAAAGCTTTTATATGGGTTTAATAAAAGTTATTATTATAAGTTTTTAATGGCTTTTTGTGAGCAAAATGATATCAGGGTAAAAATTCCATATAATGAGTTAAGTGAAGAAGAAAAGCGTCTAGTACTTTATGGTAATGCCAAAGAAATTAACTTTTTATGGAAAAGACATCGTTTAAATCGCAAATTTGAAGGTGCGGTTAAATATGCCTATGAAATGCTAAAAGATGAAAAAGATTTAAGCGAGTATATGAGCGAAAAAACTTGTAAAGATTGCAATGGTCATCGTTTAAGAGCTGAGAGTTTAGCTGTAAAAGTAGCTGAAAAAAATTTGGGTGAAATTTTAGATATGAGCATAGAAAATACCACTGCATTTTTTTCAAAAGAAGCTAATTTTGCGTATTTGAGTGAGCAAGAAAGATTGATAGCTAAACCTATTTTTAAAGAAATTAATGAAAGATTATTTTTTCTTTATGATGTAGGACTTGGGTATTTATCTTTAGGGCGTGATGCAAGAACCATTAGTGGGGGTGAGGCTCAAAGAATTCGTATAGCATCTCAAATTGGTAGTGGTTTAAGTGGAGTAATGTATGTTTTAGATGAGCCTAGCATTGGTTTGCATGAGCGAGATACGGCAAAACTCATTAAAACTTTAAGAAATCTTCAGCAAAAGGGTAATACTTTAATCGTAGTTGAGCATGATAAAATGACCATAGAAGAGGCAGATTTTATCGTAGATATTGGTCCAAATGCTGGTAAATTTGGCGGTGAGGTAGTATTTAGTGGGACTTATAAAGAATTATTAAAAAGCAAAAGTCAAACCGCCCTTTATATGAGTGGCAAAAAGCAAATTGCTCATCAAAAAAATAGAGAACAAAAAGATTTTATTAGTTTAAAAGATGTGAGTATTAATAATATTCAAAATTTAAGTGTAGATTTTCCATTACACAATCTTGTAGCAATTACAGGTGTTTCAGGAAGTGGTAAAAGCTCATTAATTTTACAAACTTTGCTTCCATTTGCAAAAGAAGAGCTTAACCGTGCTAAAAAAGTTAAAAAACTAAGTGGAGCTAAAATAGAAGGTTTGGAAAAACTTGATAAAGTGATTTATCTTGATCAAAGTCCTATAGGTCGCACCCCACGTTCAAATCCTGCTACTTATACAGGCGCTATGGATGAAATTCGTAATCTTTTTGCAGCTACTAAAGAAGCTAAAATGCGAGGTTATAAAGCAGGGCGTTTTTCTTTTAATGTTAAAGGTGGAAGATGTGAAAAGTGTAGTGGCGATGGTGAAATTAAAATCGAAATGCACTTTTTGCCTGATGTGATGGTAACTTGTGATGTTTGTAATGGTAAAAGATATAATGATGCAACTTTAGAGATCAAATATAAAGGTAAAAGCATAGCTGATGTTTTAAATATGAGTATTATTGAAGCAAGTGAGTTTTTTACTTCTGTGCCAAAGATAAAGCAAAAGCTTGATACTTTGGTAAAAGTTGGGCTTGATTATCTTACCTTAGGACAAAATGCAACTACTTTAAGTGGTGGGGAGGCTCAGCGTATTAAGCTAGCCAAAGAATTAAGCAGAAGCGATACGGGAAAAACTCTTTATATTTTAGATGAACCTACAACAGGACTTCATTTTGAAGATGTTAATAAGCTTATTTTAGTTTTGCAACATTTAGTTGATCTTGGAAATAGTGTGTTTGTGATAGAGCATAATTTAGATGTGATTAAAAATGCTGATTATATCATCGATATGGGACCTGAAGGTGGGGTTAAAGGTGGTAAGGTTATAGCTAAAGGTAGCGTTGAAGAGCTTGCAAAAAATCATGAAAAAAGTGGTTCTTATACGGGGTATTATCTAAATTTAGAGTTAAAAAACACAAAAAAATAAATTGGTTGAAGTTATCCTTCAACCATAAATTTCACCTTTTTTATACTCATAAATACTTTGCATATCTTTATCGCCTCTTCCTGAAAGATTTATAACTATCACACTTTTTTTCTTTAAAGTCGGACAAAGTTTTTCTAGATAAGCTAATGCATGTGAGCTTTCAATAGCGGGTATAATACCTTCTTCTTTACATAATAATTTTAAAGCATTAATACACTCATCATCACTAATAGCATGATAACTTGCTCTTTTACTTTCTTGTAAATATGCGTGCAAAGGACCTATGCCAGGGTAATCAAGTCCAGCAGAGATGCTAAAAGTATGAGCAATGTTTCCTTTATCATCTTGTAAAACCTTAGTTTTCATACCATGGATAATACCTTCTTTACCTTTAGTAAGTGTGGCTGCATGATAAGGTGTATCTTTTCCTAAACCTGCCGCCTCAACGCCTATGAGTTTAACTTTTTCATCTTTTAAAAATGCATGAAAAATTCCAGCAGCATTGCTACCACCTCCAGCTGCTGCTATGATGTAATCAACTTTTTTATTTAATTTTCTAAGTTGCATTTTACATTCTTTACCTATAATACTTTGAAAATGCGTAACAATTTGCGGATAAGGATAAGGTCCTACTGCACTTCCTACTACATAAAATACTTCTTTGGTATTTTTAACCCAAAAATTTAAAGCCTCATCTACTGCATCGCTTAAAGTTTTACTTCCACTTTCTACCGCATGAACTTTTGCTCCTAAAAGCTCCATTTTATAGACATTTAAGGCTTGTCTTTTTACATCAATAGCTCCCATAAATATCTCACATTCAAGTCCCAAAAGTGCTGCTGCAGTAGCTGTTGCAAGCCCGTGTTGTCCTGCTCCGGTTTCTGCAATAATTTTTTTCTTATTCATTTTCTTTGCCATTAAGGCTTGAGCTATGGCATTGTTGATCTTATGAGCTCCTGTGTGAGTTAAGTCTTCTCTTTTTAAATAAATTTCATGATTATAAAGCTTGCTTAAATTTTTAGCATGGTATAAAGGCGTAGGTCTTCCCACATAATTAGCTAAGAGTTCTTTTAATTCTGTGTTAAAATCTTTATCTTTTTTGAGTTTTAAAAAAGCTTTTTCTACTTCATCTAATGCTATTTTTACTTCATTTGGCACAAATTGCCCACCAAATTTTCCATAATATTTTTTCATAGTATTTCCTTGGAATGATTAATAATTTAAAATCAAAAATGATCAACTAAAACTAAAAATGTAAAATAAAAAATGATCAACTAAAACTAAAAATGTAAAATAAAAAATGATTGAAAATGTAGTAGTAGGCTTAACGCCAAGAAAAAGAAGCTTTGTTAAATGAGTATTCTAAATTTAGTTTAGAAAATTTTTTCCTTTCCATAGTTTTTCCTTTTAAAAAATTGCCAAATGACTTTACATTCTAAGATAATTGTTATTAAAAATTCTTTAAAATGATAGTTTGAAAAATAAACACTAAGAAAATTTGTAATGTTTGATTTTTTATATAATGATATAAGCTATATAGGACTTTTTATAGTATGTTTTCTCTCTAGCACGCTTTTGCCTATGGCAAGTGAGGCTTTTGTGCTTGCTTTTGTAAAATTAGATTTTAATGCTTGTATGGTTTTATTTGTAGCAAGTTTGGGAAATACTTTGGGTAGTTTAAGTACTTATGCGTTAGCTTATTTTGGAGAGAGTCAAATTTTAGAAAAATATTTTAAAGGCTCTTTGTATAAATTAGAAAAAATCAATGCAAACTTTAAAAAATTTGGTTCTTTGTATGCTTTTTTTACTTTTTTGCCCATAGTGGGAGATCTTTTTGCACTAGGGCTTGGATTTGCTAAGTATTCTTTTTTAAAAGCAAGTATTTTTATAGCCTTGGGTAAATTAAGCCGTTATGCTTTTGTAATTTTCATAGCAAATTCCATTTAAAAGTCTTGATTTTAAAAGATTTAAAAGTCTAGCATTATCAATATCTTTTAAAACTTTTATAGCATTTTTTAATTTATGATTTTTCATAGGCATTTTTGCATCTTTAAAACACCTTATCGTGCTTCCTCTAGCAAAAGTACTATCACAAATGACATCTACTAAATACTCATCAAAATTTGCTAAATTAGGATCAAGCATATAAGCAATAGTTAATGCATCATGTATCCATGTGCCATTTGTACCTCTTGTTTTGCTTGCATAATCAATCCAAACTCTTAAAGTCTGTACTAAAAAATCACAAAGAGGATTTTGATTTTCTAAAGCATTTAAATCTTCATGTGTGAGCATAGTTTGCATTGTTGCATTATAAGGAACAAGTGTGATTTTAGCTCTTGAGTTTAAAACTATACTAGCAGCTTCAGGATCAAAACCAAAATTTGTATCTTTGATATGATAAGGCATATCAAAACTTCCACCCATGATAAAAATTTCTTTCACATTTTTATCAAAGTCTTTAAAAAGCTTCATCGCTATGGCTATATTTGTTAAAGGACCTATAGCACAAATGGAAATTTCACCTGGATTTTGCATAATAAGCTCACCCATTTTTATACAAGCATTTGGGCTTATGTTTTCTAAGATTTTTATAGGTTTTATATGATCCCAAAGATGAGTAAGCTTAAACTCTTCTACGCTTTTATCTAGTCTTTGTCTCCAAAAATGACTATCTTCACATAAAGCTTCATGGGCACCTAAATACAAAGGTATATCTAGATTAAGCTTATTTAATAAATCTTTAGCAACACTATAAGCGGTTAAAGCTTGTACATTACCACTTAAAGTGCTAATCATCTCAAGTTTGATTTCTTTAGAGGCTAAAATAAGCCCAAGGGCTAAACCATCATCGGTATTAGCCCCTGCTACGCCATTACCTATATCAGTATCTAAAATAAGGCGTATCATATCGCATCTTCTATTAAATTTAAATCCCTGCCTCTAGTTTCTGGTGCAAAGAAAGTAGTGATAAAACCAATTCCTGCGGTGATAACAAAATACAAGGCTATTGGCCACCAAGTGCCATAATAAGCAAGCAAAGCTGAAGCTATCATAGGAGCAGTTCCTCCTGAAAGTATAGAGCCAAATTCTTTTGCTAGTGCCATTTTGGTATAGCGATTTTTTGCTCCAAAAAGCTCCACACCCCACGCAGCTTGCACGCCAAAAATCCCTAAAGATGCCAAAGACATGCCTACGATGATAGTTAAAATCACGATAATTTCATTTTTACTATCAAGTAGCATAAAAGCAGGGAAGGCATAAAGCATTAAAAGCAAGCAAAAGGTTCTATAAGTAATGCGTCTTCCAAATTTATCACTTAAATATCCTGCTAAAGGTATAACTAAAAATCCTACTAAAGAAGCGATAACAACAGCAGTTGTGGCTACTGATTTATCAAGAAGTAAAATTTTAGTTACATAGCCTACTATAAAGCCTTGTGCAAGATAAGATGGCCCATTTTCTCCTATCCTTATACCTACCATAGTCCAAAATGCGCGACTTTTTTGCCAAAAAGTTCTTTCATCTTTTTTCATATGCACTTCATTTTCATGACGAATTTTTAGCATTAATTCTTTTTGTTTTTCAAAAACAGGAGTTTCTTTTACATTTAAACGCATATAAACAGCAAAAAGTGCTATAAAAATACTTCCTATAAAAGGAATTCTCCATCCCCATTCTTTAAAACTAGCATCATCCATACTTGTAACTAAAAGCCATACAAAAGCTGCAAGTAAGGTTCCACTATTTGATCCAAGAGCGATGATAGAAGAGATTAAACCTCTATGCTTACTAGGAGCGTATTCTCCAAGCATGACAGTCCCACCTGAAAGCTCAGCACCTGCGCCAAAGCCTTGCATAAAACGCAAAATAACCAAACATATAGGAGCCCAAATTCCAATTACTGCATAACTTGGTATAAAACCAATTAAAGTAGTTGAAATACCCATTAATGCAATGGTGCTCATCAATACATTTTTTCTTCCGTATTTATCTCCTAAATATCCAAAAAATAAAGCTCCAATAGGTCTAGCAATAAAACCTATACCATAAGTAACAAAACTAAGCAATAATGCTATAACAGGAGTTTGCTCAGGAAAGAAAACTTCTGAAAAAACAGTAGCTGCAGCTAAGCCATAAAGTGCAAAATCTGCATATTCCATAGCAGTTCCTAGCCAACATGAAAACACAGCCTTTTTGAAGGCTTTTTTTCCTTGTGGAGTTTGAAAATTTTCATCCGCGATTGATTTTGTTTGCAAGATTAAACCTTTATTTGAAATTTCAAAATGATAATTTTATCTAAAATGCTTAAAATGGAAATTTAATACTTTTTACCGACTTTTAAATAATTTTGGGCGATAATTATTGTTATTATTTTTTAATATAGGAAACAAATGAAAACTTTAACCATAATTGATACTTTTGGCTTTTTCTTTAGACTTTTTTATGCTTTAAAGGGTTTGAAAAATTCAAAAGGCGAGCCTAGTAATATGATTAGCGGTTTTGCTAATTTTATTTATAGTTTGAAAAATGAACATCCTAGTGATATGATTATTTTTGCTCTTGATAGTAAAGGAAAAACTTTTAGAAGTGAAATTGATCCAAATTATAAAATCAACCGCACCCCACCTCCACCTGATTTATTAGCTCAAATTCCAATTTGTATTCAAATGATAGAAAAAATGGGTTTTTCAAGTTTTTCTTGCGAAGGCTATGAGGCTGATGATATCATAGCATCTTTGGTTAAAGAGTGTGAAAATAAGGATATTTTTATAAGAATTATCACTCAAGATAAAGATTTATATCAACTTATAAAAGATGATAAAGTTAGTATTTATAGTCCTATTTCAAAAAATGATTACAATGAAGCAGGATGTTTGGAAAAATATGGGGTAAAACCTAGCCAAATAAGAGATTTTTTAGCTCTATGTGGAGATAGCTCAGATAATATCCCAGGGGTAAAAGGAATTGGTGCTAAGGGTGCTAAGAATTTACTTGATGAGTTTGAAAGTATTGAGGGAATTTATGAAAACTTAACACTAGTGCGTAATGAAAGAAGTCGTAATTTATTGCTTGAGGGCAAAGAAAATGCCTTTTTGAGTAAAAAACTTGCTTCTTTGTACGAAGATTTAGATGTGAAAAATATGCTTTTAAATTGCGAGTATCCAAAAGATGAACCTTTGCTTAAGATTATGGATATTTTAGAGTATTATGAATTAAATGCTTTATTGAAAAAACTACGCACTAATCCTACTAATAAAGATAAAAATTTAGGATTTAATGCAAGATTAATTTTAGATGAGAAAGAATTATTTGAAATTTTAGAAAAAATTGATGATCAAAGCATTGTTGCTTTTGACACTGAAACTACGGGCTTAGATACTAAAGAAGCTAAGATAGTAGGGTTTAGTTTTTGTTTTCATGAAAGTGAAGCCTTTTATGTGCCACTTGCGCATGATTATTTAGGTGTTTGTAAGCAAATTTCTATGCAAGTGGCTAAAAGGGGTATAGAAAAAATATATCAAAGCATGGTTATAGGACATAATCTTAAATATGATTTTGAGATTATAAAAAATAATTTTAATCTACTTCCTCCAAAAAATTATGCTGATACTATGATACTTGCATGGCTTAAAGAGCCAAGTTTGCGTGTAAATATGGATGATTTAGCAAAAAGATTGTTTGATTATGAGACTTTGCATTTTGAAGATTTGGTAAAAAAAGGAGAAAACTTTGCAGGAGTGGATGTAGAAAAAGCTTGTAAATATGCAGCCGAGGATGCTTATGTTACTTTAAGATTTTATCTGTATTTTTTAAAAAATTTAGAAAAACCTTTACTTGAACTTGCACAAAAAAGTGAGTTTGAATTTATCAAAGTGCTTATTATGATGGAAAATAACGGCATTAAGCTTGATACTCAAAAGCTTGAAAGCTTAATGCAAAGTTTTAATCAAGATATCAAAATATTAAGTGAAAAAATATATGATTTAGCGGGTGAAAAATTCAATATTAACTCTCCTAAACAAGTAGGGGATATTTTATTTGAAAAACTAAAGCTACCAAGTGGTAAAAAAAGTAAAACAGGTTATTCTACTGATGAAAAGGTTTTAAATGCTATTTTAGATAACCATCCGATTGTAAAAGAAATTTTAGCTTATAGAGAGCTTGCAAAATTAGTTTCTACTTATTGTGAACCTTTGTTAAAATTAGCTAAAAAAGATGAAAACTCAAGAATTTACTCAAGCTTTTTACAAACAGGAACAGCTACTGGGCGCCTTTCATCAAAGGATCCAAATTTACAAAACATCCCTGCGCATGGTCAATATGCTAAAGATTATAAATCCTGTTTTGTAGCAAAAGAAGGATTTAGTTTTATTTCACTTGATTATTCACAAATTGAGCTTAGAATGCTGGCGCATTTTAGCGAAGATGAAAAGTTGTTAGAGGCCTTTTTAAATGATGAGGATATTCATGCAAAAACTGCTATTATGATCTTTGGTCATAGTAATTATGAGACAAGAAGTATTGCTAAAAGCATAAATTTTGGTCTTATTTATGGCATGGGTTATAAGACTTTGAGTCAAAATTTAAAAATAGAAGCAAAGTTAGCTAAAGAATATATTGAAAAATATTTTGAGAATTTTACTAGTATTAAAACTTATTTTGAAAAGGTAAAAAATGAAGCTAAACAAAATGGTTTTATAAGTACCTTACTAGGCCGTAAGCGTTATTTTGATTTTGAAAATGCAAAGCCTATGCATGTGGCAATGTATGAAAGAGAGAGCATTAACTCTACACTTCAAGGCTCTGCTGCCGATATAATAAAACTTGCAATGATAGAAATTGCAAAAGATTTAGATGAAAATAAACGCTTGATTTTACAAATTCATGATGAGCTTATTTTTGAGGTAAAAGATGAACTTTGTGAGGAATTTGCAAAAAATGCTAGTGATATTATGGAAAATATTGTAAAATTAAAAGTTAAATTAAAAACTTCATCAAGTATTGCCAAAAATTGGGGCGCATTAAAATAAGGAGAATAACTAATGGATCTTTCAACCATACTTGGGATGGTATTAGCTGTTGTTAGTATTTCTGTAGGGGATATTTTAGAGGGTGGTAACCCTTTGCATGTTTTGCACTTAAGTTCGTTTTTGATCGTGGTTCCAACTGCGGCTTTTTGTGCGATGACAGCAACGCATAAAAAATTTGTTAAAGCAGCTTATAAAGAATTAAAACTTGCCTTTAAAGGTGCAGGGGTAAATTTAAGTCAAAGGATAGCTGAGCTTGTAGAATACTCTATCATAGCAAGAAGAGATGGGCTTTTGGCTTTAGAATCAAAAACTAATGAAATTGATAATGAGTTTTTAAAAGAAACCATGATGATGATGGTTGATGGTAAGAGTGTGGAAGAGATTAAAGAAAGCATGGAAATCCAAATAGAAGAAATGGAAGAATACTATAAAGAAACTGCTGAATATTGGATACGCTTTGGTGAGACTTGTCCTACTATGGGTCTTGTTGGTGCGGTTATGGGGCTTATGCTTGCATTGCAACTCTTAGATGATCCTCAAGCTATGGCAGCAGGTATTGCAGGGGCATTTACTGCAACAGTAACTGGGATTTTTGGTGCTTATGCTTTATTTGGTCCTTGGGGACATAAAATTAAAGCTAATGCGCATGAACTAATCAAAGAAAGGATAGTTATCTCACATGCTATTGTGAGTATTGCTGAGGGAGCTAATCCTAGAGATTTAGAGGCTAAATTGTTTAATTATCTTGGACAAGGCGAGCCTAGAATTTCTCAGTTTGATAAGTAAGAGTTAAAAATGGGAAAAAAACATAAATGCCCAGAATGTCCAGCAGGTGAAAAATGGGCTGTACCTTATGCAGATTTTTTAAGTTTGCTTTTAGCACTTTTCATTGCTCTTTGGGCGATTTCTGAAAGTAATCCTGCTAAAACTGAAGCCTTAAAAACTGAATTTGTTAAAATTTTTGAATTTACTGCTTCTAGTCCTTTAGAAAAAGAAAGTGAAGTGCATAATAAATATAGTGCACCATCTAATGCAAATGTTGAAGAACTTGAGAAGCTTAAAAAATTAAGTATTACTCAACAAGAAAATATAGAAAAACTAAAAGCAGCTTTAGATCAAAGAGAAAATAATATAGTTTTAAATTTACCTGCAAGAGTTGAATTTGCTAGAGGTAGTACTGAGATTGACTCAGTAGATGTGCAAGATTTTTTAAAGCGTATTAGTGAAGTTTTAAAAAGAATGCCAAAACAAGCTCAAATAGAACTTAGAGGTTATACTGATGCAAGCGATAAAGATCCTAAAAGGAATTTTGATTTAGCAAGCAAAAGGGCTCAAGTTGTGACTGATTATTTGATTGCTAAAGGGATTAATCCAGCTCAACTTATAGTGGTTAGTTTTGGAGATAACTATCCTTTAGGTGCAAACAAAGAAGATGAAATAAATAATAGGGTTGAATTTTATATCCGCGTAGATTCTTCGGATAATCAAACTAGAAAGTCTGTATTGGATCAAATTGGAACTTTTAAATAACAAATAAGTAAAAAAAGACTTATTTGTTATTTTCTCCGCCAAAACGAAGTAGTGCTGAACCCCAAGTAAAACCACCACCAAAAGCATCAAGTAATACTAGCGAACCTTGTTTTAAACGACCTTGCTCATAAGCATCATTCATTGCCATAGGAATTGAGGCGGCTGAGGTATTGCCATATTTTTGAACAGTAACTACACATTGTTCATCTTTAAAATTTAATTTTTCTTGTACGGCTTTGATAATTCTTAAATTAGCTTGATGAGGTATAAAAAGATCAATTTCTTCGCTTTTTATATCATTTTTGGTAAGAATTTCAACAACATCATTACTTAGAGTATTCACTGCGATTTTAAATACTTCATTTCCCTTCATTTGCATGGAAAGTGGAGAGCAGATACTGCTTTTTTGAGATCTTTGAGTCATTAATAAACCTCCAAATTCTCCATCACTTGCAGTATGAGTATCTATGATAGGGAAATTATCATCTAATGACACAACCCCAGCACCAGCTCCATCACCAAATAAAACACAAATGCTTCTATCAGTATAATCCATGATAGAACTAATTTTTTCAGCCCCTATGATTAATACATTTTTTTTGGCACCACTTTCAACCATAGATTTTGCAAGCTCTAAAAGATAAATAAACCCTGAGCATGCAGCAGAAATATCAAAAGCGGTGATATTTTTTAAGCCTAAATTATGAGCGATTTTGCACGCAGTTGATGGCATGGTAAAATAATCAGGGCTTAAAGTAGCTACGATGATTGCATCTATATCTTGAGGATTTAAATTAGCTCTTTGTATGGCTTTAATAGCTGCTTTAGTACCAAGATCGCTTGTATTCTCATCATCATTTGCTATACGTCTTTGTTCTATACCAGTTCTTCTTAATATCCATTCATTACTAGTTTGAACCATTTTTTCTAAGTCAAAATTACTCAGAGTTTTTGTAGGAATATAAGAAGCTATACTTTTTAAGGAAGCTTTAGTTGATTTCATAATTAGAAAGTTCTTTTTCTATAGTTTGATTTATATTTGATTGTGTGAAATTTAATGCTTGAAAAATAGCATTTTTTATAGCTTTTGGACCACTTTTTCCATGACTTATAATGACACATTCTTTTATGCCTAAAAGTGGGGCTCCACCATATTCTTCATAATCAATATGAGTTTTTAGTTCATTAAAAGCTGGTTTTGCTAAAAGATAGCCAAGTTTTGCTAAAAAAGATTTTTGAATTTCTTGTTTTAGAAGCTTTGTAATAACACTTGCTACACCTTCACCTGTTTTAAGTAAAATATTCCCATTAAACCCATCGCATACTAATACATCTATAGTGCCATTAAAGATATCTCTACCTTCGGCATTTCCGACAAAATTTGGAAGTTGTTTTAAGAGTTGATGAGTTTCTTTGGTAAGCTCATTTCCCTTACATTCTTCTTCACCATTTGATAGTAAAGCAACTCTAGGTTTAGTAATTTTTAAAATCTCTTTAGCATAGGCTTCGCCCATAATAGCAAATTGAAATAAATGCTCGCTTTTACAATCAACATTTGCTCCAACATCTAATACAAGTGTTCTTGAATGGATATTTGGCATTAAGGTAGCTATTGCAGGTCTAGCAATATTTGCTAATCTTCCAAGTCTTAATGTGGCTAAACTCATGGTAGCACCACTATGCCCAGCAGAAACAACAGCTTTTGCTTTTTGATTTTTTACTAGCTCTATGGCCTTGTAGATAGTACTATCTTTTCTTTTTAATGCATCTGTGGAATTTTCTTCCATAGCAAATACATCAAAAGCCTCTTCATATTCTATATATGAGTTTAATTCTTGAGGGATTAAGGTTTTAAGCTTTTGAGGATCTCCTACCAAGATAGCTTTAAATTCACGCTCTTTTAAAGCCTGAATTACGCCTTCTATAATAGGTTTTTCCCCAAAATCACCTCCCATTGCATCAATAGCAATGCTTGTCATCGTTATTAATATTCCTTGGTTACTGGATTTACACGGTGAGGCATTTTATAGCTACCATCTTTGTCTTTTATAGGCATAGGTAGGGTAACTTTATAATGAGTTCTGCGTTTTGCTGCACGAGTTTTGCTCACTCTTCTCTTAGGTACTGCCATTTTTTACTCCTTTATTAATTTAAACATTTATTACAATAAAAATAATCACTTAAATAAGATTGTAACTCGCTTGTGGCAAGTTCTATTAAATCTACATGAGAGTCAAAAAACTCCATAGTGTCACTTAAAGTGTTATTTTCATCTTTAAAAATTCCATCACTTGCAAAAAGCTCTACATTTTGATCGATTTCAAGCTCCATTTCATCGCCACACCGATCGCAGTTTCTATAAGTAAATCCTTTAAAACTAGCTTTTACTTTTGCTAATTTTGGATTAACTTTTGTAATAGTTCCTTCAAAAACTATATTATCAAGATCTAGTTTAAAAGGATAAGCTACAGAGCTAAGTTTTGCAAAGGCAATTTTCATTATAAAATTTCAGTTTTTGAAAAGAAAAATTCTATTTCAATTTTTGCATTTTCCAAGCTATCGCTTCCATGAACCGCATTTGCATCAATACTATCTGCAAAATCTGCTCTAATAGTACCAGGAGCTGCTTCTTTTGGATTTGTAGCACCCATTAATTCTCTGTTTTTTAATACAGCATTTTCGCCTTCTAAAACAGAAACCACAACTGGACCACTGATCATAAATTCAACTAAATCTTTGAAAAAAGGTCTATCTTTGTGTACAGCATAAAATTCTTGAGCTTCTTTTTCTGAAAGCTGTATTTTTTTTGTTGCTGCTATTCTTAGACCATTGCTTTCAAAGCGTGTTAAAATTTGACCAATAACACCTTTTTTAACTGCATCAGGTTTAATAATAGAAAGTGTTTTTTCCAAAATCGTCCCCTTAATTTAAATAAGTTTTATGTTTATAAAAGAGTTAATTATACCAAAAAATGCTTTAAAATTATATAAAAGTTTAGAGTTATTGAAAGGTTTGTAAGTAACTTGAAATCAAGATACTTACATTAAATTTGTTAAGCAAATACCGGAGTTGAACCGTCTCTTAAGTCACTTCCGATGTTATCACGGCTTGGTTGTCCGCTAACTACATCACTCCATACAATACAGCCATCAGTTGGGCAAGCACTTGCACAGGCTGGCTGATCATTGTGTCCTACACATTCAACGCACTTATCAGCATAAACATAATATCTATCTTCGCCCTCAGGATTGTTTGCATCATCTACGATTGCGCTTACTGGGCATTCATCTATACAAGAACCACATGCTATACAAATATCAGTAATTTTAACTGCCATTTTTTACTCCTTAATATTAAATATTGAATATAAGATTATCAAAATTGTCTTAATTTTATTCTTAAAATCTTTTAATTTTGATAATAAAATTAAATTATGGGTAATTTTACACAATTAATAAATTTTTAAATTTACAAATGATATTATTTTGTTACAAATAAAATTTATTAATTAGGAGAAAAAATTATGGTAGTAACTAAAAAAGCTATTGATTTTACAGCACCTGCTGTATTAGGTAATAATGAAATAGTTGGAGATTTTAATCTTTATAAAAATATAGGACCAAAAGGTGCTGTAGTATTTTTCTATCCAAAAGATTTTACATTTGTTTGCCCGTCTGAAATCATTGCTTTTGATAAAAGATATCAAGATTTTAAAGATAGAGGTGTTGAAGTAATCGGTATATCTTGCGACAATGAATTTTCTCACTTTGCATGGAAAAATATGCCTGTAAATCAAGGTGGTATAGGCCAAGTTAAATTTCCTTTAGTAGCTGATTTAACAAAACAAATTGCTAGAAATTTTGATGTTTTATTTGAAGAAGCAGTTGCTTTAAGAGGTTCTTTCTTGCTTGATGCTGATGGAACAATTCGCCATGCAGTAGTTAATGATTTGCCACTTGGAAGAAATATTGATGAAATGATTAGAATGGTTGATACTATGTTATTTACTAATGAGCATGGTGAAGTTTGCCCAGCAGGTTGGAATAAAGGTGATGAAGGTATGAAAGCTGATCCTAAAGGCGTAGCTGATTATCTAAGTAAAAACGAAGGTAAACTATAATCAAAAGCCTACTAAGTAGGCTTTTATTTTTTCGAATAATTTAATCTTATATTTAAAATATTTCTGCATTTTTTATTTAAATTATATTTTTTATCAATTTTAAATCAAATAATACAATTTTAATCTTATTTATCAACGTGACATTTAGTATAAGGAGTGAGAATGTTTCAAAATATTACAGGTAGATTAACCTTGGTAATTGCGATTGTGAGTGTGATAGTTCTTGCAGTGGTTAACGGATTGAGTTATTACAATGCAAAAGAAGATACTTATGATTATTTAGAGGAAATACAAAGAAAGACAATGCTTGACACAGCTGAAGTTTTTTCTATTTATTCAAATGCAAAAAGAAAAGCTATATCAACTTTAGCAGAGGAGATAGTAAAACAAGATTTCTCTGATGATGGAAATATATATAAAATTTTAGAAGCATTTAAAAAAGCAAATAATTTTGACATTATATATTTTGCTTTAGAAGAAAATGGAAAGCATTATAAGTCTGATCATACTTATTTAGATAAATCCAAAGGATTTGATGTAAAAACAAGAGCGTGGTATATTAACGCAAAAAAAGAAGGAAAATTAATTGTATCTGATCCGTATTCTAGTTTTGCAGATGGTAAAATGAAAATTGCATATGCAGTGCCTGTGTTTAAAAATAATCAATTTATAGGTGTAGTTGGCGGAGATTATGATTTAGAAAGATTTTCAAAAGATGTACTTTCTGTTGGAAAAAGTTCTCAAGCATATACAGCTATATATGATATAGAAGGAAATGCATTTTTTCATCCAGAAATTGAAAAAATAGGTAAAAAAGATAAGTTTAGCGAAAACATTTCAGCATATATGAAAGCAAACCCTCAGTTTTTGGATCCAAAAAACGAAAGCGCAATTGCTTATATACCTAATGAACAAGGAGTTATGGAAGCGATTATGTGTACAAATTCTTTCAGTTCTAAATATAAAGTTTGTACAGTTACTAAAGAAAAAGTGTATTCAGAAAAAGCAAATAGTGCTTTAATTAAACAAGTGCTTGCTGCATTTGTAGCTATATTAATTGCATTAGTATTGATAAAAATTGTTATAAGCAAGCTTTTATCCCCTCTACAAAAAATCCAAACCGGTCTCAACTCTTTCTTTGATTTCATCAATCATAAAACTAAAGATTCAGCTATGATAGATGTTAAAACAAATGATGAGCTTGGTGCTATGGCAAAAGCTATCAATGAAAACATCACCAAAACTAAAAATGCATTAGAACAAGATGCTAAAGCAGTAGAACAATCAGTAGATACAGCTAAAGAAATAGAAGGTGGTAATCTAACAGCTAGAATTACTGCAATTCCTGCTAATCCTCAATTAGTAGAATTAAAAAATGTATTAAATGAAATGCTAAATGTATTAGAACAAAAGGTTGGTTCTAATATGAATGAAATTAATAGAGTATTTGATAGCTATAAGGCATTAGACTTTACTACTGAAGTTAAAAATGCTAAAGGTGGAGTTGAAGTAACTACTAATGTATTAGGTCAAGAAATCGTAGCTATGCTAAGACAATCATCTGAATTTGCTTCTTTATTAGCAGATGAAAGTGGTAAATTACAAAGTGCTGTTAAGAACTTAACAGATTCTTCATCTTCTCAAGCTTCTTCTTTAGAAGAAACAGCAGCAGCACTAGAAGAGATTACTTCTTCTATGCAAAATGTATCGCATAAAACTAGTGAAGTTATTGCTCAAAGTGAAGAGATTAAAAATGTTACTTCTATAATAGGTGATATTGCAGATCAAATTAACTTGCTTGCATTAAATGCTGCTATTGAAGCAGCTCGTGCAGGAGAACACGGTCGTGGCTTTGCTGTTGTTGCAGATGAAGTTAGAAACCTAGCTGAAAGAACTCAAAAGTCTTTAGGTGAGATTGAAGCTAATACTAATATCTTAGTTCAATCTATTAATGAAATGGGTGAGAGTATTAAAGAACAAACTACAGGTATTACTCAAATAAATGATGCTGTAGCACAAATTGATCATGTAACCCAAGAGAACTTAAAGATAGCAAAAGATAGTGCAGCTATATCTGATAATGTAAATAAAATAGCTAATGATATCTTAGAGGATGCTAGGAAGAAGAAGTTTTAAAATAGAGTGAAATAAATCCAAGTATTCAAATTTGTTTATACTTGGATTTAAATGCTATAATTTTACTTTAATTTTTAAAGGTTTTTTATGGCTGCTGATGATCAAGAAAAAACAGAAGAACCCACGTCCAAGAAAATAGAAGATGCGCGTAAAGAGGGTAATGTCCCAAAAAGTCAAGATGCATCCGCTGTGGCTGTGCTTGTTATAGCTGTGGTTGTGGTGTTGTTTATGATGCCTTTTATAGGCGAGAGAATTAGTGGTTTATATAGGTTTTATCAAAGTTTTATAGGTATAGAACTTGATTTAAAAATCCTGCAAAAAATTATTATAAAAACCATGATAGAAATGTTTATTATGGTTTTACCTATTACTTTAACAATTATGGTAGCAGGTGTGCTTGGAAATTTAATGCAATTTGGTTTTATTTTTACCACTAAGCCCATCACTCCAAATTTTAACAAAATTAATCCTATTAATGGGCTTAAAAATCTTTTTTCTTTAAAAAAAATCATTGAAGCTTTGAAAATTACTCTTAAAGTCGGAGTTGTTTTTGGTATAGCTTTTATTTTTTTATTGCAATTTATGAAAGAGCTTCCTAGAGTAGAGCTCTATACGATTTATCCACAACTTTTATGGCTTAGAGATAAGGCTATTATACTTGCAGCTATTGTGATTATAGCTTTTTTGATTATTGGACTTTTAGATGTGCTTTTAGTAAGGTATCAATACTTTAAAAATTTACGCATGAGTAAACAAGAAATCAAAGATGAATACAAACAAAGCGAAGGAGATCCTTTAGTAAAAGGAAGAATTCGTCGTCTGCAAATGGAAGCAGCAAGACGCAGAATGGTGCAAGATGTTGCTAGTGCTGATGTGGTGATCACTAACCCTACTCACTATGCGGTTGCTTTGCGTTATGATAGTTCTAAAGAAGCTGCGCCAAAAGTTTTAGCTAAAGGAGTGGATTTTTTAGCTTTGCGTATAAAAGATATGGCATATGAATACAATGTGATGATTTATGAAAACCCTCCTTTGGCTAGAGAGCTTTACAAATCTTGTGAGGTAAATGATCTTATCCCACCAGAGCTTTTTAAAGCAGTGGCAGAAGTTTTAAGCTTTGTCTATACTTCCAATAGACAAAAATTTGCTGATAGATTAAAATAAATTTAGCTTTTTAATCAAGCTTATAATAGTCATAGTTATAGAAAGAGTGTAAATGCCTAAAAGTGCTATGCGGTGAGATTTAAGGTTGATTTTTTCCATGATTTTAATACCAAGATAAACTCCTAGCATGGAACTAAGTCCTACCAAGCTTCCATTTTGTAAGACTTCTTTATCAATGATATCATTATATACAAAAGAACTAATTCCTGAAATGGAAGCAAAAATCACAAAAAACAGACTAAGTGGTACTACTTTTTTAGTATCATAGCCTAAAAAATAAGCTAGAATAGGGGTGATTAAGAGTCCACCACCAATCCCTAAAGATATGGCAAAAATTCCTGTAAATATACCACAAATTAGCAAAATAGAATTTTTTAAGATATTAGAATGACTAATGTTTCCAATGGTGCTTTTTTGATTAAAAGCAAATTTTAAAAAGAATACAATACTCACGCATAGAAAAATACTTGTTAGGGTTATATCTGAAAAATATGAGAGTAAAAGCCCACTAAACATCGCACCTAAAAAGCCTCCAAAGCTTATGATAAGACCATCTTTTAAGATTAAATTTTTCTTTTTATAGTTTAAATAGGAGCCAAAAATAGAAGCAAAAATCATTTGTACAACAGAAATTGCAACAGCATGATGAGAGCTAAGTCCTAAAGTAAGCATAAAAGGAACGATAATCATACCACCGCCTATACCAAAAACTCCTGAAGCCATACCTGAAAAAATCCCTATAATCATATAAGGAAGTAAAGTTAAATCCATAATTTATAAACCTTTAAATAAAAAAATTGTAACAAAATAAAATTTATTTAGCTTTAGAAAATATAATCATAGTCGATTTATGATGATTACAAATATTTTTTTGGAGTTAATATGAAATTTTGTAAAAAATGCGTTATGCCAGATACTAAGCCTGATTTGCATTTTAATGATGAGGGGATTTGTGATGCGTGTTACTCGCAAGAAACGAAAAATCATAAGATAAACTGGCAAGAGCGTGAAAAAGAATTTCTAGAACTTGTGAAAAAATATAAAAAACATCCCGTGTATGATTGTGTGATAGGGGTAAGTGGTGGTAAGGATTCTACTTTTCAAGTTTTAAAATGTCTTGAGCTTGGGCTTAATCCTTTGTGTGTTTGTTTTGAACCAAGTATCCCTACTAAAATAGGTAAAAAGAATTTAAAAAATTTAAATAATCTTGGTGTTGATTTGATCCATATCAAAAGAAATCCTTTAGTGTATAAAAAATTATCCCGTGAAGCTTTTATAAGAACGGGCGATAATGAATGGCAAAACCATTTGGGAATTTTTACTTGCGTTCCAAAAATAGCTGTTGCTTTTGAAATTCCTTTGATTATTTGGGGGAAAGTCCGCAGATTGAATATGGTGGACCAGCTAGTTCTAAAGAAAAAAACACTTTAGGTAGAGAGTGGCTTGAAGAATTTGGTGGGCTTTTGGGTAATAGAATTTCTGATATGATTGGTGTTGATGGGATTAGAGAAAAGGATTTGTATTTTTACACTTATCCAAGTGATGAAGAGCTTCAAAGAGTAGGAGTTACAGGGTTATTTTTGGGATATTATTTTAAATGGGATTATAAGTATAATTTAAAATTAGCCCAAGATAATGGCTTTAAAACTAGCACAAAACCAGTTGAAACTACTTATGAGAATTTTGAAAATTTAGATTGTTATTCAAATCATGTGCATGATTATTTAAAATACTGCAAATATGGTTTTGGAAGAGCTACGGATAATGCGTGCTTGGATATAAGACTTGGTTATATTAGCCGTGAAGAGGGTGTGAGGCTTGTAAATAAATATGATGGAAAGCCACCTAAAAAGGCCATTAAGAAGTATTTGGAATTTAGTGGTTTTAGTGAAAAAGAATTTGAAAAAATTGTAGATTCTTATACTAATAAAAAGATATTTAAACGCGATGAAAATGGTAAATTTTTAAGAGATAGTGATGGATCGTTGATAAAAAAAGATGAGTTTGTTTTGAAATGATTTGTATTGTTGATTATCATCTTGGAAATTTTAAATCTGTTTTGAAAGCTTTTGAAAAACTTAATCAAGAAGTGATTATAAGTTCTAAAAAAGAAGATATAAAAAATGCCTCTAAATTAATTTTACCAGGTGTTGGATCTTTTAAACAAGGTATGGAAAATTTAAAAAAACTTGCACTAGATGAGCTTTTAAAAGAATGTGTTTTAAAAGATAAAAAACCTATTTTAGGAATTTGTCTTGGTATGCAACTTTTTGCTAGCAAGGGATATGAGGGAGGAGAGTGCGAAGGGCTTGATTTTATAAAAGCAAGGGTTTTGAAATTTGATTTAAGTAAAGAAAAATTATTACACAGTGGTTGGGATGATTTACAATTTAGTGACAAAAAAAGCAAGCTATTTGATGGAATTTTAGAAAAAAGTGATTTTTATTTTGTGCATTCTTATTATGTAGAGTGTTTAGAGAGAGCGGAGACTTCTTTTTGTGAGTATGAAAAACCTTTTTGTGCAAGTTTTGAAAAAGATAATATTTTTGCTGTGCAATTTCATCCTGAAAAAAGTCAAAATGTAGGTTTGAAACTTTTGGAAAATTTTGCAAATTTAAAGGTCTAATATGCTTAAAACAAGAATCATACCTTGCGTGTTATTAAAAGATCATCAGCTTGTAAAAAGTATCAATTTTTCTTCTTTTAGAACTATTGGGCATGTAATAAGCACAGCTAGGATATATAATGCTAGAAATGTTGATGAGCTTATAGTTTTGGATATTAATAAAAATGGCGTTATAGATTTTGAAAGCTTAGAAGATATAGCTAATGAATGTTTTATGCCTTTAACTATTGGAGGTGGGATTAGAACTTTAGAAGATATTAGAAAATTGCTAGATATAGGTGCTGATAAAATTAGTATTAATTCTATAGCTTTACAAAACCCAGATTTTATTAAAAAAGTGGCAAATACTTTTGGAAGTTCTTGTGTAGTATGCTCGATTGATGTAAAAAAAGACAAAAATAAATTTAAAGTTTTTAATAATGAAATTTTAGATATTGATCCACTAGAGCTTGCATTAAAATACGAATCTTTGGGAGCAGGGGAGATACTTTTAACAAGCGTTGATAAAGAAGGAAGTTCTTTAGGGTATGATTGGGAATTACTAGAGTATTTCAAAGGTAAATTAAAAATTCCACTTATTATCAATGGGGGACTTTCTAAACCTCAAGATGGGGTAAAAGCCATACAACTTGGTGCAAATGCATTAGCCGGTGCTTTTATATTTCATTTTAGCCAATATACTCCAAATGATGTTAAAAATGAGCTTTTAAAAAATGATATCCCTGTAAGGATTGTTTAAATTTAAAAAATAAAAATTATTATCTTCTTTAATAACCTCAAAACCATGCTTTAAATATAAATTTAAAGCTTTTGTGTTTTCTTTAAAAACACAAGCGTTTAAAGTTTGAACTTTTAAAACATTAAAAGCATAGTTTTTAACTTCTTGCATTAAAAGCTCACCTATACCTTTTTTTATACCATAAAGTCCAAATTCACATGAATGGTTGGTTATATTAATAAAATCAATTACACCTATGGTTTGTTTGCCATCATAAACTAAAAAATATTTTTTAGTTGCATCCGTTTTTAGACTAGATAAAAAACTTAAGTGCTCTTTTAAAGTGATATTTTGTGTTTTCATAAATTTGGCAATGCTTTCATCGTTACGCCATTTTAAAACAAGCTCTATTTCTTCTTGGTTTAAGTGGATAAAATCTTTTAAAACTATCATATAAAACTTTCCACCTCATAACCTTTTTTAGCAAGCCATGTTGCAAGTTTTTCTTGATTTTTAGCATAGGCTATGGCTTTAAAATTTGCTTTTAAAATCAAAGCTTCATTGACTAATGAGCTTGCGCTAATGATGAGTTTTTTGCTTTCATTCATTAATCTTGCAAGATTATGATGGCCAATGAGAATTTGTATATTAGGGTTTTTTTGGCTTAATTTTTGAAGCGAGTTTAGATGAGAATTTGCTTTTGTGGTAGCTATGATGATGGTTTTGTTTTTGTTAAGTTTGTTTGCTATATCAAAGGAAATGTTTTTTGGATCACTTCCCCCTATACAGATAAAATAATCATAAATTTTCTCTCTTTTTATCTTACTTTCTTCATAAAACTCATCGCGTATTAGAGCATAAGAAAAGCCACATCTTAACTCACAATATTTTGGCACTAAATTTTCATAATCACTTTCTTTAGCATAAGCATTGATATTAAGTAAAATATCGCAAAAATGTTCTTTTATCTCATCATCAAAACTGAGAATTTTAATTCCTGTTTCTAATTTTATGAGTTTTTCATCATCAGCGGTAATTTCATAATGATCGATGATTAAAAGATCAAATTTTTCCTTTTTGATGAGATTGATGAGCTCATATATGCTAGCACTTGTTAGTTCATATACAGGATAAGGAATTTCATCTATTAAAGAACCTTTTAGTGGCAAACATGCAAAGGATACATTTTGATATTGTTTAGCTAGTAAAAGATCTCTTTTAATGTGTCCATGCCCTATAGCGCTAGAACTATCACTTCTAAAAAGAACTTTCAAATTTTGCCTTTGTTGAATTGATATAGTATTTTAGCAAATTCTAAGTCTTCAAAAGTATCAATATCGCAAATTTTATTTCTAGGAAGCAAAAAGGCTTTAGAGTGAGGTTTAAACATAAAATCTTCTTCTAACCACGCTTCTTTTTTGCCAAAGTAAAATGCACCACCATCATGATAAGCTTTAGTAAGATCTTGTGAGCGTTTGTTATAGTTTGACTCATCAAACATATAAACTTTATTTTGTTCATCAAGGTAAAAACCTCTTTGTATAGGGTATTCAAACTCACAAGCTGAAAATAAAAATTTACATTCTTCTTGACTAAATTGCTCAAAAGCTTTTTGCAAGATAAACTCATCTATAAGTGGCGCAGTAGCGTATAAACAGCACACATTTTTATAGTTCTTACCTTGCTCTTCTAGGGTGGTAATGGCATTTTGGACTACAGCGGTTGAGCTTGCATAATCATCACTTAGTTCTTTTTTACGCACAAAAGGAACTTTTGCGCCATATTTTAAAGCTACTTCGATGATTTCATCATCATCGCTTGAAATGATCACATCATCAAAAATACCTGAATTTAAAGCACTTTCTATGCTATAAGCAATCAAAGGTTTTCCTAAAAAATCAATGATATTTTTTCTAGGAATACGTTTAGAACCACCACGCGCAGGGATAATACAAAGATTTTTCATAAACTCTCTTTAATTTTATTAAAAAATAAGTATAATTTAATTTTAATTTTAAAAGGCTTAATATGATTAAAAATGAAACCTATTTCATAGACTCTTGTGATGATGTAGAACTAAATATAAAAAGAGAAAGTAAATTAGAATATAGAGTTACCTATGATGACAGCAAGCAAATGAAAGCTATTGTTTTTATCATAGGTGGCTTTGGTGCAAATGCCAATATGTCGTTTTTAGATTTTGATAGAGAATATATTGCTAAAAAATTTGATGTTGTTGTCATAAATGTTTTTTATCATTGTTTTAGTGCTAGACCTTCTATAGATGAAAATTATAAACCAATAATGATTCCAAATAAAAAAGATTGGGAAAGTTTTTGTGAAATAGCAAAACTTTGCAATCTTTTAATTGAAGATTATGAAAAAAATGATTTCAAAGATTGCTTGCTTAAACTTGATGAGAGAGTTGAGCAAATAAAAAATGAAGGTGCATTAGAAAAAGATTTTCTAGTTAATCTTTCTTGTGATTTTATTTTACCAAATGGTGACTATCAAAATTATGGTATTATGGCAGCGATTGATCACATAAATGCTTTAAAAGATATAATAGAAAAACATCCTCAATTTAAATTTTTACCTAAAATTTATGGAGGTGGATCGTATGGTGGTCATCTTGCTTTAATGTGTGCAAAGATTGCTCCTTGGTATGTTGATGGAGTTATAGATAATTCAGGGGTATCACTACCTCATTTACCGCATTTATTGGGTAGAGAGACAGGTTGTGCTGAGTATTTTATAAAAGGAAATAACTATATACTTTCTTGTTTTGTAAAAAAATACTGGACTAGAGATGAAAATTCTCCTTACTTTTTGAGTGATGATAGTTATATGATAAGGGTTCTTTTAAATTCAAAACATTTAAATTTACAAAGTACAAAAAATCAAAATATAATATTTGTTAGTTATCATAGTGCAAAAGATGATGGAGCTCCAATTGAACATAAGGCTAATTTGTATGAAATTTATAATCAACTCGGACTTGATGCTACTTTGCATATTGTTAAAGATGAAAATGATATAGACGGTAGATATATAAAAAGTTTAGATCATGGTTTAAGAATGACTGATAGAGCTTTATTTAAAAAAGAATTGCCTATATTACTTGAAAAAGTAAAAAATAAAATATTTGATATGAGAGAAGATAGTATATCTTATCCTTGTAAAGATAAGATATTTACTTTTAAAGATTTTAAAGATCGATTTGGACTTGAAATTACAAAACTTTGATAAAGCTTTGAAGTTTATCAAAGTTTATTTTTAGGCTGCATGCATTAAAGGTAATCCCTGTTCCAAAGCTTCCAAGGAAAATTTGTTTATCCCCCCCCCGCATATGAAGCTAATTCTAGGGGTAATTTATTTATAGTTGTGTTTCCATAGTTTTTAAGAATATTATCTTGGGTAAAATTTAAATTTAGTTTCTCATATAGTTTTTGCTTTGAAAAATTATCAGAAGAGTGGATAAAAAATTCATCAAAACTAGTTTTTTTTAGATTGAAATGTTCAAAAAAATCTTGAAAAAACGCTGGATAGTTTTGCATAGTAAAAGAAAAAGCTAGAGTGGTATTAGCTTGTATGTTTTTGTTGCTATTAGTTTGAAGTCCGTTATAAGGTAAAGTTTCTTCTATGCATTGGGCAGAAAAAATTTTTTGTGCAAAGTAGCTTTTATCTTCAATGTTAGTATTTTTTTCTATTAAAATCGCACTTGCGCTATCGCTATTATTTAAAAAGGTAATTTTGTCTTTTTGAGCATCAATTGCTTTGCTTTTTACACTAGCACATATTAAAACAGCTTTTTTTATACTTGGTAGATTTAAAGCCAAAAACACTTGAAGCAAACTCTGTAAAAATCCAGGGCAAAAGCCTAATACATCTAAGCATAAAGTATGGCTACTTAAATTTAAATTTTTATGGATTAAACTAGTGCAAGCTGGTGCTAAGTAATCTGGTGTAAAGCTTGTAAAAACTAGTAGATCAATTTCATCTTTTTTGAGTATATCTTTTGAGAAAAGTTCTTCTAATGCTTGTGTTGCCAAATCGCTCGCGTATGTTGAATTATCACTTACGAAATGATTAAAAATTCCTGAATTTTCTTGTAAAAGTTGATATTTTCTTTCATTTATATTGCAAAGCTTTAATTCATCTTCTTTGTGGAGTGGATTTTTAGGTAAAACAATACTGACAGCTTTAATAAAATGGTTGATGGTTTCTATATTCATTGTCATTCTCTTTTATTTTTTGGATATTTTATCATTTTTTATTTGTTATAATAAATTAAAAAATAAGGATAAAAAATGACAGCGTATATTAGCATAGGAACAACCAATAGTGGTAATCAAGAAAGACAAGGTTTTTTAATGCAAAATGAAAATAAACTTTTGCAACAAGGTTATATCTATCCAAAATCTCTTAGAATGGCAAATAGACATTGGGTTTTAGTGGATATAGTTTTAGAGCTTATAAAAAAAGATAAATTAAGTCAAAATCCATTAGACGATTTAGAAGATATACGCTTGATTAAAGCCGTTGAGAATTTTAAAACAGAAGCTACAATACATAAAGATAAGAAATTTATTTTTTCTGCAGAAGGGATAGTTTGGGATTTTTCTACTAAAAGACATATAGAAATTCTTAAAAGCGTTTTAAACGCTTTAGGATTTGATGAAATTTATGAGATTATTTATTTTAGAGATACGCTTGGATATTTAAATTCTCATTGTTCTCAAGATATTAAAAACAATATGGGCTTTTATAGTGCTGATTTTAAGCCTGATGAGCATCCTAGAAAATATATATTTGATTACAAGTGGATTTGTGAGAGTCATACAGAAGTATTTGGTGAAAAAAGCTTGATAGTGAGACTTTTGAAGGAAGAATATGTTGGTGGAACATTACTTAAAGATTTTGTGTATCATTTGGGTTTAGAATGGGATGATGAATTTTCATTAAAGCAAAATAAAAATGAAAGTTTTAATCTTTTAGGTATGGAGCTTCAAGGAAGACTTATAAAAAAAGATTTGCATGGGCAAAACATAAATTCTTTACTTTATACGGCTAGAAAAATTTTTGAAGGTGCTAATGAGGATAGGTTGAAATTTAGAGTACAAAAAGAAATAGCAAAAGCTTATGTTGATTATTATGCTCCTTCACTTGAGTGGGTTAGAGCTAAGTATTTTCCACACAGAAAAAGCTTGTTTGAGCCGATTAATTGGGATGAATATAAAGAAAATCCAACTTTAACTCAAACTAAAGAAAGCGATTGGGATAAAATAGCTGATTTTATAGCAGAAATTATTGTATCTAAAAATAAAATTATTCAGTCTTTAAAAGAGTAATTAACGCAATGTTTAATTGCGTTAATTATATGCTTTTTCTAGCATATTTTTGATGCTTTGAAAATCTTCAAAATTTTCAGGACTTATAAATTCAGCATTGAGACTTTTTCCAAAGTGCTTTTCAATTTCAGCTACTAAAGCCATAATATCAATGCTATCTATAATGTCTTCGCTTACTAAATTTTGCATTGTTTCATCAATATCGGTTCTCTCTATATTCATAAAAAATTTTTTAATATTTTGCATATTTATCCTTTTTTTGTTTAAAATAATTAATGATTATTATATCTTATTAATATTGAAATTTATAAGAATTTGATAATATATTATCTTTGATTAATTTGTGAAAGTTTTAAATGATTGCAAGTGTTATTTGGCTTACAGGTTTAGCAGGTAGTGGAAAAAGCATTATAGGTAAAGCATTATATGAGAAATTAAAAAATGAGCATAAAAATATTGTTTATCTTGATGGAGATGAATTAAGAGATTTACTAGGACATTATGGCTATGATAAGCAAGGTCGTATAGATGTAGCATTAAAAAGATCCCAATTTTCCAAATTTTTAAATAATCAAGGTATGATAGTAGTTGTGACAACCATATCCATGTTTAATGAAATTTATAAATATAATAGAGAAAATTTAAAAAATTATTTTGAGATTTATATTAAATGTCCAATGGAAGAATTAATTAAAAGAGATCAAAAAGGACTTTATACAAAATCCTTAAATGGTGAGATTAAAAATGTTGTAGGTGTTGATATAAAATATGATGAACCAAATGCACATTTTATACTAGATAATTCATTGCAGGATAATTTAGATAAAAAGGTTGATATAATATTTGATTTAATAACAAAGGAGTTTCATGAAACAAGGTGATTTTAGCGAAGTTGCAAAACACTATCACAATAGACCAGCATATTCAAGTATGCTTATAGAAAAGCTCATAAAATGCGTAAATGATCAAAATAAAAGCGCATTAAAAGTTGTGGAAGTAGGAGCTGGTACTGGAAAGCTTACTAAAATGCTTGCTGATGAATTTAACCTTTGTATAGATGCAGTCGAGCCAAATGATAATATGCGTGAAGAAGGTATTAAATTTACTCAAAATTCACAAAATATTACTTGGCATAAAGGTAGTGGAGAAGAAACTACTATGCCTAGTAATTATGCTGATTGGGTAATTATGGCTAGTTCTTTTCACTGGACAGATCCTAAAAAGTCTTTGCCTGAGTTTGCAAGAGTACTTACAGGGGGGGGGTATTTCACTGCCATATGGAATCCACGTCATATAGTTAAAGGCTCTGTATTTTATGAAATTGAAGAGGAAATTAAACATATTATACCAGAGCTTACTCGTGTAAGTAGTGGAACTCAAAATGTTAAAAATTGGGAAGAAATCTTAGTAAGTACTGGAGATTTCAAGGATTGCTTTTTTATGGAGTGCAATTATAAAGAGCTTTGGAGTAAAGAGCGTTATCTTGGAGCTTGGCATTCTGTAAATGATATTCAAGCACAAGCTGGAAAAGCTAGATGGGAAGAAATTTTAAAAATGATAGAAAATAAAATTTCTTCTATGGATATGATTGAAATTCCTTATAAAATCCGTGCATGGACGGTGCATAAGGCATAGTAAAATCCTTTAGTTTTTTTAGCTTTGCTATTAAAGTTAAAGGAAAAAAATGAAAAAAATAGTAGAACAAGTTTGGGATTATACTAAGCATGCAAAATTTTACTCATACAGACCAAATTATGCACCACTTAGTATAGATATGCTAGTAGAGCTTGCTAAAAGAACTAGCCAAAGTTCTAAAATAAAAGTTGCAGATATTGGAGCAGGTACAGGGAATTTGAGTATTATGCTTTTAGAGAGAGCTTGTAAAGTGGTAGCAGTTGAGCCAAATGACGCAATGCGTGAAATTGGTATAGAAAGAACTCAAGGTCAAGATGTAGAATGGATAAGAGCTACCGGCATTAACTCTACTTTAAAAGATGGGGAGTTTGATTGGGTGAGCTTTGGAAGTAGCTTTAATGTGATGGATAGGTCAATGGCATTAAAAGAAAGTCATAGATTACTCAAAAAGGGATGTTATTTTACTTGTATGTGGAATCATAGAGATTTAAAAGATCCTATTCAAAAAATAGCAGAAGATATTATCGTTAGTTTTGTTCCAAATTATACAAGAGGTACAAGAAGAGAAGATCAACGTCCTATTATAGAAGCGCATAAAGAGCTATTTGATAATATTATTTATTTGGAAGAAGATTTTTACTTTCATCAAAGTGTAGATAATTATATCAATGCTTGGAAAAGTGTAAAAAATTCTTATTGGGATCTTGAAACTAAAGAAGGTAATGAGTTGTTCGAAAAAATTACTGATAAATTAAAACAAGAATTACCAGGTGAATTTGATATCAAATACACTACAAGAGCTTGGAGTGCAAAAAAAATATAAAAGAGTGATATTATGGATAGATTAGTTTTTCAAACAAAAGCAAGAAATTTACAGAATTTAAAAAATATACTTAAAAATGCAAAAGTTTTAGATGTAGTTATCACTTCTTTAAAAGAAATCATTCAAGACAAAGAAGAAGTACTTAAAAAAATTACCAACCTAAATGCGAAAAAACTAATCATCCGTAGTTCTTCTAATAGTGAAGATAGTTTAAAAAGCTCCAATGCTGGAGCTTTTCTAAGTTTGGCTAATGTAGATATTAGTAATAAAGGCCAACTTTTTAATGCTTTGGAAAAAGTAGGTCATTCTATGCCTAGCGAGAATGATGAAATTTTAATCCAACCTATGCTTTCAGATATTAAAAAGTGTGGTGTTGCTTTTAGTGTAGATAAGGATAATTTTGCTCCATATTTTTGCATAGAATACGATGAAAATGGCTCTAATAGTTCTATCACAAATGGAAGTGCTAAAAATGCTAAAACATATTTTCACTACCGTGAAAATGAAGATATAAAAGATCCATGTATGCAAAAAGTTATTTTATTATTAAAAGAACTTGAAAGTTTATATGGTTGTAATTTTTTAGATGTAGAATTTGCTTTTAATGAGCAAAATGAACTTTTTTGCTTGCAAGTTAGACCTTTAATAATGCAAGAAAAAACTAATCTTTTTAATAGCCTACCTAAAGAAGCTTTACATAGACTTTATAAAAGATTTTTATCTTTACAAAAACCAAGATCTAGAGTGCTTGGAGACAAAGCTATTTTTGGTGTAATGCCTGATTGGAATCCAGCAGAAATTATAGGACTTAGACCAAAAAGATTAGCTTTTAGCCTTTATAAAGAAATCATTACAGATAATATTTGGGCTTACCAAAGAGATAATTATGGTTATAGAGATTTAAGATCACACCCTTTAATCCATTCTTTTTTAGGTATTCCTTATGTAGATGTGAGACTTTCTTTTAATTCTTTTATACCAAAAACTCTTGATGAGAATATTGCTAAAAGGTTAGTTAATTATTATTTAGATAAATTATATGAAAATCACGAGTTGCATGATAAAGTAGAATTTGATATAGTATTTTCTTGCTATGATTTTCATATGGCTGATAAATTAGAACGCTTATTAGATCATAGTTTTAATAAAAATGAAATCAAACGTATCGAGTTTTCTTTACTAAATCTTACTAATTCTATTGTTAATATTAAAAATGGCTTATGTTTAAAAGATATAGAAAAATCAAAACAAATGATTGTATATTATGAAAATATTATGCATTCAGATTTTTCACCATTAGATAAAATTTATTGGCTTTTAGAAGAGTGTAAAAGATATGGAACATTACCATTTGCTGGTGTTGCAAGGGCTGCATTTGTAGCCATGACTATGCTTAACTCTTTGGTGGAAATTGGATTTTTTAGCAAAGAAGAAAAAGATGAATTTTTAAATTCTCTCCACACCGTTAGTAAAACCTTGAGCAATGAATTAGCAACTTTAAATGAAAATAACAAACAAGATTTTATAAAACAATTTGGCCATTTAAGAGCAGGAACTTATAATATTTTATCTCCAAGATATGATGAGGATTTTGATGGGTATTTTGATTTAAAACAAAAAAGTGAAATTAAAAAAGAAAAGGAATTTAAGATTGATGATGATAAGTTGCTAAAACTTGATCAAATTTTAAAAGAACATGGAATTGAAGTTAATGCAAAAGAATTTTTTAGCTTTTTAAAAATAGCTATAGAAGGACGCGAATTTGTTAAATTTGAATTTAGCAAGCTCTTGTCCAAAGCCATATCACTGATAGAAGATCTTGGAAATTATTATGAAATATCTAAAGAAGATATGGCTCATTTAGATATTAAGAGCATTTTAAATTTATACTCTAGCGTATATTCAAAAAGTCCAAAAGATAAATTTTTGAGTGAAATTAATGAAAACAAACAAGAATATGAATTAAGTTTAGCTATAAAACTTCCAGCTTTACTAACTGATGCGCATCAAATATTTGGGTTTTTTGCTAACTATATTCATCCAAATTTTATCACTCAAAAAAGCATTAGTGCTAATATTGCTTTAGAAAACGAACAAGATTTAAAAGGCAAGATAGTGTTAATCTATGCAGCTGATCCTGGATATGATTATTTGTTTACTAAAGATATTGCAGGTTTTATCACTTGCTATGGTGGTGCAAATTCACATATGGCTATTAGAGCTTCTGAGCTTGCTATGCCCGCTGTTATTGGTGTAGGTGAAGAGAATTTTAAAAAATATCTTCAAGCAAAGAAGATTAAAATTGATTGTCAAAGTGAGCAGATATTTTGTCTATGAAATTTATAGCCATCAGTCAAAGAATTTTAGAAAATCAAGATTATCATGAGTTAAGAGAGTGTTTGGCACTTGATTGGGGAAGTTTTTTTAAAAACGAATTAAGTGGTTTTTTACCTCTTCCATTGAGTTATGAGATTGATTTTAAAAACTACATTCCTTATGTTAGTGCAGTGATTTTAAGCGGGGGTAATGATTTAAACTCTTGTAAATCTTCTTTTGTTAATCAAAAAAGAGATGAATATGAGAAAAACATTATAAAATATTGTATACAAAATAACATTCCCTTGCTTGGGGTTTGCAAAGGAGCACAGATGATTGCTTCTTATTTTAACTCTACTATTTGTCATTGTAAAGGACATGTTGGAAATCATGAAGTATATTTAAATAATCAAATAATCAATGTTAATTCATATCATAATTTTGCTATTAAAACATTAGGTAATGAGCTTGAAGCGTTAGCAAATGCAAAAGATGAAACAATAGAAGCTTTTAAGCATAAAAAATTTAGTATCTATGGTCTAATGTGGCATATTGAAAGAGAAAATGGCATGAGTGAAAAAAGTATTTTTAATGCATGGTTAAAGGATATAAAATGAGAGCTATCATTTTAGCAGCAGGATTTGGTTCAAGGTTAATGCCTTTGACAAAAGATAATCCAAAGTGTATGGTTGAATATAAAGATAAAAAAATCATAGACTATGAAATTCAAGCTTTAAAAGAAAATAATATTCATGAGATATGTGTAGTTGGTGGATATTTATTTGATGTTTTAAAGGATTATGTGGGTAAAAATCATAATTTAGAATTGTTTTATAAAAATGAAAACTATGATAAAACTAATATGGTTCAGACTTTATTTTGTGCTAGAGAATTTTTACAAAGTTGTATTGAAGATAAGCAAGATTTGATTATTTCTTACGCTGATATAGTTTATTTTAAAGATAGTATAGAAAAACTCAAACATTCAAAAGATGATTTTGCTGTTATTGTGGATAAATCATGGAAAGAACTATGGACAAAAAGGTTTGAAAATCCACTTGATGATGCTGAAACTTTAAAACTAAAAGATGGTTTTATAGTAGAGCTTGGCAAAAAAGCAAAAAGTTATGATGAAATTCAAGGTCAATACATAGGCTTATTTAAATTTTCTCATCATTTTTTAAAAGAAGTTTTAAAAACTTATGATGAGCTTGATAGAACTTTACTTTATGATGAAAAAGATTTTAAAAATATGTATATGACAAGTTTTTTACAAATTTTAATCAATAAATACAAAAATGCAAAAGCTATAAAAATCAATGGAAATTGGTGTGAGATAGATTTTATGAGTGATTTGAGAGTGGAGATTTAAGAGTTTTTACTCAAAACCTTCCTATCAATCTTCCCATTTGCATTTAAAGCAAATTGTTCTATTTTAACAAATTTCTTAGGTATCATGTAAGCAGGGAGTTTGTCTTTTAAAAAGTTTTTAAAATCTAACTCTTCCTTGCTTTCATAAAAACAAATAATTTCTTCTTTAAAAATACAAGCACAATTTTTTACATTCTCATGAGAAATTATAATACTTTCTATCTCTCCAAGTTCTATGCGATGACCCATATATTTGATTTGATGATCTATCCTTCCATAGCATAAAAGCTCGCCAAATTCATTATAAACTACTACATCGCCTGTTTTATAAAGTAAGTCTAGATAATTATCATGCAAAGGATTTTGCACAAAAGCTTGCTTTGTTTTTTCTTTATCGTTGTAATATCCTAAAGAAAGACAAGTTCCTCTTACATAAAGCTCGCCTTTAATTCCCACTTGACTTGGAGTAATTAAATTTAAATTCTCATCAAAGACTAAAAGCTGAGTATTTTTACAAGCTTTTCCTATAGGTAAAAGCTCATCATCGTTAAATTGCCTATCAACTATGTAAAAAGAGCATACATCGGTAATTTCGGTAGGTCCATAAAGATTAGCAAATAAAGCACTAGGAAGGTGTTTACGCCAAATGTTGAGTTGTTTATTTGGCATGATTTCACCACAAAAAAGAATTTTGTTTAAATGCCTTAGTGTAAAGGCTTCAAGAGCATTAGTATTAGCAAAATAAATCAACACAGAAGGCACCCAAAAAATTGTTGTTATTTTTTCTTGTTCTAGATACTCTAAAATTTTATTTGGAAAAGCAAAAAGATGATTGGGCAGTATATGAAGTGTAGCTCCCATTTTAATAGAGCTAAATATATCTAATACGCTATTATCAAAGTAAAATGGCGCTTGATTAGCAAGTATATCCTCATGATCTAGTTTAAAAGTTTCACATACCCAAAAAGTATAATCAATCACACTTTTATGGCTTATACTTACTCCTTTTGGAGTTCCTGTGCTTCCGCTTGTAAAAAAGACATAAAGTAAGTTTGTATCTATGTGATTATCTAAAGCTTTTTCTAAAGCATTTTCATTTATAACAAAGCTTTCAAAATCTTCTGTGAAAATGGTATCAAGATTAAAATCTAAATTTAATTTTTTAGAAGTAATTAAAAGTTTTGGTTTTAAAACTTCTATAACTTTTTCTACACGTTCTTTAGGGCTTTTTTCATCTAAAAGCGTATAAAAATTTCCACTTTTTGCTACACCAATAAAAGAAAGCAAACAATCAATCCCTTTAGGAAGTATGATTAATACAGGTTCTTGTGTGCTTTTAGTAGGAAGTTTAGAGAGAATTTTACTTGCTATTTTTTTACTTAAATCATCAAATTCTTTATAGCTTATGCTTTTACCATTAAACTCAACAAAAGCATTTTTACTTCCAAATTTAGCAACGCTTTCTTGTAAAAAATCATTGATATGAGTTGTCATTTTATTCCTTTAGCAAACAATAAGGGTTATCCTTTAAAGCTTTTAATGTTTTTTCTAAATAGTTTTTCATGTTGATATTTATTATATGAGCATTGGAAAAATTTAAAATATTAAAATTGTCATCATTTTTTAAAATAGCTACTTGTTTATCAACATCTAAATCTGAATTTTCATCCAATTTTCTAACATAGTATTTAATATTTTTTTGGAGTATTTTACCATCTTCATCAATAATTTTTCCACTAAAATTTTTAAAATATCTATATGGAACACGAGCTTTTTCTTCTATAAAATGACTAAAAGTATACCCAGCTATTTTAGAGCCAAATAAAACTAGTTTTCCATTTTCTTTGGCTAAAACATCATACACACAATTTTCTCCAAAACAACTTGTAGTGTCTTTTAAAAACAATTCTTCTTTGGCTCCTTTAACGGCAAATGAAAATATAGGATCATTGGTGCGTTTTACTCCTGATTGTTTACGAAAATATTCTGCTAAAACACCAACAGTACCTCTTGAGTTTAATTTATTATAAACTTCATTTTTGCAAAAACTATAAGTAAAAGTAGGCATGATTAAAGTACCTTCTTTACTTATAACTTCAAAAAAACAATCCAATATAGTTTGTAAAAATTCATTTCTAGGAAGTAAAGGTGTGCCAAATTTCATTAGTTCACTATGTACACACAAAATATCGCCTTTTGTAATGCCAAGCTTTTTAAAAGCTTCTATCAAGTCAACATTAGAGTATTTTTTATCGTTGTGTTCTAAGAAATATTTCATTTTATTAATCCGTGAAATTTTAATTTTTCTACTAAATCTTTTAATTCATAAGCTTGTATATTAAGCTTTGAAGCTATATCTAAAACATCATTTTTACCATCACAATATGCTAAAAAATTACATGATATTGGTATATCATTAGTTGAAGAAGTATTGATAGTATGGTATAAGTCTCTTTTGCCTAAATTGGGTTCGCAAAATACGGTATTTTGATAAATTGCATTTACTTCTAAATTCATGATAATTTCTTGCATAGCTTTTAAGCCACCTTGCAATCCTTCTTCGCTGATGAAACTTAAATCATCTTTGCTGGTATGGTATTCTTTATAATCGCCAAATCTGGTCCTGCACACACAAACTACGGGTAAATTTACTAAAGGAGAGCAAAACTGTCTTTCGTTACCACCTCTATATAAAAAACTAAATTCTTTAAAATTATTTTTTTCTTTTAAAGTATGCAAAGCTACTTTATCTGCTAGGGTATTTTCACTTGGAGTGTGAATGAGTGAGTAAGCATTATCATCACCTATGCAAGAGAGTACAAAACCTGCTTTGGTATGTTTTTGCAAATGCTTTAAATGCTTGCTAAGATAAACTATACTCCCTATAGTCTCAGGAGCAAAAACAAAACGATAATTATATTTTCTCTCTTTAAGTTCTAAAAGCCATTTAGCTAAAAACACAGCTACCACAGGGCCACTTAGCTCGTTATTTGCCATAGATGGATGACAAAGGTAAGTAGAGATTAAAATTTCATCCTTTGTTTCTTGCGTGCTAGGTATGAGTAAATCAGCATAGTTTAAAACTCCGTTTTCATGGTGCTTTGCGTCTATGAAAACTTTATATTTTCCTTCTTTTAGTTTAATTCTATCTTTGTGTTTTATGCAAAAACCCCAACGTCTTTTATAATAGCTTGTCACATAAGGTATGGCATCGGGCATTTCTTCTATAGAATAAAGATGTTCTTGCAAGCTTGCTAGATCAAACTCTGTATCTATACCTTCGCTATAGTTTAATACATGAAGATTATTTTGCTTAAAATCACAAATTTTTTCTCCATTTGGAGTGATGATATAAGCATCATTTATCTCCCATTCAGCAGGCACTTCCCAATCAAACACTTTACTTCCACTTGCTATAGAGTGAATTTTTAATATACCCCTCCCCATAGCTTCATCGAGTATTTTTAAGCTTTGTCTAAAGCCTTTCCCAGTGATACTTCTACATATAGGAAAAAGCTCACAAACTAGCTCATACATACTTTTACTCATGGCAATTCTTTTTAGTTTCTTCTAAAATTTTAAATAAACTATCTTTAATAAATTGTGCATCTTTTAAGCTCATTTCTTGATGGGCAGGTATACTAAGTTCAGCTTTATAAAAATTATCCGCATTCTCTAAGAATAAATTTCCATATAAATTTTTATAATAACCAAACTCATAAGTAGGCTTATAATGTACTTGTACACCTATGCCTAAATTCAATAATTTTTCAAAAATAATCTCTTTTTGGCAATAAAACTCAGGGAAAAGCAAAATAGGGTATAAATGTCTTGAGCTTTTTTTATAATCTTTGATTTTTATAGTGCTAAAATAAGGATTTTTTTCAAATTCTTTATCATAAAAACTTGTGATAACTTCTCTTTTTTCTAGCATATTATCAAGTTTTTTAAGTTGATTTATACCCAAAGCACAAGCTACATCGCTTAAACGATAATTATAACCTAGCTCAATCATATCACTATCCCAAAGTCTTTTTTTGACTATGCCATGACTTCTTAAAAGCTTGATTTTTGAGATTAATTCCTCATCATTGCTAACAACTGCGCCACCTTCAAAGGTTGTGATAGGTTTAACCGGATGAAAAGAAAATATACTCAAATCTCCCATAGAACCTACTTTTTGATTTTTATAAGTAGCACCTAGGGCATGACTTGCATCATCTATTAGTGGGATATTATATTGTTTAGCTAAGGCTAAGATTTCATCCATTTCTACACTATTTCCCGCAAAATCAACCACACAAATTGCCCCTATATTAGAGCTATCTTGGCTTAATCTTAAAGCAAGTTTTTTCTCATCAATATTTCCATCACTTTTTACATCTATAAACTCAACCCTAGCACCTGCCATTAAAGCAGCATTTGCAGTTGCAGCAAAGCTAATGGGGGTTGTTAAGACAATTTTTTCTTTTACATTTAAAGATAAATATGCAAGGTGCAAGGCAGAAGTGGCTGAATTTAACACACAAGCATATTTTACACCCACATATTCACAAAGGGCTTGTTCAAATTCTTCAACCTTTTTTCCGCCGGTTAAAAAATCATCTTTTAAAGCCTCACAAACTACTTGTATATCTTGTTCGTCGATATTTTGATGAGAATAAGTTATCATTTTTCAAGCTCTGTATGATTTATTATATTCAAAAGCTCTTCTTGACTAATCCATTCTTTATTATTATCAGAGCTATAAGAAAAACCATTAGAAACTTTTTTGCCCTTTTGCCCTTTTGCATTTATACTAAAATCAATTTCCATATTAGTAAATTTAATACTTGGACTAATGGCATAATAATTTTCAAATTCATAAGTTAGATGACTATCATCACTTGAAATCATAATTTCATGTAGTTTTTCACCTGCTCTTATACCTATGATTTTATGAGCTAAATTAGGAGCCATAGTTTTAGCTAAATCAACAATTTTCATAGAAGGAATTTTTGGCACGAAAATTTCCCCTCCATGCATATAAGCAAAATTATTCAGCACGAAATTAACCCCATCTTCTAAAGATATCCAAAATCTTGTCATTCTCTCATCTGTGATAGGAAGTTCTTTAGCGCCTTCATTGATTAGCTTTTTAAAAAATGGTATAACAGAGCCTCTTGAGCCCACTACATTGCCATATCTTGTAACGCTAAATTTAGTATGCGAATTTCCTGCTATGTTATTTGCTGCTACAAAAAGCTTATCGCTTGCAAGCTTTGTAGCTCCATATAAATTAATAGGATTACATGCTTTATCGGTTGAAAGGGCGATACATTTTTCTACATTATTTTCCAAACACGCATCGATTACATTTTGTGCTCCATGGATATTAGTTTTTATACATTCCATTGGATTATATTCTGCAATTGGCACATGTTTCATAGCAGCTGCATGAATGACAAAATCAACATCTTTCATTGCTATACTTAATCTTTCTTTATCTCTTACATCACCTATGAAATAACGCATGCAAGTATCATTAAATTCTCTCGCCATTTCAAATTGTTTGAGTTCATCGCGTGAATAAATGATGATTTTTTTAGGTTTGTATTTTTGAAGTAAAGTTTTAGTATAAGTTTTTCCAAAACTTCCTGTGCCACCAGTAATTAAAATGCTTTTTCCATTAAACATATATATTTTCCTATTATTTGACTAATTTTTATATCGGCTGAAAATAAAATTATTTTAAAATTCTTGGTAAGGTTATACCTGTTTGGGCTTGGTATTTGCCTTTTTTATCAGCATATGTTACATCACAAGGCTCATCTCCTTGTAAAAATAAAACTTGAGCTATGCCTTCATTGGCATAAATTTTAGCAGGTAGTGGAGTGGTGTTTGAAATTTCTATAGTGATATGTCCTTCAAAACCTGGCTCAAAAGGGGTTACATTTACTATAATACCACATCTTGCATAAGTACTTTTGCCAAGACAAATTGCTAAAACATCATTTGGCATTTTAAAATACTCAACCGTTCTTGCAAGTGCGAAAGAATTTGCAGGTACTATACATACATCACCTACAAAATCTACTACATTTTCTTCTACAAAATTTTTAGGATCTACAACAGTAGAATTTACATTGGTAAAAATTTTAAATTCTCTTCCAACTCTTATATCATATCCATAGCTTGAAAGCCCATAACTAACTATACCTTTACCTATATTTGCTTCACAAAATGGCTCTATCATATTGTGCTCTAATGCCATTTTTTTGATCCAATTATCTGCTTTTAAGCCCATTTTTGTCCTTTATAATTAAAGTGAATTTTTAAATTATATCTTAAAATAAAAGTAAAAAATAAATAATTGAAGTTATTTTTAGTATTTTTATATATAATTATAAATTAAGTCTTATAAATAAGGAGAATATATGACAAAAGAAGAAATCAAAGAATTAATGCAACTTTTTGCAGAAGCAAATATAAGCAAAATTAAAATAAAAGAACAAGATGGATTTGAAATAGAACTAGAAAGAGATATGTGTTGTGAATTACCAGCTCCAGCTCCTGTTGCTCCAGCTCCACAGCCAATTAATGTAAATGTAGTTAATGAAACCAAAGCAAGCTCAAACTCTTCTAATAAGCCAACTATCAACAGCCCTATGGTAGGTACTTTTTATCAAGCTCCAAGCCCAGGTGCAGCGCCTTTTGCTAAAGCAGGACAAACTATTAAAAAAGGAAGCACTATAGCAATTATTGAGGCAATGAAAATCATGAATGAAATCGAAGCTGAATATGATTGTAGGATAGTAGAAGTATTAGTTGCAGATGGTCAGCCTGTAGAATTTGGTATGCCTTTATTTGTGGTGGAGAAATTATAAAATGGAAATTAAAAAAGTTTTAATAGCAAATCGTGGAGAAATTGCATTAAGAGCTTTAAGAACTGTAAAAGAAATGGGAAAAAAAGCAATTTGTGTGTATTCTACTGCAGATAAAGATGCTTTGTATTTAAAATATGCTGATGCGAGTATTTGTATAGGAAATGCTAGAAGTTCAGAAAGTTATTTAAATATCCCAGCTATTATTAGTGCGGCTGAAATTAGCGAAGCGGATGCGATTTTTCCAGGATATGGATTTTTAAGTGAAAATCAAAATTTTGTTGAAATTTGCGCAAAACACAACATTAAATTCATAGGCCCTTCAGTTGCTGCTATGGCGCTAATGAGTGATAAAAGTAAAGCAAAACAAGTAATGCAAAGAGCAGGTGTGCCTGTAATCCCAGGAAGCGATGGAGCTTTAGGTGGGGTTGAGGCAGCTAAAAAACTTGCTAAAGAAATAGGCTATCCTGTGATTTTAAAAGCAGCAGCAGGCGGTGGTGGCCGTGGTATGCGTGTAGTTGAAGATGAAAAAGATTTGGAAAAAGCTTATTGGTCAGCAGAAAGTGAAGCTATGAGTGCTTTTGGAGATGGTACTATGTATATGGAAAAATACATCCAAAATCCACGTCATATAGAAGTGCAGATTATAGGAGATAGCTTTGGTAATGTGATACATTTGGGTGAGAGAGATTGCTCTATGCAAAGACGCCATCAAAAGCTTATAGAAGAATCTCCCGCAATTTTACTAGATGAAAAAACAAGAGCAAGACTTCATGAAACAGCAGTTAAAGCTGCTAAGGCTATTGATTATGAAGGTGCGGGAACTTTTGAATTTTTAGTAGATAAAAATTTAGATTTTTATTTTATTGAAATGAATACGCGCTTGCAAGTTGAGCATTGTGTGAGTGAGATGGTAAGTGGGGTGGATATTATCGAACTTATGATTAAAGTAGCAGAAGGGTATCCTTTACCAAAACAAGAAGAAATTAAACTTAAAGGCCATTCTATAGAGTGTAGAATCACTGCAGAAGATTCTAAAACTTTCTTGCCTTGCCCAGGTAAAATCACAAAATACGTAGCTCCAGCAGGACGCAATGTAAGAATGGAAAGTCATTGCTATCAAGATTATAGCGTACCTCCATATTATGATTCTATGATTGGAAAATTAGTTGTATGGGGAGAAGATAGAAACACAGCTATAGCTAAAATGAAAATAGCCTTGCAAGAGCTTATTGTAGGTGGGATTAAAACAACAAAAGATTTTCATTTAGCGATGATGGATAATGCAGATTTTATCAATAATAATTATGATACAAATTATCTTTCAAGACATTAATTTAAGATAGGTTTAAAAACCTATCTTAATTCTTCTATATGAGCGTTTGCTCTTATTTTATCAAGATGATTTTTTAAGGCTTGTTCTCTTTGGGTTAGAGTATAGACATTGCTAACTTGATCTTTGATTAAGTCAAATTCGATAGGGTTTTTACCATATTTTTCTTTTACAAAATATACTATATAGGCATTTTCACCATTTAATACTGGAGTAAATTCTCCTATTTTGGTATTATTTAACAAAGCAAGTAATCTTGGATCTATACTAGCCGCATTTAAACTAATGGCTTTTGATTTAATTTGAGAGTTTTTATACATAGGATTTTGTGCAAGTTGCTGTAAAAGCTCAGGATTAGTAGAATTATAAACAACTAAGTCTATATTTGAAAAAGTGCTAAATTTATCAAGATTGCTTTCATAAAAATGCTTTAACGCTTGATCATCAATGTTGATTTTCGCATTTTGCATTATACTCCTATAAAGTTTTTCTCTTTCAAGATCTTTTCTAACCTTATTTTTAAAAACTTCAAAACTTAAACCATCCTTTTCTATTTTTGTTTGCAAACCATTAATATCGGTTTTATTGCCTTTTGCTATTTGGGCTAATTTTTCATTGAGTTCAAAAGTACTTATATAAATCCCTAGTTTTTTAGCTTCGCTTTGTTGAACCTTATCATCTACTAAAAATGCTATAGCCTTTTGCTTGTCATTAGTTTTTAGTTCTTTCATGGTTTGTTCTATATCATAAAGAGTGATAGGTTGATTTTCTACTACCATTGCCACACCACCAAGAGTTTGAGCATATAAAATATTTGCAGTAAAACAACAAGATATTAAAAATTTTCTCATATAAAACCTTTATTTAAGTGTAAATATAGCATTATAACAATAAAAATTTAAAAAAGGTAAAAATATGCAAGAAATCACAACGCGTTTTGCTCCTTCCCCAACAGGATATTTGCACATAGGGGGTCTTAGAACGGCTTTATATAATTATCTTTATGCGAGAAAAAATAAGGGTAAATTTTTATTGCGTATTGAAGATACGGATTTAAAAAGAAATTCACAAGAAGCTACACAAGCTATTATAGAAGCATTTAAATGGTGTGGGCTTGATTATGATGGTACGATTGAGTATCAATCTCAAAGATTTGATATTTATAAAAAATATATTCAAAAATTACTAGATGAGGGTAAGGCTTATTATTGTTATATGAGCAAAGAAGAGCTTGATGAGTTAAGAGCTAAGCAAGAAGCAGCTAAAGAGCGCCCAAAATATGATGGTAGATATAGAGATTTTAAAGGAACTCCTCCAAGTGGTATTGAGCCTGTGGTACGTATTAAAGCGCCGCAAAGTGGAGAGATTAAATTTATAGATGGTATTAAAGGCGAGGTTAGTTTTAAGGCTGAAGATATTTTAGATGATTTTGTAATTGCAAGAAGCGATGGTAGCCCAATTTACAATTTAACCGTTGTAATTGATGATGCGCTAATGGGTGTGAGTGATGTTATAAGAGGAGATGATCATTTATCAAATACTCCAAAACAAATCGTTCTTTATGAGGCACTAGGCTTTAAAATTCCTAAATTTTATCATGTGGCTATGATACATGGTGAAGATGGTAAAAAACTTTCTAAACGTCATGGAGCAACCGATGTGATGGAGTATAAAAATATGGGGATTTTACCTCAAGCCCTGCTAAATTTCTTAGTGCGTCTTGGTTGGAGTCATGGTGATGATGAAATTTTTTCTTTAGAAAGTATGCAAGAGCTTTTTGATCCAAATCATATTAATAAAAGTGCTTCTTGCTATAATTTTAAAAAGCTAGAATGGCTTAATGCTCATTATATTAAAACTTTATCTTTTGAAGAAATCAATAGACAATTAAAAGATTTAGGTTTTGATTTAAGTCAGTATGAAAAAGCGGACTTTTTGCTAGATATGTTAAGAGAGAGAGCTAAAACCTTGCATGATATCATTAGCGGGGCCAAAGTGTTACTAAATGACCCAAAAGAATACGATCAAAAGGCTGTAGATAAATTTCTTAATGTAACAAATTTAACTTATTTGGAAAAATACGCTATGGTTTTAAATGAGCAAAAAAATGCTTGTGAATTTGAAGAATTAACCAATCAATTCTTAGAAGAAAATAATCTTAAGTTAAAAGATCTAGCTCAAGCTATACGCATTGCACTCACTGGAAGCTCGGTAAGTCCTAGTATATTTGAAGTATTAGAATTTTTAGGAGTGCAAAAAGCTAAGCTTAGAATAGAAAATTTACTAACTTACATGAAGGGGAAATAATGAATTTAAAAGAAGAGGCTCTAGAATACCACTTAGGCGGTAAAGTAGATATTATTGCGAGAAAGCCTATGGATAGTGCGCATGATTTATCTTTAGCTTATTCTCCAGGGGTTGCTGAACCTTGTGTTGAGATAGCAAAAGATGAAACCTTAGCTTATAAATACACTAATAAAGCAAATTTAGTTGCCATAGTAAGTGATGGTAGTGCGGTTTTGGGACTTGGTAATATAGGAGCAAGCGCAAGTAAGCCCGTGATGGAAGGAAAGGCTTGTTTGTTTAAAAAATTTGCTAATGTTAATGCTTATGATTTAGAAATTAATGCTCATAGTGTAGATGGGATTGTTACCTTTTGTAAAGCTATAGCGCCTACTTTTGGAGGAATTAATTTAGAAGATATTTCGGCACCAAAATGCTTTGAAATAGAAGCTGCTTTGCAAGATCTTGGAATTCCAGTAATGCATGATGATCAACACGGAACTGCAATCATTTCTACAGCAGGATTAATGAATGCTATGGAAATTAGTGGTAAAAAATTTGAAGATATTAAAGTAGTAGTAAGTGGTGCGGGTGCAGCGGGTATTGCAAGTGCTAGAATGTATAGAAATTTAGGGGTTAAGAATATCGTTTTAGTAGATAGCAAAGGTGTGATTAATACCCAAAGAGATGATTTAAATAAATACAAACTAGAATTTGTGAGCGATACCAAAGATAGTACTTTAAGAGAGGCTTTAAAAGGTGCTGATGTGTTTTTGGGTTTGAGTGCACCTAAGATTTTAGATGATGAGATGATTTTAAGTATGGCTAAAGATCCTGTGATTTTTGCACTAGCTAATCCTGTGCCTGAAGTAATGCCTGAAGATGTTAAAAGGGTTAGAAATGATGCTATAGTTGGAACAGGTAGAAGTGATTATCCAAATCAAATTAACAATGTTTTAGGTTTTCCTTTTATTTTTAGAGGAGCCTTAGATGTAAAAGCGACTAAAATCACTGAAAATATGAAAGTAGCTGCTGCTAAAGCTTTAGCTGATTTAGCTAAGCTTGAAGTAACTGATGAGGTAAAACAAGCTTATGGGGTAGAAGAGCTTAGCTTTGGTAGAGACTATGTTATACCAAAACCATTTGATAGTAGGGTAAAAGCTGTAGTTAGTGCTGCTGTGGCAAAAGCTGCAGTTGAAGATGGAGTGGCTTTGGTAAAAGAATTTGACTATCAAAAATATCTAGCAAGCTTACAATAGTTTTTATAGATTAAGTTTTATTTAAAATATTTTTTTGAATAAAACTTAATTTTTATTTTTAATCTTTCAATTTAACTTTTCTATTATTTTACTTTTTACTTAACAATCTTAGAATGTAAAATAATTTTTTACAATAAATGTTAAATTTTGATATAAATTTTAGCAATGATTATATTTTTAATTAAATTAATTTATATTTAAGATATTTTTTTATAGGATACTAATACTTAATCATAGAAAGGCTAAGATGGTTTTTGGAAAGATAGATTATCTTAATTTACTCCCTTTGCATATCTATCTTAAAAAAACAGCTTTTCCTAGCTATGTTAAGCAAACTACAGAATACAAAAAAGGGGTTCCTAGTAAGCTAAATCGCCATTTGTATTTTAGACGCATTGATGCAGCGATTATTTCAAGTATTGAAAGTCGTAGAAAAAAATACAAAACCTTAAATGTGGGAATTTGCGCAAGCAAAAAGGTAAAAAGCGTTTTAGTGAAAAAACATTCTCAAAGCAAAGAAGATGCAAGCTCTGCAACTTCTAATGCTCTTGCAAAAGTTTTAAAGCAAAAAGGGGAGGTTATCATCGGTGATAAGGCTTTAAAACTTTATTTGCAAAATCCAAAAGATTATATTGATTTGTGTGAATTATGGTATGAAAAGACAAAACTACCTTTTGTTTTTGCACGTTTTTCTTGTGTTAAAAATTTTTCTATTTATAAAAGAATGATGAAAAATTTCACAAAAAGTAAAATTTTCATTCCACAATATATTTTGCTAGATTATTCTAAATCAAGAAATCTTTCTCAAAAGGAAATTAGTGCATACTTAAAGCTAATTTACTACAAAATAGGAACAAAGGAGCAAATGGCGCTAAAAAAATTTTTAGCTAAAACAAACAGCAAGATACTATAAAAAGGACAATTTATGAGTACGGCTAAACAATATATCAATGAAACTTTAGAAAAAATTCAAACAATTTCCCCAAGACAACCCATATTTTTTCAAGCAGCAACTGAGGTATTAAATTCCTTAGAGCCTTTACTTGAATCTAATAAAACCTACCAAGATCATGCGATATTAGAGCGTATTGTAATGCCTGAAAAAACAACTATATTTAGAGTTGTATATATCAATGATGCAGGTAAAGCTCAAACACATTTTGGCTATAGAGTGCAGTTTAACTCTAGTTTAGGTCCTTATAAAGGTGGGATTAGATTTCATCCTAGTGTGAATTTAGATGTTTTGAAATTTTTAGGTTTTGAGCAAATTTTTAAAAATTCTTTAACAGGGTTGATGATAGGCGGTGCTAAAGGTGGAGTAAATTTTGATCCTAAGGGTAAAAGCGAAGCAGAAATTATGCGTTTTTGTCAAGCTTTTATGGCTGAACTTTCAAAAATCATAGGTGCAAGCACTGATGTGCCAGCGGGCGATATAGGGGTTGGTGCTAGGGAAATTGGATATATGTTTGGAGCTTATAAGAAAATTAGCTCTAATTTTGATGGAACTTTAACGGGAAAGAAAATTCCATGGGGTGGAAGCTTAGTAAGAACAGAAGCAACAGGATATGGTTGCGTGTATTTTACCCAAGAAATGCTAGCAAAATATAACAATGCATTAGAAGGAAAAGAGTGTGCAGTTTCAGGTAGTGGAAATGTGGCAATTTATACCATAGAAAAATTACATCAACTTGGCGCAAAAGCAATCACAATAAGCGATAGTGATGGATTTGTTTATGATAAAGATGGAATAGATTTAGATTTATTAAAAGAAATTAAAGAAGTAAAAAGAGCTAGAGTGAGTGATTATGCAGCGCTTAAAAAAGGTGCTATTTTTACTCCAAAAAGCGCGTATAAACAAGGTTGTAATGGAGTATGGAGCATACCTTGTGATATAGCTTTTCCAAGCGCTACGCAAAATGAGTTAAATTTAGAAGATATTAAAACCTTATATCACAATGGTTGTCGTATGGTAGCAGAGGGAGCTAATATGCCAAGCACACTTGAAGCGATTGATTTTATGTTAAATCAAAAAGACTTTTTATTTGCTCCAGCTAAGGCTGCAAATGCAGGCGGTGTAGCGACTTCTCAACTTGAAATGCAGCAAAACGCAAGTATGTGTCAATGGAGTTTTGAGGAAGTTGATGCAAAATTGCATAAGATTATGAAAAATATTTTTGAAAATTCATACGAGTGTGCAAAAGCTTATAATCATGAAGGAAATTTAGTAGTAGGTTCAAACATAGCAGGCTTTAAAAAAGTGGCTGATGCGATGATTGATCATGGTTATATTTAAAAAGATGGCTTAAACGCCATCTTTAATGCATATAAAAAAAGCTTGTTATTTGATTAGCAATTTTTTCTTCTAAAGATTCTTTGGCTCTGTCTATATTGCTAAGATAAGCAGTTCTTGTTAAAAGTGAGGTGCTTTGAGTAGAGTTTTTGGAGCTAATTTGTAAATTAACTTGCAAAAGATAGTAATTTTCTACTTCCATTTCAAAAACATCATCTATTTTATCAAAGTCATTATAAAAAAATCTCGCATTAGAAGCAATTAGTCTTTGTGCGTAAGAAAATTTTTTAAAATCTACTATATTGATATAAATTTTATAATCACTTTGAGTATTATTTAAAACTAATCCTAAATTTTGTAATTTTTGAGTGAGCTTAGCTTCTAAATTTGTGTTTAATTTTGAAGGATTATTGATGTGTAAAGAAAAACTTTGATTTTTATTAGCATGTAGGAAAATACCCTCATTATTTGTTTGGATAAAAGTTTGCATAGGGCCTGTGCAAGCACTTAAAAACAGTGCAAGCACAAGTAAGAAAAGATTATTTTTGAGCATCGATTATGGTTGGTACGGCACGAAGACCAAGTTTAGAGTATTTTGCAAAAGTTTCTCTTACCGCTTTAACCTCAGCTTCACTAGGTTTTTTATAATCTTTTAAATTTTTATCATAGTATTTTTTCATGATAGCAATTTTTTGTGCATCATCTTTAGCATTTTTACTTTCTTTATAAATTAATGCAGATTTTTCAAATGCGCTTGTATCATGGATAGGGGTTAAGATAAATTTAACTTGATGAGTTTTTAGTGTTTCTTCTATCTTATCTAAATGCATTCTACAATATGGACATTCAGGATCGCTAAATACATAAAGTAAAGGTTTGTTTTTATCGCCTAAAGAAACAAACATTTTTTCTTTTTTAAGTTCCACTAGAGCTTTTTTTGAAAATTCAGCTTGTTGTTTTTCCATGAGTTTTGCTTGATAAACTTGAGAATAAAACTCACCTTTTTTTACATCAATTACTTCGGTTGTGATGATATTATCTTGAGTAAAAACGATTTCTTGGAAATTTTTACCACTAATTTCAAAATTAACTATCACAGCTTCAAAGTTAGTATCAGGAATTTTTTCTCTACTAGAAACACTAATATTTGCATTTGATAAATTTGGATTTTTCTTAAAAAAATTAATAATTTCTTCATTACTTGCAGCAAATAAAGAGCTAGCAAGAGTTAAAAGAGCTAGAGATTTTTTCATTTTATTCCTTTAATTTAAATTTTTATCAATTATAAAATGTAAATTTTAACACTTAGACTTTTAGCATTCTTTTTTCCTCGATTTTTATCACTTGAGGATAGTTTTTATCAAGGTATTCTAAATAAGCTATGGCATATTTTCTCGAAATTTGAAAATGATTTTTTACAAAAGCGACATCTAAATGATGATTTTGTAAAAGCTTTAAAAACTCTTGCATGAGATTTTCAAGGGCATTTTTTTCTATAAAAAGATTATGTGCTAATCTTTTGACTTTGTTTTCTTTAGTGAGTTTTTTTAAGATAAGATCTCCATTTTTCCTATCAAGTTCTAAATATTCATAAAGATTATAAGGTGCGGTAGGTTTTATACCTTCTTTTTTTAAAATTTCATAAAGCTCACAATGAGCCTTTTCTTGTAGCTTTTCAAAATTTTGTCCTTTTAAAAACCATATGCCATCTTTAAAATCTAATTTTTCTTGCATTTGCTTGAGTACATTAGCGCAAAAACTCTCACTTGCCCAGCTAAGCCTTAAGGCGATAGAATGAGGCGAGATTAAAGCATAAGGATTTTTAGAGAAAATAAAATCAATAAATTCTTTCAAAGTTTGCATAGCACTTAAATCATATACATTTAAAGCTTGCTCATCGACAAAAACACGATCTAAACTTTTTGCTAAGTTTAAAGCTTGCTCATGAGTGAGTTTAAAGCGTTGATAGCTTGAAAGTAATCCAAAGCCAAGTTTGTGAGTTTGTTTTAAAAACTCAAATACTTTTTTAAAATTTTTTTGTTCTAAAAGTGCTAAATACTTAGCTTTTATATCTTTTTTTAAAGGCTCACTCACTGCATTTAATACCACACCACCACTTTTAATGCGCCCATTTTCAAGCAAGATGAATTTATCATCAAAACACAAAGGTAGGCTTTTATCAAACTCTAAACTAATATAAGTCTTATCTTCAAATTCTTTGATTACACTAATTTTTGCATTAAGCTTTTTTGAACCACTACAAAATTCTAAAATACTCCCGTGTTTAATCTCTGTATTAAAAACAACCCCATCGATACTTTTAAAGCTTTTAAAAACACCTTTTTTACTTAATATATAGCCTTTTTTTAGCTCATAATAATCACAATTTAAACTCAAAGCAACTCTATTATAAGCTTTTGCTTCTAAAACATTTTCTTCATGAATTTGTATGTTTTTTACAATGATATCTTTTTGATTTTCAAGGCAAAAGATTTTTTCATTTTTACTGATTTTTCCTTCATTTAAGCTTCCTGTTACTACCGTTCCTATACCTTTTAGAGAAAAAACCCTGTCAATGTAGTATCTAAAAATCAAATTTTCATCATTTTCTTTAGGCTTTAAACTAAGTAGATAGTTTTTTAAATTTAATATGCTTTGCTCATCATAAATGCTTGTTGGAAAAACTTTTAAGATATTGATTTTAAAGGCTTTTAATTCTTTTAAAAGCTTTGTTTGTTTTTGCGCTAAATCCTTGCATAAATCAACCTTACTTAAAATAAGCACTACATCTTTTACGCCTAAAAATTCCAAAACCCTTAAATGCTCTATACTTTGAGCCTTTAAACCCTCATTTATATCTATGACAAACATACATACTCTAAAGCCAAAAGCACCACTTATCATAGTTTTAATTAAACTTTCATGCCCAGGCACATCGATAAAAGCAATATTTAAATTTTCACTTTTTAAATTTGAAAAGCTAAGATTAATCGTAATACCTTTTTCTTGCTCTTCTTTTAAATCATCACCTTCAAAACCATTTAAAGCTTTAATAAGCGAAGTTTTACCATGGTCAATATGCCCAGCAGTGCCTATGATGATACTATGCATGAAATACCTCTTTGATAGCGTGGATTAAACGGTTTAAATCTTTTTCTAAAATACTTCTAAAATCTAGCACAAAATGCCCATTTTCAACACGTCCAATCACACCTTTTTTTCTAAATTTTTCTTGTAAAAGCAAAGCTTTCTCATCAAAACTTAGCACAAAAGTATCCAAGCTTTTATCAGGCATAGAGCCACCGCCTACTAAACTTTTAGAAGCTTTTAACTCACATTTTGTAGGAATTTTTTCTTTGACAAAGAGTGCTTTTTTTTCTATGGTTTTTAAATCATCATTTAAAAGTTTTAGTGTAGGAATTTTTTCATATTCTTTTTCTAAGTATGCTTTGGTAGTTTCATTTAAAAAAGCTAGAGTGATTTTATCAACCCTTAGCATTCTTAGAAGTTGATTTTTCTTTAATTGTTGAATGTATTTTTTCTTTCCAAGTATAATGCCTGCTTGAGTAGAACCAAAAAGTTTATCACCGCTAAAACTTAAAATATCACAATGTTTTAAAAGCTCTTTCACGCTTGGCTCGTTTTTGCTAAGTTGTTTATTAATTTTTTCACACCAGCCAGCACCCAAATCGTAATAAGATATGAGTTTTTTCTTTTTTGTTAAAGCATGAATTTCGCTTAAGCTTACTTCTTCAAAAAATCCCTTAAAAGCAAAATTAGAACGATGGGTTTTTAAAATCATTTTAGTATTTTCATTGATGGCTTTTTCATAATCATACAGATGAGTTTTATTAGTCGTGCCTATTTCTTTTAGCTTAACACCAGCTGCTAGCATAACTTCAGGAATTCTAAAATTTCCCCCAATCTCAACTAGCTCACTTCTTGAAGTAATAACTTCTTCATTTTTTGCTAAGGTGTTTAAGATTAAAAATACAGCTGAAGCGTTATTATTAACAACTAAACAATCTTCGCAATCAAATAATATTTTTAAATTCGCACTAAGTGCGTCATACCTTGAGCCTCTTTTGCCACTTTGCATGTTAAACTCTAAATTTGAATAAGAGCAGATGATTTCTTTAGTTCTTTCAAAAATACTCTCATCAATAATACTACGACCAAGATTAGTATGAATGATAACTCCACTAGCATTGATCAAACTTTGACTTTGCATATTTAAAAACTCATCAATGCTTTGAGCAATTTTACTTAGCAAATCTTGCAAGCTAAAATTTAAATTTTCATTTTTACTTAGTTCTTTTTTACAATTTGAAACAACTATTTTTGCAAAATGAGATCTTAAATACAAAGGGTAGCTAGCCAAGTTTTCATTGTTTATAAGTGTGTTTATGGGTGGAAAATTTCTAAATTTGTTCATCTTAAACCTTAAGAATAAATTAGTAAAATTATAACTTTTTTATAATGAAATTTATATAATTAAGATTAAAAAATTTAAAAGAGAGCATTATGAAAGATTTTGTATTTTTAGAAAATGAAGATTTAATTCCTTTAAGTGATGATATTAGCATAGTTCAAAAAGCCTGTGATGAAGAAGTTTTTATAGGAAATTCAAAGCTTTTAAACCCTGAAGTTTATGCACCTGAGATTAATTTTTACCTTAAAAACTCACAAGATGATGTGCTTAAAAAAGCTAAAACTATTGAGTCTTTATATAAGATTAGATCTAAAGTTTATGATTTAGGACTTGATTTAGAATACACCAAAGAAGTGGGTAAAAATGTAATTATCGTAAGCAATGAGGATCAAAATGAGCTTATAGAAAGTTTAAAAAAACAAGAATACAAGGTTTTAAAACTAAGCAATGAGCAATGCTTGGGTGTTTTAGGTTGCGTGGGCGAGCTTTGTGTGGTAGCTTTAAAAGATAATGAGCAAGTAGAGATTGATTGTGATTTTTTCTTATATGATGTAAAAAAAGAAAGCTTTGATCAACAAAGTGGTTGTTATGATTTAACTACTTTAAGTCAAGAAGAAATTATAAAACTTTTAAATTCTAATTCTCCAAAATATAAATTTAGAAATTATATTAGTTATGATGATAGCATTTGTCAATACCATGAAAGAAGAAGTGTTCATTGTGGAAAATGTGCTGAAATTTGTCCTAGTGTGGCTATTTTAAAAGATGATGAGCAAAGAAAATTAGAATTTTCTCATGTGGATTGTTTAAGCTGTGGTGATTGTGTGGGGATTTGTCCTAGTGGGGCGCTTGATTATGCACCTATGCCACGTAATAGCTTTTATGAAATTTTAAAATTTTATGAAGATAAAATCATTTTGATAATCCCTGAGAAAATGTCTATAGAAAATTTAAATATCACTTTAAAAGAAGATATAATGCCTTTTATGATTAAAGGCGAAAACTATCTTGATCAAGCACATTTTTTAGCTATGCTTCAAACAAGTGGTGCGAGTGTGATTTTTTATAGTGATGGCTTATCGCAAGGTGCTTTAGAAGTGATAGCTTTGATGAATGAAATTTTTCAAAGAAAATTTAAACAAAATGCAATTTTTCTAGCTAAAGATGAAAAAGAACTTTTAGAGGCCATAAATCAAGCACATTTTATAGAAAATCTTAAATTTATATCTTATAATCCTGCACTTTTAAAAAGAGAAGATTTTGCTATAAGATTAAGAGAGCTTATAAAAGAAGAAAATTTAGGCAATATCCCAAGCAAAGAATGGATACGCTATGGAAAAATCACTATCAATACAGACACCTGTACCTTATGTCTTTCTTGTGTGGGAGCTTGTAATGTAGGAGCTTTAGTAGCTGATGCTAAGGATAATTCTTTGAAATTTAATGCAAGCTTATGTACTACCTGTGGATATTGTGAGGCAAGTTGTGCTGAAAAAGATACTTTAATGCTTCAAAGAAGTGGGATAGATTTAGAAAAAGAGTATTTTTCTTTTATGGTTTTAGCTCAAGATGAACTTTTTGCTTGTGTAGAGTGTGGGAAAGAATTTGCTACTAAAAAGGCTATTGAGAAAATCGCTAGTATTATGAAACCAAGATTTATGGGTGATGAAGCTAAGATAAAAACACTATATTGCTGTGCTGAATGTAAAGCAAAAGTAATGATACAAAGTATGAATGTGCTTTAAGCTAAAAGGCTTAAAGTGTTGAGTTAATGCAAGTTATAGTTTTTATACTTTACTTAAATTTAGCGCAAAAGCTTTTTGGCTTAAAAGCACTTCATCATTTTCTTTAAAATCTTTAGCTTCTAAAGGGCTTAGTACTACTTGGCTGATTTGATTACCTATGGCAAGTATGGCTATAAATATGCTATCTTGCTTTTGTAGTTTTAAAATGCGTGCTTTTATAGCAAATTTTTGCGAGCCTTGCGTCTTTAAAAAAACTTCATTAGGCGAGCCTTCTTTGATAATGGCTCCATTTTCTAAAACAATGACTTTATTAGCTAGTTTATAAACTTCACTTACATCATGGCTGATTAAAATAGTAGTGATTTTATAAGTTTTATGTATATTTAAAAGATAATCATGCAAGTGTAGTTTTATCTCATTATCTAAGGCACTAAATGGCTCATCTAAAAGTAAAAGTTTGGGTTTTTGCATAATAGCTCTTGCTAAAGCTACGCGTTGTTTTTGTCCCCCGCTTAGCTCTAAAATATGACTTTTTTTGTGTTTGCTTAAATCTAAAAGTTCTAAAAGTTCATTAGCAAATTTTAGATCTTTTTTGGCAAAAAGTAAGTTTTGCTCTACATTCATATTTTCAAATAAAGCATAATCTTGAAAAACAAAGCCAAGTTTTCTTTTTTGTGGACTTAGAAAGTTTTTATCATCAAAAAATACAGTATTATTAAAAGTGCAAATTCCTTGTGCTTTTTCAAAACCTGCTAAAATTCTCAAAAGCGTAGTTTTACCACTACCACTTTTTCCAAAAATAGCACAAAATTCTCCTTCTTTAACTTCAAATTTAACCTTAAGTTTAAATTCTTTTTCTTTATTTTTAAAGATTTTTTCAAAGTCAAGTTTTAGCATAGATACTCTTTGATAAATAAAGCACTAGGATGTACATAAGCAAATACAAAATCATTTTTTTGATAATTTTGCTCTAAAAACTCATGGGTGCTAATTTGAGCTTCGAAAGTGCAAATTTCATTTTCTAATCTTATGATAGTGATGATTTGTCCTTGGAAAATATCAATGATTTTTGCATAAAAGGTATTTAAAAATGAGTTTTCTAAATTTTTTTTACTAAGCAAGCACTCGCTACTTTTAAAAGCAAGTAACACTTCTTGATCAATGCTTGCTTTTTCATCAAGTTCTAAAGCAAGCATATATAATTTATGTTTTTTTATAAGAAATTCTACCCAGTTTATATTTTCATGATTTTTTATAGTATTTATTTTAGCTTTAATCATGGGATATTATAGCCATAAGCTTTGAAAATTTCCTTAGCTTTTTTGCTTAAAATAAAATCATAAAATTTCTTAGCTTTGGCATTATCTTTACCATAAGAAGTGATAACAATGCCTTGATTGATTGGCTCATAAAGTTTTGGATTGATTAAAATATAATTTTTTCCTTCTTGGAGTTTATAAGATTTTAGCGTATCTTCATATAAAGCACTTGCTGCTATAAAACCCACATCGGCTGCTTTTAGTGTTTGAGTAAGTGCTTCTCCTATAGATTTTGCTTCGATGATTTTAGCTTTTGTTTGCTCATAAATTTTAGCATTTTGTAAAGTTTCTATACTAGCTTGACCATAAGGAGCAGCTTTGGGATTAGCTATGGTGATGATTTTTACTTTTTCTTCTTTAAGTGTGTCTAATCCTTTGCTTAAATCCATTCTAACACTGAGTAAAGCTAAAGCTCCTTGAGCATAAATAACAGGTTTTGTGCTAGCAAAATTATCATCATACAAGCTTTGTGCAAATTTCATATTTGCAGCCATAAATATATCAAATGGTGCTCCATTTTTGATTTGTGAAACTAAATTTCCACTAGCGCCTAAGCTTACATTGATACTAATATCAGGGTTTTCTTTTTGAAATTCTTTTTGCAAGGCTTTAAAAGCATAAGCTACATTTGCAGCTGCAGCGATATTTACATCAGCGCCATAGCTAAAAATACACAAAAAAAGTAGGGTGAAAATTTTTTTCATTTTTTATCCTTTTAGTAGTAAATTTTGAAAAAATTATAGCTTATTTTTAAAAGCAAAAATAAATTTGTATTTTTTGCATATTTTCTAAGACTTATTTTATAAGCAAATAAAAAATTTTAATTTTTTTAAAGAATATTTTAAAAGCATTTTAATGTAAAAATTTATTTTAATTTTTGTATAATTTACGATTTCAATTTATGAAATTTTAAAAGGAAAAACTTGTTAAAATACATACTAAGTTTGTGTTTATTTTTTAATACTTTGATTTTAGCCAATGACTTTGAAGATTTTGAACAAGAATATCAAAAAAAAGAAGTCAAGGATAGCTTTTATACCTATAATAAAGCTATGAGTAAATTTAATTATGATCTTTATACTTATTTTTTAAGACCGGTTGCACTTTCTTATAAAAGTGTTACTCCAAGTTTTATAAGAGCAGGAGTAAAAAATGCTTTTGATACCACAAGATCACCTTTTAGATTTATCAATCACCTTTTAAGTTTAGAATTTAGAAAAGCTGGCGAGGAATTTGGAAGATTTTGTGTGAATGTGATTTTTGGATTTGGTTTGTTAGATAGTGCGAGCAAAACTCCTTTAAAAAGTTATGAGGCTGATTTTGGAACGACTTTGGGCAAATGGGGAGTAGGTAGTGGACCACACTTAGTGCTTCCACTTTTAGGTCCTTATAATGTAAGAGATGCTTTAGCTTTGCCTGTAAATTGGTTTATGGTGCCTGAGGGATATATTGAGAATTTTTGGGTTGGAGCAGGCGTAAATGCTGCATTAAAACTTAATGAATTAAGTTTTGAGTATGAAAAAATAGATGATATTTACCAAAATAGTGTAGATTATTATACTTTTATACGCGATGCGTATGAACAAAGACGCCAAGAACTCATCAAATAAGGAGATAAAATGAAAAAAATCATAGTTTTGCTTTTTAGTGTAGTATTTGCTTTTGCTTTAAATTTGCAAGATATTTCTAAAACTATGCAAGAAAAGATTGATGAGAGTTTAAAAATTCTAGATCAAAATAAAAATGATAAAGCTAAAGCAGCGGAAAAAATCTTTGCTTTATTTGATGGTGTTTTTGATTATGAGCTTATGGCTAAACTTAGTCTTTCTACAAGATATGAAAAATTAAGTGAAAATGAAAAAAATGAATTTAACAAAGCTTTTGAAAAAAATCTTAAAAAAAGTTTCACAGATAAACTTGCTTTGTATGATTCTCAAAAATTAAAAGTGATTAATTTAGAAGAAAAAAACAAAAGAGCTTTTTTAAAAACTTCTATGATAGTAGATGGCAAAGAAAATTTTGTAATCTTTAAATTTTATGATAAAAATAATGACTGGCAAATTTATGATGTGGATATTTTTGGTATAAGTATCATACAAACTTATCGCTCACAGTTTAAAGATGTCTTACAAAATGGTGATTTTAAAACCTTGCTTGAAAAGCTTTCTAGTGTTGATTTTTCTAAATAATGCTAAGTAAAATTTTAAAAATCTTTCTTAATTTCCCAAAGCTAACTTTGGGGATTACTTTAATCTTTTGCATATTTTTTAGTTTTTTTGCTAAAAATTTAAGTGTTGATGCAAGTGCTGAAAGCTTGCTTTTAGAGCATGATGAGGGTTTGAAACTATATAGAGAAGTTTCGGCGCGTTATGGTAATGATAATTTTTTGATGCTTGCTTTTGCTCCTAAAGATAAAGATATTTTTACTAAAGAAAATTTAGAAACTATAAAAAATTTAACTCTTGATTTAGAAAAAATCAATGGTGTGCAAAAGGTATTTTCTATCACTAATGCGCCTTTACTTGCAAGTTCTAAAGGTAAAGAGTTAAAAGAGCTTATCCAAAATATACCTAATATTTTTAGTCAAGATGTGGATGTTAATCTAGCTAAAAAAGAAATTTTAAACCAACCCTTTTATAAAAATAATATCATCTCAAAAGATGGAAAAACAACGGGAATTTTGATTTATCTAGCGCCTGATCTTGTTTATAATGACTTGATTAATTCAAGAGATAATGCAAAAAGTGAAAATGAAAAAGAGCATTTTAGAGCTTTGATTAAAAAACACCAAGAAAGCTCAAGGGAATTTAGTGCAAAAAGATTAGAAGAAATTACTAAAATAGTATCTAAATATAGTCAAAATGGAGACTTTTTACATCTTGGTGGTGTAGAAATGATCGCTAATGATATGATTAATTATGTAAAAAGTGATTTAAAAATTTATGGTCTTAGTTTAATAGGGCTTTTATTTATAGCACTTTGGTGGTTTTTTGGCTCTTTGCGCTTAGTGTTCTTGGCTTTGGGAATTTGTGTGGTTTCGCTTTTTACTTCAAGTGGGATTTTCGCACTTTTAGGCTTTGATATTACCGTAGTGTCTTCAAACTATGTAGCTTTAGTGCTTATTATCACTGTTTCTGTTGTGATACACTTAATCGTGCATTTTATAGAAAATTTACACAAACACCCAAAAGCTAGCGTTTATAAGCTTTTACTCTCAACCTTACTTGATAAAGCAAGTCCTAGTTTTTATGCTATTTTAACCACAGTTGTTGGGTTTTTAAGTTTTGTTTTTTCAGATATTGAGCCTATTATCAAACTTGGTATTATGATGAGTCTTGGTATTAGTGTGAGTTTGATTTTAGCTTATATTTATTTTGCAAGTATTTTGGTATTAATGCCACGTTTAAATTTTAAAGAGCTTAATCAAAATTCATTGAAATTTTTAAGTTTTTGTGCAAATGCAAGCTTAAAACATAGAAAAATTATCTATGGTATAAGTTTGTTTTGTGTAGCTTTTGCTTTGTATGGAATTTTACAAATTAAAGTAGAAAATAGCTTTGTGAGTTATTTTAAAGATAGTTCTAGGATTAAACAAGGCTTGTTGGTTATAGATAAAGAGCTAGGTGGAACTATGCCTTTAGATGTGATTATCAAGTTTAAGCAAGGTCCAAAACAAAATGAAAGTTTAGATGAGTTTGAACAAGAATTTGATGATTTAGCCAAAGATGATAGGTATTTTTTTAGTAGTGAAAAAACAAGAATAGCTGCTAAGGTTCATGAGTTTTTAAGTAAGCAAAAATACGTAGGCTCTGTGCTTAGCTTACAAAGTTTACTAGAGCTTGGAAAAAGTATTAATAATGGCAAGGCTTTAGATGATTTTGCTTTAGCATTTTTATATGAAAATTTAGATGAGAATTTTAAAAAGCAAGTTTTAACCCCTTTTGTAAGTGTTGAAAATAATGAGTTGCGATTTAGCGTGCGTATGCTAGATAGTGATCCAAATTTAAGACGCGATGCTTTTTTAAAACAGCTTGAAAAAGACTTAAAAGAACTTTTGCAAAATGATAATGTAGAGGTTAAAATCAGTGGTATTATGCCTTTATATAATAATATGCTTCAAAGTCTTTTTTCATCACAATTTGACACTTTAGCCTTTGTAGTGCTTGTGATTTTTGCTTTGTTTGTGGTGATTTTTAGAAGTTTTGTTTATGCTTTTGTGGCGATTTTGGCTAATCTCATACCTTTGGCTTTAGTATTTGGCTTAATGGGTGTTTTCAATATACCACTTGATATTATGAGTATTACTATAGCTGCTATTTGTATTGGAATAGGGGTTGATGATATGATTCATTATATACATCGTTTTAAAGAAGAATTAAAACATAAAAGCTTAGAAGAGGCTATAAAAGCTTCACATATGGGTATAGGAAGTGCGATTTATTATACTAGTGTTACGATTATTCTAGGCTTTTTGGTAATGATTAGTAGTAATTTTATCCCAACGATTTATTTTGGCTTACTTACGGTTTTGGCTATGGGTTTGCTTTTGTTTGGTTCGCTTTTTTTATTGCCAAGTTTTATTTTAAGCTATCATTATCTTAAGCAAAATTATAATAAAGTAAAATCCAAATCACATAAACACCAAAAGCAATAAGCATATATTTTATAAATTGTTTCATCAATGCTCCATTTTTTCTAATGCTCTTAAGATATAAGTAGCAAACATTAGTGCTTGCGAGCGGTGTGAAATTTTTAATTTTACTTGCTCATCTAATTCGCCCAAGGTTTTATCAAAACCTTTTGGGATAAATAAAGGATCGTATCCAAAGCCATTATTACCCCTTGGAGTATCAATAGCAAGGCCATGCATGTATCCATGCGTGCTAAAATGTCCATATTTTGAGCTTATGGCTATGGCTGCAGTGTAAAAAGCTTTGCTTTGATGTAGATTTTTTTCATGTAGGGCTTGGATGAGTTTGTTTCTATTGGCCTCATCAGTGCCTTCTTGAGAGTATCTTGCAGAAAAAATCCCTGGCGCATTGTTTAAAGCCTCTACGCTTATACCGCTATCATCGCTTAAGGTGATAAATTCATCTTGTTTTTTACCTAAAGCATTAAAAATAGCTTTAGATTTTATCAAAGCATTTTCTTTAAAACTCACACCATCTTCGATGATTTCAAAAGGGGTGATGATTTCATTTAAGGCATAAATTTCATAAGTAGTTAAAAATTTTTTGATTTCTTCTACTTTGTGTGCGTTAGAAGTTGCTAGAATGATTTTTAATTTTTTCTTCATAAATTACTCTTTTTATTTTGACTTTAAAAAAAGTTTATCAAAATCATAGTAAAATTATCCTTTATAAGGAGAAAAGATGTTAAAAACCGTTTTACCTTTGTCTTTTATTGTAGGAACTAGATTTTTTGGATTGTTTATAGTTTTGCCGGTTTTAAGTTTATATGCTTTAAATTTAAAAGGAGCCAATGAGTTTTTAGTAGGGCTTTTAGTAGGTGTGTATGCTCTAACTCAAATGGTATTGCAAGTTCCTTTTGGAATCATTTCAGATAAAATAGGGCGTAAAAAAACTATGCTAATAGGACTTGTGGTGTTTATCATAGGTTCTTTGGTATGTTCATATGCTGATGATATTTATACGATGATGTTTGGAAGGCTTTTACAAGGTGCAGGAGCCATAGGAGCAGTAGCTACTGCTATGATAAGCGATTTTATTAATGAAGAAAATCGTGGTAAGGCTATGGCTATCATGGGTTCATTTATAGGACTTTCTTTTGCAGCTTCTTTGGTGCTTTCTCCTTTAATGAGTGCTAAATTCGGACTTTCAAGTTTGTTTGATTTAAGTGCGATTTTGAGTTTAATTTGTATCGTACTTTTATTTAGCGTTGTGCCAAAAGAGCATACAATAGTACATGAAAATACTAAAACTCCATTGAAAAAACTTTTAAAAGAAAAAAACTTAGCTTTGATGAATCTTACTAATTGTATGCAAAAAATGCTTATGAGTATTGCGTTTTTAAGTATTCCTTTGGTTTTAGTACATGAGTTTAATTACCCAAGTGAGAATTTATGGCATGTTTATGTGAGCTCTATGGTGCTTGGGTTTTTAGCTATGGGTTTATCAGGATCTTTGGGAGAAAAAAGAGGCTTAAGTAAAGAGATATTGCTTTTGGGTGTGGCATTTTTTATCATTGCTTATATTATATTTGCTTTTTCGCATAATGCTTTAGTGTTTATGGTGGGTGTTGTAGTGTTTTTTATAGGATTTAATTTACATGAGCCTATTATGCAAAGCTGTGCGAGTAAATTTGCTAAGGTAAATGAAAAAGGCGCAGCTTTGGGTGTATTTAATGCTTTTGGCTATTTTGGAAGCTTTTTAGGCGGTGTTGTTGGAGGATATTTTTTACACCATTTTAGTTTAGTCACTCTTGCTTTTATTTTGATAGCTTTGTCTGTAATTTGGTTTGTATTGCTTTTGTTTTTACAAAGTCCAGCAGATTTTAAAAATGTCTATTTATCTTTAGAAACAAAACATGATTTAAATGTGATTAAAGGCATAAATGGTGTTTTAGATGTGTATAAAAACTCTAAATTTTTAGTGATTAAATACAATAAAAAACTTACAAGCGAAGAAGAAATTTTAGCGATTATTGAAAAATAATCGCCTTTATACAAAATGCTTTTCTTTTAAAATCACGTATAATTTTAAAGTAGAGATAAAGAAAGTTAAAATAGCAGGTCCAAGGATAATGCCCCAAAAGCCAAAACTTGAAATTCCTGCTATCATCGCAAAGAAAATTAAAAGTTCGTTAATTTGTGTTGGAATTTGAACAAGTTTTTCATTGATCCATTTAATGATGTAAGGCTTTACTAAAGTATCTGCGATAAAAGATATCATAACCACACTATAAATGAAAATCACTAAAGCGCCGCTTAGATTGTTATTTGCAAATTCATATAAAGAGACAGGCACATAAACTAAAGCCCCGCCTACTACAGGGATTAAAGAGCTAAAGCAAAATAATATCCCCATTAAAATCGCATCATAACCATAAAATTTAGTAATGATAGCAAAAAGCACTCCTTGTAAAATGGCATTTAGCACCATAGAATAAAACACAACAGACATTACATTACTCACTTCGCTTAAAATGCCTTGAGTTTCTTCTTTTTTCATAGGCACTATGCTTTTTATATAGCCAATGAGTTGGGCTCCATAAAGATTAGCAAAGAAATAAAACACACAAATTAACACCATATCAGTTAGAAATTTAGTGCCAAATTTAGTTGCGCTTGAAAGATAGGTTAAAACATTTTTAGAGATAGAGTTTAAATCAATACTTGCTAATGCTTCTTTGATTTTGGGTTCTATAAAACTTAAAGACTCAGGCAAGTGTAAAGAATAGTTTTTAAAATATTCTATGGTATTGTGGATATAACTTATATTAAAACCGCTAGCTGCCTTTGCAAGCTCTATAATAGCATATACAAAAGGGATAAAAAATAAAGCCAACATAAAAACAGTAGTGGCTGCTGCCGCAACGACTTTTTTACCTTTGAAAATACTTAAGAATTTAACATTAACATTAGAAGTAGAAACGGCCATTAAACTTGCTATGGCTATATTCATCAAAAAAGGTTTAAATAAAAAAAGTACCCAAAATAAAATGATCAAAATAAAACTAATCAAGAAAAAATTACTACTTTTCATCAAATAAACCCTTGTTGTATTTTAATTTTAAAACATCAAAGCTTTTTAAGCTCGCAATACGACCTTTGGCTGTTCTTTCTATATAACCATTTGCTAGTAAATATGGCTCTATCACATCCTCTATGGTATTTTCATCCTCGCTCAATGCTGCAGCTATACTAGAAAGTCCTATAGGTTTTCTTTTAGCTTCAGTTAAAAGCTCTAAATACCGCAAATCCATCGCGTCAAAACCAAGCTCATTTACCCCTAAAGAATCAAGTGCTTCTTTAGCTCTTTTTTCGCTAATGATTTCTTCATCATTTACATCAGCAAAGTCTCTTACACGCTTAAGCAATCTTAAAGCAATTCTTGGGGTTGAGCGACTGCGTTTGGCTATTTCTAAAGAAGCCTTTTTTTCGCAAGTTTTATTAAGCTTTAGAGCTGCTTTTTCTAAAATGATAGCAAGTTCTTCATTTTTATAAAATTCCAAGCGAAATTGCATACCAAAGCGATCGCGTAAAGGATTGCTTAGCATACCTGCTCTTGTAGTAGCACCAATGAGTGTAAATTTAGGTAAATCGATTTTGATTGTTTGTGCAGCAGGGCCGCTACCTATGATAATATCAAGACGAAAATCTTCCATAGCAGGGTAAAGCACTTCTTCTATGGCAGGGCTTAAGCGATGAATTTCATCGATAAATAAAATATCTCCTTCGCTAAGGTTAGTTAAAATCGCAGCTAAATCCCCGCTTTTTTCTATCATGGGTGCAGCGGTAGTTTTGATATTTGCATTCATTTCATATGAGATAATGTTTGCTAAAGTTGTCTTACCAAGTCCTGCAGGCCCACTAAAAAGGATATGATCTAGACATTCATTTCTTTTTTTAGCAGCTTTGATGAAAATTTCTAAATTTTTTTTAATATTTTCTTGTCCTATGTAGCCGTCAAAATTTGAAGGTCTAAGGCTTGTTTCGTAAGTTTCATCAGGGGAGAATTTTTCAATCTCTACGATTCTATCCATATTTTTTCCATTTTATTTTGTAAGAAATTTTAATTTTATCTAAAATTTGCTAAAATAAACATTTAAACTTAGATTATAGAAGTTTTTATGGGAATTTTAGAGCAATTAGAGTTAGATTACGAGCTTGAAGAAATCGAGCGTTTTTTGTATTTTTTTAGAAGTCTTTGTGATGTTTTAGAGCCTTTGATAGTAAAGCTAAGTAGTGATAGCTCAAAATACAAAGAAGCTTTAAAAGACTTAGAGCAAAATATTCACAATGTGGTTTGGGCTGCTAAAAGATTAAATTTAGATGAAATTGCAAATTTTTGCACATTTTGTGAGGAAATTATGCAAGAAGCAGCTAAATTTGATGGGCCTGCTAGCGATGAATTTGTGGATTGGATGTTTTTAGTGGGTGAGCAGCTTGATAGATATTGCAGTGATTATGAAAAAAATGCTTCTTTTTTAAGCGTATTTAACCCTCAAATTGCAAATGTTCCAGATAAAATTTCTCAATAATGGGGACGACTTGGCTTCGACAGGAGTAGAGTGGCCTTGGTGGCATGTCGCTTTGAGCAAAGCGTATAAAGCTCAAATTAAAATTAAACGCAAACAACGTTAAATTTGCTCCTGCTTACGCTAAAGCTGCGTAAGTTCAGTTGAGCCTGAATTTTAAGTGATACTATCTAGCTTAGAATTTGGTCATTTTTGATAGTGTAGATTGAAATTTGACAAGTTTTGATTGAAATTAAAGTCTTAGTCTAGCTTGAAATTTTGGAAGGTGAGTTTGGCTAGATGAAATTTTCACCTTTGCTAAGCATGTAGATGCCGTGGTTGTTTTATTTTTGGACAGGGGTTCAATTCCCCTCGTCTCCACCAAATTTAATTTTTCATGTATGTTGATTTATTAGAATTTAATATTTTAATAATATAATTCCATCAAAGGTTCCTTGCTACTGATAAGACTTCAAGGAAGGCTTCTTTTAAATAGGCAGTGAGGTCTTTTAATAATACTTTATTATTCTTTCTTTTGTTACAATTTCTTTATCTAAAATATATTTTTTCATATTTTCTTTTATGGCTCAATATAAGTATTTACTCTACTTTTATTGTTTAAATTTAAGTTTGTTTATTTTTTTAATGAGTAGATTGTCTATTATTACTATAGAATCTAAAAATGACTTTTTGTTAATTTTAATATATAATCAATTCGTTGATATTATTGTTAATAAAATATTGATTTGTTAACTAAAATATATTTAAATATTATAGTATAAGGATAACAACCAAACTTAATGTTATAAACAGGCTTTATTAATAACTCAACAATAAAAAGAAGTTTTAAAGAGTAATAAAAATACTGTAAAAACATAAAGTTATTAACACTTATAATATTAATTATTATCCTTGCCAAAAGTTTAGTAATTTAAAATTTATATTGTTTTGAGTTATTAAATATATTTTTTCTATGATAAGCCAAATATCTAAGTCTTACCGGATTTAGTATTTGTTGGTTAATTTTTTTTGTAGCCAATATTTTTTTAAGATTTTCATCTAAATTTTCATTTAATATTATGCTTCCATTATCTTCAAAAGAAATCCAACCTTGATCAAATAGCTGATCTAGTGACTTTGATAATAATAATCCATTATTCTTATCAAACTGTTCACTATCGTTACAATAACGATATGGTTTTATATGTGATGCTATTAAAACAGGATATTTTAACTTTTCTACATAGCAATAAACATCTGAAAAAATTTCTCTACTTTCTTCATAGAGAGAATATTTATATAATGTTTGTTTGTATGTATCTCTACCTATTGCTCTTTCTGTATAATCATATTCAGGCTTATCTAGTGTTAAGCAATTATTTTCATCTACATAAATACCTGTTAATACGTTTTTACAGATATTCCATAAATATGTTACTTGATTATATTTTCTTTCTAATAATTTTATGCTAATAATATGATCTGTTAGTTCTTGTAATTCATCCGAGTTTAAATAATCTTTACTTGCGGTATCTGTAACACGCATTATTGCTAAAAGATTTTCTTTTGATATACTTCCACAGTGTTCTATGGTTTTAACTAAAAATTTGAGTTCATTCTGATCATTACTATTTTTATATGATCTTGAAAAACTAGCATTATCATAAAGAATTTCGGAATATAAAATCTTCTTTTTTGCTTTATTTTGTTCTGCTAAAAACTGTTTTGTTTTTTTATGATAACCATGAAAATTATTATTTACAAAACCAAGTTTAAAAAATTGATTTATTGATTTTCTCACAGATGCGTAATCAGATTTTGGATTAAAATTATAAATTTCATCTTGTAATTCACGATATTTTTCCGTATCAATATTTGTATTTTTATCCATAAAGTCGATTATAATTTTTAAGCATTTATTAAAATTTTCTTCGTAAAAATCACTATATTCAAGTGTTAGTTTCCAATAATTTTCATATTGTTGATCTCTTATAGGTCTCTTATTTTTCATAGTATCTCTCATATCAATTCAAAAATTAATAATATTTCATAAGTTTGTCTTTTATTTTCTTTGCCTGTTACTTTATACATATGTTGCTTTTCTTGCAAATAATAGTTTTTAGTTAATGTAGAAACCGTATCTATTATTTCTTTATAACCAGGATTGCTGTTACTATTTAAACTTATGGCTATAAATTTAGTTTTACTTTTTAATTTTTCAAAAATAATTTTTAAATTTTTTAAAAACATATTTTTATTGGTAAAATCTGTATAATACATTGTTTCTTTGTTTAACATTTTATCAAATGAACCGTAAAAACTAAAATAATTATTCATTGTAGAAGGATATGGCGGATCTATATATACTAAATCTATATTTTCTACTATTTCAATTATTTTAAAACAATCAAGATTATATGAAGTATTGTTAAATCCATTATCAAAAACAGCGTTATTGTATTGATTTAAATTTATGTAAATATGTTCTAAGAAGCTTATGTTGTGATATGCTCTACGTCTACCATACTTTTGATAACTAAATTCTTCATCTCTAAGCTTTACAATTTCTTCCCATTTGATGCACATTCTAGAATAAGGAATTTTTCGTATCATTGCTCGTCTTAAGAGTGCAAAAAACATAAATTTATCAAAGTTTTGCAATGTATTAGCATAATTTATTATACAAGTTAATTCTTTTACTTCGTTTTCAAAATATAGTTTGTTTTTGAGCCACTCTATGTTTTTGTATATCGTATCATTATAATATGAATATAAAATTTTAGATGTTATGTTTAAATGTAAAATATTACTGTTATTTTCAATTATAGCTTTTGATATACAATAATTTGAATATAATATATCATTTGAGATAACACTAAATCCTGCTTCTTTAAAAGCGTAAGACATGGAACATCCACCGCTAAAAAGATCTAAAACTTTTCCGTTTTTTATAGGTAAATTTTGTATAATCCAACCGGCAATCTTTTCTTTGTTTCCGATATAGTTTACTTTCGGATATTTATTCATTTAAAAAAATCTTAACTTGGTTTGCTAATTTCAATGCAAGTAATGGAGGAACAGCATTGCCTATTTGTTGTTGTATATCAATGGAATTGCCATAAAAAATATAATCATCAGGAAAACTTTGAATTCTTGCTAGCTCTCTAGCAGTTAAAGCTCTATTTTGCGAATAATGAAATACTTTTCTCATATCACCTGTAATTGTTATGGATGGCTTTGAGCTATCGTATCTTATATATTTCCTAACATCGCCAGTTTTTGGTCTTATTAAAGGTGGAATTTGCTCTCTATTTCCCCCGTCTTTTACATAAGACATCTTTTCAAGCATTTGTTTTGAGTGTGTCATTGCATTATGGTTTGGAATGATTGAGCTTTCAGAGCTATTTAGTATTGGTAAATCATCTATTGCACTTTTAATATTATATTCTTTTTTTGATTTTTGCGGAAATTTAAAAGTATTTCTTTTTTGTGTACCGACAATAAAGATTCTATTTCTATTTTGTGCTATACCATAATCTTTCGCGTTTAAAATTTCATATTTAACCTCATAACCAATTTCGATAAAACTTTGAATTATGCCTTTTAATGTTTTGCCTTTATTGTGTCTAGCCAATGTAGCAACATTTTCCATTATAAAAATTTTAGGCTTAATAATTTTTATAAATTGCAGATATGCTAAAAATAATTTATTTCGCTCATCATGTAATTCTTTCCTGCCGATATTTCCAGCCAGGGAAAATCCTTGACAAGGTGGTCCTCCTATAATAACTTCAAATTTATATTTATTTTGCAATTCAGCTATTTCTTTATCGCTAAAACTTAAAATATCACGATTTAAGTGTTTTACAAAACTAAAATTTTTCTCATAAGTTATTGATAAATTTGGATTGTTATCTATTGATAGCAATATATCAAAATTGCCACTTTTAAAAAAACCAAGCGAAAAACCGCCTGCTCCGCTAAATAGATCTAAACAAGTATATTTTTTCAATTTCTCATTCCTAATATTTATTGCAAAAGTACGCTTATTTGACATATTTTTAGCTAAACTTATGATTTTGTCTTACTTTTTTTATAAAATTTATGAAGCTGTAATAAATAAGATAATTATTTTGATATCCGGTTGTTCTAATTTCCATTAAACATCCTTATACTATAAGATTCAATAGAAAGTCTTACAGTATAAATTCTTTGCAAGGCTATCCTTGTAAAGAATTTATACAAATAAAGAATTCACGCTTTCATTATGATAAACTCTGCGTATTACCTCACCAAAAATAGGTGCTACGCTTAGGACTTTGATTTTATCCATTTGTTGTTTTAAAGGTATGGTGTCAGTTACTACTAGCTCATCTAATGCATCTTTAGCTATTCTTTCATAAGCCACACCACTAAGCACAGGGTGAGTGCAGCAAGCTATAACTGACTTTGCACCTTTGCTTTTAAATACTTCAGCAGCTTTTACTATGGTTCCTGCTGTATCGATAATATCATCTACCAAAATTACTTCTTTATCTTTTACATCACCGATGACATTCATTACTTCGCTTTCATTAGCTTTTTCGCGTCTTTTATCTACTATAACTATATCAAGCCCTAAAGCTTTTGCTACGCTCCTAGCTCTTGCTATACCACCTATGTCAGGACTTGCGATGATAGGATTTTTATAGTTTTTATTTTTAATATAATCATTAAAAATAATACTTCCATAAAGATTATCCACCGGTATATCAAAAAAGCCTTGAATTTGTCCAGCGTGTAAGTCTATAGTAGCTACTCTATCTACTCCTGCTGATTCTATAAGATTTGCTACTAATTTTGCAGTAATAGGCACCCTAGGACTTGCTTTTCTATCTTGTCTAGCATAGCCAAAATAAGGGATGATAGCTGTGATAGAGCTTGCACTTGAGCGACGCAATGCATCTGTCATGATTAAAAGTTCCATTAGATTATCATTTGTTGGAGCACAAGTGCTTTGTATGATAAATACATCTTTACCACGCACGCTTTCATCTATTTGAATGCTAATTTCACCATCGCTAAAACGCTTCACACCTGCATTGCTTAGAGGTAGTGAAAGGTATTTTGAGATTTTTTTAGCAAATTCCTCATTTGCTGAACCAGAAAATATTTTATATCCACGCATATATAAGCCTTAGAAAGTTTTTTGTGATGATATAAAAAGTTTTTTAAAAATACAATAAAACATATTAAAAGCCGTGCAATCTTTTTAAATCCGCGTCAATAGGAAATTTATTTCCATCTTTATCTACGCTTACATAAGTTACCACAGCTGAGGTTACATGCATACAGTATACACGGCCATATTCATTAGCTCTTTGAGTAACTACTTCTACTTCTACGGTGATGGATGTATTGCCTGCTTTGATGATTTTTGCATAGCAAGATACTAAATCACCTACGAAAATTGGCTCTTTAAAAATGATTTTATCTACCGCAACTGTGACAACTCTTTGTGGGGAAAGTTCTCTTGCGGCAATGGCTCCAGCTAGATCAATTTGTGACATGATCCAACCACCAAAGATATTACCAGCAGGGTTTGTATTGCTTGGCATAGCTATAACTCTTAGCTTAGGTTCTCCCATATCTTTCATACATTCTCCTTGTGTTTTAAAAAAAACATTATAATTAAGTTTTAAAAATAAAGAAAGGTAAAAAATGAATGATTTTAAGCAAATAGCAAAAATTGTGAAAAATAGGAAACAAAATATCAATAGTCTTTATAATATACTTCAAACTAATCAAAACCATCCTTTGATAGATAGAGCTTTAGAACTAGCTAATCTTGAAAATGAAAAAAGCAATGTTTTGGCAATGTTGCGTCGTTTGGTAGATTTAAAAGAGGAAAATTTAGTCCAAGAGCTTGAGAAAAAAGGTTTAAATGAAGAAGAAATTTCTCAAATAAAATATAAAGTTTTTTCTTTAGTAAGAGCCTTTTATGAAGTAGAACACCAAGATTTAATCGATGAGATTAAGAGTAAAAATTTACTTGATGAGTTTTATTTGGCTTTAGTTCAAGGTGTGCATAATATAGGTGTAGTTATGAATTCTTTTGAGCTTGTTTGGAGTAAGCAAATTTTAGATACAAATAATAAAATTTTAAAAGAACAATTTCCAAATTTAAGCGATGCTTTGGAGTTTTTAAAACAAAATGAGCTTTATCAGCTTAATCAAGATGGCGAAATTTGTGAAAGAAGTTATGGGGCTTTAGTTAAAATAGGAACACTTTGGAGATTTTTACCTTATGCAAAAGCTTTTGAAAATGAAGTTTTAAAGCTTGAATATGAGTTTGATAAACTTTTAGAAAAACTAAGAAATTGTGCGTTAGATGATGAAAAAAATGCTTATATTGAATATATAGAAAAATTAAAATTTGCTTTTTGTGAAAAAGATAATAATGAAGTGGTTAAAAAATGGCAAGAAGCAGAGCTTGCGTGGATGGAAGTAAAATGCCCATTACAAATTGGCCATCCTTTAGAGTACTATGAAGACTCTTATACGCATGCAGTAGCACTTGAGTGGGATATACGCTTAGAAGATGTGAGTGATTTTAATGCGAGTGAGTTTAAAGATAAAATCAAAGAAAGCTTTGCAATGGTGTATGCGAATTTAGATGAAGAAGATGAAGCTTTGTTTGATGAAGTGAATTTTAATCTTGAAAAAACTCAGCTTTATATTTGTATGCCTATGATTTTTTATGGAGCAGAGCTTAAGGGACTTTTTTCTGCTCAAGTAGTACCAAATGATGAGTATGTAAGTAATATAGCAGGCAAAAAGATCTTTGCTTTTTTAAATTATGTTTATGAAAATGCTAAAACCAAGCCTTTTATGAAGCTTTCTTCTATGGTATTTGAAAAAGAATTTTTAGATTATGGGAGAGAAATTTTATTTTATAATGAAAAATTATGGAAAAGAATTTATGAAGTTTCCACTATAGGTCATGAGTTTGGGCATATTTTCTTTGTGGCAAATGATAGCGAAAAGAAAATGAATGAAAGTGGTGTGTTTAAAAATATAGAAGAGTTTAAAGCTACTGCGGGTGGGCTTGTGAATTTCTTTTTACATGAAGAAGATGACTTAAAGCTTCCTGTGTTTTATGAGCTTATTAAAAGGGCTATAGGATTGATTGCTTGGCAAAGAGTAGAGGAGGTTAAGCCTTATTATACAGAAGGTTTGATTCATTTATCATTGTTGTTTAAATCAGGGGTGTTATCTTTTGCAAATGAGAAATTAAACATTAAATTTGATGAGGAAGCTTATGAAGCCTTTAAAGCTGTGTTTATGCAAAATTACTATAAGTTAGCAAGACATTATATGTTAAAAGAAGATGCTAAAAATTATTTAGATGAGTTTTGTGTTTTAGAAGATGAGGTGTTTTTACCACTTGATGAAGAGTGTAAGGAATTTGTAAAATACTACTATGAATTACATAAACTTTATGGTAATGAAATTGATGAAAGTGGAGAGTTTGAAAAATACTCTAATGTAAAATAAAATTTTATCAAGAAGAACTTAGCTTTCTTCTTGATATTTGCTATTTTCTAATGCTTTTTCCATATCTTTTTGCGTTTTTAAAATAGCTTTACTAAAGCCATTTAGCACTGAAAATGGAGCAAATTGTGCCGCTCTTTTTTCTCTTGGCATTGGCGGGAATTGTTTTGATTTTTGATATTTTTTATCTATTATATCTTTATAATCATCATGCATTATGACCTCCTATTAAAGAAGTAATTTCTTTGGTTTCATTATCTAAGCTTGAAGCTTTTAAAATAGCCTTTTTACCAAATTTTTGTATGATTTGAAGTCTTGCTTTTTGGAGCTTTTCTTCTTTTTCAAGTTGATTTTTTTCTTGCAAAATTGCATTAAAATCACTAAATAAATTTAATTCTTGGAAATTTTCTTGAGCTTTATCTGTGATATTATTTAAACTTAGGCTGATTTTTCTAATGCTTAAGTTTTTATCGCTGATTTTACAAAAAAGTTCTAAGGTTTTTTTATTGATGATTTTTAAAGAATGGGTGAAATTTTCTAAATTTATACTTCCATGAGCATTTTTAGGTATAGTTCTTCCGTAATTATCCTTAGTAATAGCTCCTTTGTAAGAACTCAAAAAATTTGAATTTTCTAAATTGCTTTTATCGTATTGTATATCTAGTGTGATATGGTTTGTTTTAAGGTTATTTTGTATAAGTTCAAGCACTAAATGATCGACAAGTTCTTTTAAAACTTTCATTGCTTGAGTGTTATCATATGCAAAAGGTAAAACCTTAGCCATGACTTTAGAGTGATTTTGCGATTTGTAGTTTTTAATATCTTTCATCGTGCAAGTTTCAATACCCCATGCATGATCGATTAATAATTCAGCATTAACACCAAAGTGTTTATAAAGCAAAGCTTCGTGTTTTAAAGAAAATCTTGCAAGATCTCCCATAGTATGAATGTTTAAATTCGCAAGTTTTAAGGCAATGCCTTTACCTATACGCCAAAAATCTTTTAAAGGTTTGTGCTGCCATAATTTATATCTATATAATTTTTCATCTAAAAAGGCTATAAGTAAGCCATTTTCATCTACTTGTTGTCTTTTAGCAAGTATATCCATGGCAATTTTAGCTAAGTATAAATTTGTACCTATGCCTGCTGTTGCAGTGATTTTACTTGTATGTAAAATATCAAGTAAAACCTTAGTAAGTAGCTCATAAGCTGAAAGTTTGTATTTTTCAAGATAAGAACTAAGATCGATAAAAACTTCATCAATAGAGTATATATGGATATCTTTTGCATCAAAATACTTCAAATAAATGCTGTATATTTTTGTGCTAAATTCTATATAAGTAGCCATTCTAGGTTTAGCGATGATGTAATCTAGTTCTAAATTTAAATCATTTTCAAGTTCTAATGTATCAAAACTTTTAGCTTTAAAGCGGTATTTTTGAGCTTGTTTTAATCTTTCTTGATTGATTGAATAGATTTTTTGTTTAAACTCAAAAAGCCTTAGTCTGCTGGGTATATTGTAAGTTTTCAGCGCAGGTGAAACTGCTAGTATGATGGTTTTATCTGTTCTTGATTCATCTGCTACAATGAGATTAGTTGTTAAAGGATCTAGATTTCTTAAAACACATTCAGCTGAAGCATAAAAAGATTTCAAATCAATAGAAGCGTAAATTTGCATAGTATTTGAGCTTGCCTTTAAATTTATTATAATTATAACAGTAAAAATTATTAAAATAGATGAAAGGAAATGAATTTTATAAGGTGGCGGACAGAGAGGGATTTGAACCCTCGAGACCCGTTAAGATCTGCACCCTTAGCAGGGGTGTGGTTTCAGCCACTCACCCATCTGTCCGTATTAAAAGGGAAAGTATATCTTATTGTTTATAAGATATACCTTAAATTTATACACTAAGATAAGCTATGATTAAAGTTATAACAAAACCAGCACCTAAAACCGCTATTTGTTTACCTCTGTCTTTGCGTATAGCTATGATAGTGATTAAAAGTCCTGAAATATAAAGGATTATCATAGCAAGTGCAAAAGCCAATCCAAGCACAGAAAAGTACCACATACCTTTGTCTTTATGAAGTAAAATCATATTACCAAGTAAGCTTCTTTCTTTTGTAATAATTTCATAGTTATTTTCATCTACTTTAACAATACTTGCAGTATAGTTTATGGCACCAAGCTCTATACCATCACCTTTTTTATTAAGTTTTGGTTCTAAAGATGAAGGAAGTTTTAAGTTATTTTTCTTTAAAAAATCAATTAAAAATTCAGCTTCAGCACCTTCTTGGATAATGGCTTGAACTTTTTGACTTTGAATTTTAGCTCCACTTTCTCCATCAAAACCAGCTATATAGGCAAAACCAGTAACAGCGTATAAAAATGCTAGTGGCAAGAAAAATAAGCTAATGTAAATGTGAATTTGTCTGAATAATTTGTTCTTATTCATTTTTTAACTCCTTTTTTAAAATAATAAAAAGTATATTATTAAAAAATGAAGTGAAAATAAAATTTAATCTTTTTTAAATTTACGTGCTAAGGTAAAAAAACTGCGTGCGATTCCATAAAACACATATAAGCTTGCAACGATTAATGCACTTTCTAAAAAATACAAATAAAGCATAGAAAATAAGACTACCAAAAGGATTAACACTTTTAAAACATTTGCACGTTTTAAATCGATTTTTTTAAAACTAGGGTATCTTATATTACTTACCATTAAAAAAGCTAAAAGTATTTGAATGCATACTATCATTAAAGAAAAATCATGTAAAAAATCATAATATAAATAAGCACTAACCCATAAAGAACTTACAACTGCAGCTGTTGGTATGGGAAGTCCTATAAAAACTGAAGGCTCATAAGTGCCTGTGGTGACATTAAATCTTGCTAAGCGTATGGCACCAAAAACTACAAACAAACCTGCTATTAAGGAGCCAAAACGACCATATTCATAACCTATGCTCATATAAAAAAGTATAGCAGGTGCAACACCAAAGGCTATTAAATCTGCTAATGAATCAAATTCAACTCCAAATTTAGAAGTTGAATTTGTAGCTCTTGCAACGCGTCCATCTAAGCCATCGCAAATTAATGATAAAATGATATAAATTAATGCTTTATCAAAATTTTGATTAATAGAAGCAATCACTGAAATAATGCCTAAAAATATAGAAGCAGCTGTAAAAAGATTAGGCAAAATATAAATTAGTTTAAAATTCATGGATTTAAATACCCTATCAATGCACCAATGCGTACTTTGTCATTTTCATTTACACAAATTCTAGTATCTTTTGGAAGCAATAAACTCACGCTACCATCAAACATAAAACCTATATTTTGTCCATGGTTTAAATGATGGCCAAAATCATCAATATGAGCTTTTCTATTTAAAGCACCAAAAATGATGCGTAATGCCCATTGTTTGCCTTTAGAGCGTGCTAAAAATAGCATTCTTTCGCCCATTAAATTTGTATTTTTCATAAATGGACATAAAAAAAGTCCGTGTCTTAGTCTAGTTTCTTCTATATCCATATCAAGTGGAGCTATGATATTGCCTTGATGAACGATATTATTTATAATTTGTACTTCTATACATTCGCCAAGCTCTTTATATGAGCTTGTTTTAATGCTTTTTATTTTTCCTTCTATGGGTGCTATGATAGTATTTGGATCTGCTATATAATCAACTTTACTAGTTCTAAAAAGACAAGCAAAAAGTATAAAAATACACCATAAAAGCCAAGAAAATCCCCATATAAATTGAGCTATTGCAAAAACTATAGCTAGAACTATGAGTAAATTCCAGCCAGCCTTTGCAATAAAATTTGTTTTCATTAGTTATCCTTAGTAGCTTCTTGCTCTTTTTCTTCTAAGCGCGTTGGAAGATTATTTTCTTCTTCATAGTTTTTAATAATCTCTCTTACTTTAGCACCATCAATAGTTTCTTCTTCATAGAGTGCTTGCACCATTACTTCTATAGCACCACTATAAGTTTTTAAAATTTCTTTTACACCCGCATAGCGTTCATCTAAGGTTTTCTTTACATACTCATCTAAATCTTGAGCCATTTTATCAGAATAATCTTTGATGGTTTGTCCGCCACTTAAGAAAGTATTTCTTTGTTTTTCAAGCACCATTAAACCCGCGATTTCACTCATACCATACATAGAAATCATAGCTTTTATGATATCAGTTGCACGCTCAAGGTCATTGCTTGCACCAGTTGAAATTTCTTTAATGAAAATTTCTTCAGCTGCACGCCCACCTAAAAGCACATCAACTTCAGCTAAAAGCTCATGTTTTTGCATTAAAAATTTATTTTCTTCAGGGGTATTGAGTGTATATCCTAAAGCTGCCAAACCACGCGGTATAACAGAAACTTTACTTACTTTTTTGGCACCTTTTGTGGTTTCAGCGATTAAAGCATGGCCGCATTCATGATAAGTTACGATTTTTTTCTCTTTATCGTTAATTCTACGTGATTTTTTCTCAAGTCCCGCTATAGCTCTTTCTACTGCTTCAACCAAGTCTTTTTGTTCTACATGTTTTTTAGAATCCCTACCTGCAAGTAAAGCTGCTTCGTTAATGATATTTGCTAAATCAGCACCCGCAAGTCCTGCTGTTAATCTTGCGATATCTTCTACCTTTACTTCAGGTGAAATTTTAACATCTTTCATATGAACTTTTAAAATATCACATCTACCTTTAAAATCAGGCTTATCTACTAAAACTTGTCTATCAAAACGTCCCGGTCTAAGCAATGCCGCATCTAAGACTTCAGGACGGTTTGTCGCTGCTAGTACGATTACTGGTGAGCTTTCAGTGCCAAAGCCGTCCATTTCTGCTAGAAGTTGATTTAAGGTTTGCTCTCTTTCATCGTTTCCACCCATCATGCCACTTGCGGCACGTGATTTACCTATAGCATCAATTTCATCTATAAATACAATAGCTGGAGCTTCTTTTTTAGCATTTTCAAATAAATCTCTAACCCTACTAGCTCCAACACCCACAAACATTTCTATGAAAGATGAACCTGATACGCTAAAAAATGGTACATCAGCTTCGCCTGCCACTGCTTTTGCAAGTAAAGTTTTACCCGTACCTGGAGGACCTACAAGCAAAAGTCCTTTTGGAATTTTTGCTCCAAGATTGATATATCTTTCGGGATATTTTAAAAAATCAACTATTTCTTTAACTTCTTCTTTTGCTTCTTCAACACCTGCAACATCATTGAATTTAACTTTTGGTTTTTCTGAATTTACAAGTTTTTTAGAGCTTCCTATACCAAGTATGGATCCGCCCATGTTTTTTTGCATACGAGAAGCTAAAAACATCCATATACCAAAGAAAATAAATACCGGTAAAACCCAAGAAAGCAAGATATCTATAAACCAATTACTTTCATTAAAAGCTCCATAAGAAACGCCTTTTGAATCAAGCAAAGGTACAAAAGTAGCATCATTTGGAACTTTTTTAGTAATATATACCATATTTCCTGTTTTAGATACAGCTTTTATAGTAGTTTGACCTATGTTAACTTGGGCAATTTGATTGTTTTCGATTAAAGTTTTTAATTCAGAATAAGTAACTTTTTTGGTATTTTCTCCGCCCATAATACCCATGCTACCATCATCTGAAAATCCTTTAAATAAAAGAATCATCACAATGGCAAAAATAGCGAAAATAAAAATAGGATTTTTATTAAAAAAGCTATTATTTGGATTATCTTTTGGTTCGTTTGGTTTTTTATTCATTATTTGTTTCCTTGTTTGTAAGCTAAACTCAACCACTCTCCTTTGTGTTTGCATTCTAACAAAGTCAAATCTTTGAATTTATCTTTAATTCTTTCTTCGTATTTGTTTAAAATACCAGATAAGATTAAAATTCCACCTTCTTTGGTTTTCTCTTTAAGATCTTTTTCTAGTATGATTAAAATATCAGCAATGATATTTGCCACAACTATATCATATTTATGTAAGCTTTTATTAATAGAACCTACCCAAATATCATCAAAGCTAACTTGATTTAATTTTGCATTTTCCTTGCTTGCAACTATGGCTAACTCATCTGTATCGCAAGCTTGCACTTTAGCTCCAAGCTTTGTCATGATGATGCTTAAAATCCCACTTCCACAGCCTACATCTAAACAAAATTTGGAATCATCTGTGTATTTTTGTAAAAATTCTATACAAGTATAAGTGCTTTCATGGTGTCCTGAACCAAAAGCTAAGGCAGGATCTATAATGATATTGATCTTATCTTGCATAGGTTTTTGCCAAGTGGTATGAATGTGAATATTGTCAATAGTTAAAGCTTGTATGCCTTTTTTATACTCTTCTATCCAGTTTTTATTTTCTTTTTTTTCTAAAGTAGAGTGAAAATAAATCTTAGTGTTAAATTTTTCACATAATTTTTGATGAAAATTTTGCAAGGCTATTTGAATGAGTTCTATGTCTTCTTCTGATCGTATATAAATACCATCGTTTTTTTCTTCTATGGCGTCTATATCTAGAGAAAAAATAAGATCAAGGAATAAATCTAAATATTCCTTGTCTGTTTGAAAAAAAAGTTCGTAATAATGTGTTTGCATAAAAACTTATAATTAGCCTTCGTTTGTTCCTAAAACATCTTCAAGTTTTTCTTTTAATACTTGAGGTGTAAAAGGTTTTACGATATAGTTATTTACACCTGCTTTTAAAGCTGTAATAACTTCTGCCTTACCACCTTCTGTAGTTACCATGATAATAGGCATATCAGCATATTTTTCTTCCGCTCTTACTTTTTTTACTAATTCTAAGCCATTCATTTCAGGCATATTCCAGTCGGTAATTAAAATTTTAATATCATCATTTTGTGAAAGTAAATCCCAAGCTTCAACCCCATGTTCAGCTTCTAAAACATCTTTATGACCTAATCTTACAAGAGTGTTTTTGATTATTCTTCTCATGGTAGAACTATCATCAACTACTAATAACTTCACTTTTTTTCCTTTATTTCGATGTAATTACATAAACGCAATTGTATCGTTTTTATTTTTATTAATCAATTAAAAGTATATATTATACCATTTTAAAATAAAATTAGAATTTAATTACTCTCCATTTTTGTTATGGTTAAACTCAGGCACAATTTCCTTTAAAACTTTTGCAGGATCTGTGCTTTGGAGTAATTTTTCTATTTCTTGATTTAAAATTTTCAAATCTTTAATTTCGCTAGTGGTAACAAAAATACTTTCATATTGAGTTTTTAAATCATCTTCATGGATTAAAAGTTCTTCATAAAGTTTTTCACCTTTTCTAAGTCCGGTGATTTTAATTTCTAATTTTTTATTAGAAAGCAAAAGCATTTTTTTAGCTAAATCCATGATTTTAACAGGCTCACCCATATCAAGTACAAATAATTCTCCGCCTTTTGCAATAGCCGCAGCTTGTAAAACAAGTTGCACAGCCTCATCTACTAGCATAAAATAACGCACTATATCAGGATGAGTAAGAGTAAGTGGCTCATTAGCTGCAATTTGAGCTTTAAATTTAGGTATAACGCTTCCACTTGAACCTAAAACATTACCAAAACGTACACAAGCTACTTCAAAATTTTCACAACTTGAACTTAGCGCATAAAGCTCACAAATTCTTTTTGTACAACCCATGATATTAGTCGGTCTTACAGCTTTATCAGTACTTATCATAACAAATTTAGCAACCTTGTAAGCTTTTGCAAGATCGATTAAATTTTTAGTGCCAATGATGTTATTTAAAATAGCTGAATGTGGATTTTGCTCACACAAAGGTACATGCTTATAAGCTGCTGCATGTAAAATCAAATCTATGTTTTTTTCTTGTAAAAGTTTTTCTAAAGCTTCTTTGTCTAATATACTCATCATAATAGGTTCGATTTTTTCTTTATGTAAGCTTAATTCTTCATTGATTTTATATAAATTATACTCACTATGATCAAGCATGATTAAGTGTTTTGCACCAAATTTAATGCATTGTTTGCAAAGCTCGCTTCCTATAGTTCCACCAGCCCCACTAACTAAAACTACCTTATCTTTGATAAAATCAATCACGCAAGCATTGTCTAAATCTTTTGGCTTACGTGCTAATAAATCTTCAATGCTTATATCTCTTGCTTCATTTTGCGTAAAAGAAAAAAGTTTTATATCATTAATCCCATAAGCAATAAGCTCATCAAAAAGCTTTTTGAGTTCTTCTTGTTCAAGTTTTAAAGCAATGATAGCAGTATGAATTCCTTCAGCGGTATATTTTCTAATAGCTTCTTTTTCTTCAACTATAAATTTATCACAATAAGTACCTATTAAATTTTTACGTTCATCTACCACAGCAACAGGGAAAAGTCCTAAGCTTCCTTCTTTAGCTCCTTTTAATAAATGTAAAGCCTTTGAAGTGGCACCAACTACTATACAAGGATGTTCTTCGTTGTATTTTGGCTTTCTAAAATCAACAATCATTCTTTTGCTTATACGCAAACTTCCAATTAGCATACAAGATAAAACAAAATCTATCCCTATAACGCTTCTTGGAAAAGGGTTAAAAAAATTATCATAAAAATAATAAATTGCTAAAAATACAAGCTCAGCTAAAGCTAAAGCGATAACTAATTTACGTGCCTCATTAAGTGAAAAAAATCTCCAAGCAACTTGATAAATTTTAAAAAAAGCTAGAAAAATGATTTTAAGTAAAATCAAAATCACAGCACTTTTAAACATACCTTCATAAAATTCACTTGGGATGTCTGCGCTAAAGCGTAAAGAAAAAGACAAATAAATACTTATAACAAAAAGTAAAATATCAGCGCCTAGGAAAAATCCTAAGCGTTTGCTTTTATAATCCATCTTAGTCCTTTAAGGTGTTTAAGATTAAAGTAGAAACTTCCTCTACATCAGCTTTACTCATAGTAGTTGCGCTTGGAAGACAAATTCCATTGCTAAAGAAAAATTCACTATTACCATTTAAGTAAGCATCGCAGCCTTTGTAAAGTTCTTGTAAATGCATTGGTTTCCAAAGCGGGCGACTTTCGATTTTGTTATCTTTTAAAACTTGTATGATTTTTAAAATTTTATCTTGAATTTGAACATTCTTATTTTCACATATACAATGTTTTTCATAAGTATTAAGTTTATTTAAATCAAAATCAAGTAAAGCAGTACTTAGCCAGCGATTTGACTTGGTATTTTCAAGCTCATCTAAAAAAGTAAAGGTGCCACTTAAAAATTCTTTATACCAGCTATAAATTTCACGCTTTTTATTCACTCTTTCTTCTAAAACTTCCATTTGAGCAGTGCCGATTGCACCTAAGATATTGCTCATTCTATAATTATAGCCGTATTCTTTATGCTCATAATGAAGGCAATTTTCTCTAGCTTGAGTGCTATAAAATCTTGCTTTTTCAAGATTGGTATGATTTTCACTTACAAGCATACCACCACCACCTGTTGTGATGATTTTATTACCATTAAAAGAATATACTCCAAAATCCCCAAAAGTACCTAAAGCTTTATTTTTGTAAAAACTTCCCAAAGCTTCAGCGGCATCTTCGATTAAAAAAATCTCATTTTCTTTACAAATTTGGACAATCTCATCCATTTTAGAAGCATTACCATAAAGGTGTGTTAAAATGAGAGCTTTTGGCTTTTTAGGACTTTCTTTGATAGCTTTTTTTAATAAATTGACATCTAAATTATAAGTTTCATCACAATCAATAAACACAGGCGTAGCATTCATGTAAGAAATGGGTGCTACTGAAGCTATGAAAGTAAAACTTGAAGCTAAAACTACATCACCTTCTTTAATACCCAAAACTCTTAAAGCTAGATGAATGGCTGCAGTGGCTGCATTTAGAGCAAGTGCATTAGAGCTTTTTGTATAATCTTTAATACTTTGTTCTAAGGCATTAACAAACTCGCCCAAAGGTGCTATATAATTACTTTCAAAAGCTTTGTGTATGTATTCTAATTCTTTTCCACTCATATGTGGTGCTGATAGAAAAAATCTCATTTTGCCTCCTTTATTTTCTTAGCAGGAACTCCAGCATAAATACCTTTAGAAGTTAAGTTTTTAACCACAACTGCTCCTGCACCTAAAGTTATATCATCATTTAAACTCATACAAGGAATAACGCTTGAATTAACTCCCAAAAAACAACGCTTTCCTATTTTTACATTTCCTGTTAGCTTAGCTCCAACGCTAATATGGCTAAACTCATCTACAAAACACTCATGCTCAATCACACAAGCAGTATTTAAAATCACACCTTTTGCAATGCTAGCTCTAGCATTAACTACGACATTTGGCATGATCAAAATACCCTCATCATCTAAAAAAGCACTTGAGCTAATAATAGCACTTTTGTGTATCAAATTTACTAATCTAAATCCATCTTCTTTTGCTTTTTTGAAAAGTTTTTCTCTAATAGAGTTTGCACCAATAGCAATAAACATATCGTGTTTTTCTAAGTTGGAGTGATATTTTAAGCCTTTATTGTCATCTAAAAAGATGATTTTTTCATACCCTAAATTTCTAGCTACATCAGCACAGACTAAACCATGCCCACTAGAGCCATATATATAAATACTTTTAGTTGTGTCCATTGAATTTATCCGTTGTAGCTACTCCTTCTTTATTAACCCCACTTCTTTTTAAAACTTTAACAATGGTCATAAAAAAGATTTTAAGATCAAATAAAAAAGAGCAATTTTGCACATATTCTACATCATATTTAAATTTTTGCTCCCAAGAAATAGCATTGCGTCCATTAATCTGAGCCCAACCTGTAATGCCTGGTCTTACATCGTGGCGTTTTTTTTGCTCTTGATTGTATAAGGGTAAGTATTCTACAAGTAAAGGTCTTGGGCCTATGAAGCTCATATCGCCTTTTAATACATTAAAAAGCTGTGGTAATTCATCCAAGCTCAAGCTTCTAACTAGCTTACCAAAAGGCTTTAGGCGTAATTCATCAGGAAGTAATTCTCCATTTTCATCGGTTTCATCACTCATAGTTTTAAATTTATAAATATAAAAAATTTTTTCATTTAATCCTGGTCTTGCTTGTTTAAAAAGCACACTTCCTTGAACGATTTTTAAAACAATGCCAATAAGCACTATAAAGGGTAAAAAAATAATCAATAAAATCAAAGCCAAAAAAAAGTCAAAAACACGTTTTAAACCATTTTTATACATTTGCAAAACCCCTATAAAAGTCAAGATATTTCAAAGCTATGATATTTTCATCATAATTTTGTGCTCTAAGAAAAGCATTTTGCGCTAAAGTATTTTTTAGTTTTTCATCTTCTAATAAAACTGCGATTTTTTCAGCTAAATCTTTACTATCTTTGCATTTGCAAATTAAACCATCTATGGCATTATCCACTGCCTCAATGCAACCTTCGGCATCACTTACCACACATGCTTTTTTACAAGCTTGTGCTTCTAAAACCGTTCTTGGATAGCCTTCTTTATAACTTGGTAAAACAAAAATATCACACAGGTTTAATAAATGTGCAATGTCACTTCTTGCACCAAGATAAAAAACATCACTTGAGTTTAAAAATTCTAATGGTGCGCAAGATTTATTATCATCTCTTCCGCCTACCAAAACAAAATTTGCCTTATCTTTTAAAATTTGGCTTGCCTCATAAAATTCTTTAATACCTTTATGCCAAAGTGCTCTTGAGATCATTAAAACTATAGGTTTATCAGGCATATTATGCTCTTTTAAAAAAGCTTGTTTTTCTTCTGTGTTAATTTTTAAAGGTAAAAATTGTTTTAAATTTAGTCCTACGGATTTGATGATTTTGATTTTTTCTTCTTTTAAGCCTAAATTTTTCATAAATAAAGCATTGCTTTCATTGACAAAAATAAAACCATTAGCAAGTTTAAAAGAAATTTTATAAAGTAAATTAATGCTCATTCTTACTAATTTGCTTTTAAAATCATCATCTATATAAAAACTTCCTAAGCCCTCAACCAAACCAAAAGTATATTTAATACCCGCCATTTTAGCTGCTATGATACCTGTTGTATTGCTTTTGTGGGCGCTTGTTTGTAAAAGATCTAAATTTAAACTTTTGAGTGTATTTTTTAAACTAAGTAGATTTTTAAAAACGACTAAAGGATTAACGCTTGATCTGGCTAAATCATAAAAGCAAACCTTATAGCCTAGCTCTTGTAATTTAATAGCAAAATCATCTTTTGGAGTGATGATTATAACTTCATGATTGTTTTTTTCTAAAGCCCTAATGAGTGCAAGACGAAAATAATACACACTCATTGCGCTATGGGTTAAAATTCCTATTTTCATCTTTTTAGCCTATAAATTTTTGCTCTTGCATCATTAGTGACTTGCTCAAATAAATCTTGATCATATTGATTTAATAAAAACATTTGTATATAAGCACTATTATAAAGACTTTCATCTAAAATCACAAAGCTTTTGTATTCTCTTAAAAAGAGCAAATAAATTTGAGCTTTTGAATCAATTTCATTGTAATAAAATTTGCCATTAGTGATGGATTCTATATCCACAAAAGCTTTTAAAGGTATGCTTGCACCTTCTACTTTTAAGGCTCTAAAATCATTAATAATTTCTACTCCATTATCAAGCATAACAGAACCTGTGGTTTTATCTTGAGCTATGGCATTAGCTTGAGAGAAAAATAAACTTTTTTCTTGCTCTCCATTGTCAGGATTTGTATTTGCAAATTGTGCCACCACAGGCATGATACGCAACATTCTATAAGGCATATAAATATATACATCTCTAGTTTTATTCGTATCAAATTTAAAATCTTTATCATTTAAACTTTCTAAAAAATCTTTAGCACTTGTTTGGTTATAATCTTTAACCATGGCTTTTAAAACATCAGGATAGTTTTCTTTGAAAGATTTTTCAGTGTATTCTACGCTAAGTCTTGCCATGTTAGCTGCTGGAATTTGCTCTTTACTTAAGACAAAAGATGAGAAAAAATTATCTTTTCCTAGGTGTTTTCCACCATCGATTAAGGTTTTTACATCGCTATAATAGCGTATTGGATAACCATAATCCCACCAAGCAACGACATAATCTTCTCTTTGAGCTTTATTTTTTAAATCATTTAAAATACTAGCTTCATAAGAAGTAAAAACAGTAGAGGATTTATAATAATAAATATGCATCAAAGCAGGGCTTATACTAAAAAATGCAATGAGTATGAGTAAGATATTTTTATTTCTTAAACTAAGTTTGATTTGTTTTTTTTCTAAAAAATTAAAAAAAGTATATAAAAAATACCCAAAACCCAAAGCCATCACAGGAACTGCATAAATGGTAAATCTAAGTCCAGCTCTTAAAGCCATAAAACCTAGTGCAAGCATAGGTAGAGCTAAAAGCATGCTTTTATGATCTTTACAAAGTAAGATAAAACCTATAAAAGAAAGGATAAATACTAAAACACTAGAGCTAATCCTTTGCATAAATACTTCAGGATCGATAGTATTTACTTCCATAATGGTTTCATTGACATTAAAATACACAAAGGCAGCATCTTTTAAATTTTGCACATCTGAAGCTTTAAAAACATAAAATTTAAGTTGATATAAAACAGGATCTAAGCCACCGCTTAAATGTAAAATCAAAATGCTAATAAAAATCAAAGCCCAAATCATATAAAAATTAATTTTTTCTTCTTTAAAAGCAAAAATAGCAAATAATAATACAATCAAAGCAAGTTTATATTGCCATGCTAGCATACTTAAAGCTATGATCATCAAAGCAATAGCTAGATAAAAAATCTTTTCTTTTCTATGAAATACTAAAGTATAAAGTCCAAAAAGTCCTATCATGGCAAAATTTAAAGAATAACTTGATGGATACCACCACAAATAAATCATGATAAAAACCGGACTTAAAAGTAGGGTGAAAATGTCTTTATTAATAGTTAAGCGTATAAAAGTAAGTAAAATAAGCATTGGTAAAACTAACACTAGCATATCTGTATCATAATATCCACTCATAGTGCGGTTATAATAACTATTTGCAATGCTTCCAAGTAAGGCTGCTATAAAGCCATAAGTAGTGAGTTTATACTCTCTTGCGATTAATATAATAGGCACAACAATTAAAGAAGCAAAAAAAGTACTCATATATAAAATAATACTTTCAAAGCTAAAAGGCAAAATACTATAAAGCCAGTAAGTCAAAGTAGAAAGTGAGCTTCCAAAATAAGACAAGTCATTAGGTTGATGAAAACCTGCTATCATATCCCTTGCACCTTCTGCAAAAGCATAGCCATCGTTAGTGGTAATCATGAGTTGATCATTAAAGAAAAACTCATAAAACTCACTTGCCCAAGCCACCCAGTATAACCTACACAAAACACTAAAAGCAAAAGCTATAAGGATTAAAATACAGGTATATTTTATAGAATTATTATCAGTGAAATTTTGTTGCAGTTTCATTTTATGCCTTGTTGAAAAATTCAAATAATTGCTTTGCTATGCTAATTTTATCAAATTCTTTTGCACGCATAAAAGCCTTTTGTCTATATGAAGCTTTTAATGCTTCATCATTGCACATTTTTTCTAAGCCTTCTTGCATGGCTTTTTCATCATCTACTTTTACTAAAAGTCCAAACTCATCATCTAAAAATAACTCCCTTGCGCCACTTTTATGATCAGTGCAAAGCACGGCAGTATTACAAGCTAGGCATTCGATTAAAACATTAGAAAAGCCTTCAAAACTTGAAGCAAAAGCAAAAAAGTCACATTTGCTCATGTATTTATAAGGATTTTTATCAAAACCTAGTAAAAAGACTTTGTTTTTTAAATTTAAAGTTTCTATTAAAGCTAAAAGCTCATCTTTTAAAATGCCCTCGCCTAAAATGACTAATTTTAAATCAGTTTTAACTTTTGCATAAGCTCTTATAAGCATAGCATGATTTTTACCATGATCAAGCCTGCCAACGCTTAGTATAAAAGGATCTTTAAAGTTTATTTCTTCTTTAGATTTTTCTATAATACTTTCTAAATCTATGGCATTGTATAAAATATCACATTTTTTTGCTTCTATGTTGAAATTTTGTATTAAATCTTCTTTGTTTCCTATGGAATTTGCCAAGATTAAATCTGCTTTATTGTAAAGTTTTTTAATAAGAAATTTATTGATAAAAGAATTTAGATTATTATGCTTGTAAATCACACTTGGAGTAGTGCATTCATTGATAATAAGGGTTGATTTAAGTCCTAGAGATTTTGCCATTAACGCAATATAATTAGGTCTATTTAGTAATACAAATTGCAAATTGATTTTTAAATCTTCACAAAGCTTTTTGTATTTCATAGCTAGCAAGGGTAGTTTTAAAAATTTAGCTAAGTTACTTTCGCTTGGATTTGATTTTTCAAGGTAGTGGATATTGACCTCAGGAATATCATATGATATTTTATCATTCATTAAAATCAAATGTACTTCATATTTTAAATTTAACACAGGCAATAGAGTAGATACAACCCTTTCAGCACCACCACTTCCTAAAGAATAAATAAAAATTGCTAGTTTTTTCATGTTAAACCCTTACTTCTTTGATCAAATCAAGCCATTTTTGTGCTACATTGGCCACTTCATAATCTTTACATCGCTGCTGTGCATTAAGCGCTAGTGTTTTTCTTAAATTTTCATCTTGCATTAAAAGGGCGAGTTTTTCGCTTAAAGCCTTTTCATCATCTAAATCTACTAAAAATCCATCTTTTCCATCATTAATTAAATCTTTATGGCCACTTGTATATTTAGTGCTAATGCGCGCTACTTGATAATATAAACTTTCAAGTAAAACTGTTGGTAAGCCTTCTATGAAAGAGCAAAGGCAGATTATTTTTGCTTTTTCATAAAGTTCTTGCATATTTTCAACTTTACCTAAAAAATTAACTTTAATATTTAAATTCTTAGCTTCTTGTTCTAAATCTTGTCTTAATTCTCCATCGCCTGCTATAAAAAAACGATATTGATTTTGTAGATTGATGTCTAGCCTTGCTATGGCTTTTAAAAACATAGAAGCATTTTTATTATGATCAAGCCTGCCTACAAAGATGACATTGTTTTCTTTTTCTAGCTTTTCTTCTGTGAGGTTAAAATGGCAAGGATTTGGCATATTGACAACTTTTTTGACAAAGTTTTCATAATAGCTTTTATCATCATTACTTAGCACGGTTAAAGCATTTGCATATGGAAAGCTAATACGACGTAAAAATTTCCAAATTTTGGATTTTAAATAAGTATGAGAGCTATGTTCGCTGATGATTAAAGGTGTGTTTGAGCCTTTATTCGCCCAAATACAAGCGATATTGGTAGTGTCTAAAAATGAGATAAAAACATCACTCTTATGCTCTTTGAGTGCTTGTTTTAAGGCATTGAATTTTTTAATACGTGAAGCTATTTTGTTATAAAGCGTAGAAAAATCAAACTGTTCTAGAGTAAAAAGTTTGATTTTTGGATCAAGCTTATAAAATGAGTCTTCTTTATGAAATTTGATAATATTTATTTCATGGTTTTTACAAAGTTCATTAGCCAAAGTAACCAAAACCCTTTCAGCGCCACCTGAATTTAAAGTAGCTATAATGAAAGTGATTTTCATATTTTTTCCTTTAAATACCCATGATTTACTTCAAATACTCTATCACAACCTTGTATAGTTGAAAGTCTATGAGCTATGATGATAAGGGTTTTGTCTTTTGAAATTTTATAAATTTCTTCCATGA